>JADGHJ010000014.1 GCA_019686175.1 Chloroflexota bacterium | reverse complement strand
CCAGCCCGGTGCTTGCGCTGCCCTCCATTCCCCCTCTCACTGGAAGAGGGGTTGAGGGATGAGGATATCCCTTCGGAAAGGGCGGGGGTAGCGCTCAAGCTATGCGCGACCCCCTCTCTGCCCCCGTCACTCATCGTAGCCTGGTAGCACCTTGCCCGCGAAGGCAAGCCAAACCCGGCTCGCGCGGCGCTGCGCCGATCACCTGCACCGCCTCTTAACTTACTCGACACCAGCCGCGAACTTGGTCTCGGCGGGTAGCGGGGCCTCGCCCGGGTCCAGGGCGGGCGGGCGTGGCGGCGCGCCAACGAAGCCCAGCTCGCCCCAGCGGGCGGCCACACGGCGATAGGTCTGCTCGCGGAGCAGCGCCCGCGGCGCCGTGTGCCCGGGTGGCCGCAGGTCGCGGCAGGCGTTGATCAGCACCTTGGCGCCGTACGGCCGATCGGCCTCGTCGTTCTGCGAGGGGTCGAGCGGGGTGGACCACGTGCGGCGCAGGAGATCGATGTCGCGAGTGGGATGGCAGCGCACGCTCAGCGCCCACAGCACCTGGTTGAGGTCGGAGGGGTCGACGTCCTCGTCCACCGCGATGATCCACTTGGTGTAGTACGCCGTGGAAGGGGCTTGGGCCGCCAGCGCGAGTACCTGGGCCGCGTGGCCGGCATAGCGCTGCTCCAGCGACACGACCACCATGGCGAAGCCAGCCGCCGCGGCCGGATGCGCGTACACCCCCCGGATACCGGGCACGCCCAGCCGCTCCAAATCGTCCCACAGCCGTGCCGCCCGTGCGAGCGCGATGAACAGCGCCTGCTCGCAGATCGGATACTCCGCGGCCATCGCCGCGGTCAGGATGGGCTGCTCGCGGCAGTACAGCGCCTCCACCCGCAGCACGGGCGCGGCGCCGGCCGGCCGGCCGTAGTAACCGGTGAACTCGCCCAGGGGCCCCTCCCGGCGCAGCGCATCGGGGTCGAGGAAGCCCTCCACGGCGATCTCCGCCGTCGCCGGGATCGGCAGTCCCGTGACCGGCCCCCGCACCACGGCTACGGGCTCGCCGCGGATGCCGCCCGCCACGTCGTACTCCGAGGTGTGCGCGCCGAAACTCTGCGAGCCGACCACCAGCAGCAGCGGATCGAGTCCATACACCGCGACGGCCGGCAGCGCCTCGCCGCGCCGCCAGGCCGCTTGCAAGTGCTGCAGCCCGTCCTTGCCGGGAGAGATATACACCCCGACCTCGCGCGGGCCGTGCAGCATCTGGCGGTAGGTGCCCAGGTTGAGCGTGCCGGTCTCGGGATGGCGCGTGATCAGCACCGTGCCACTGCCCACGTAGCGGCCGCCGTCGCGGGGCCAGAACTTGGGCGCCGGCAGCGCCGTGAGATCGACCTCGGCGCCCTGCCACACCCGGGCGGCGAGCGGGGCCTCGGCCCAGGCCACCTCGACTGGCGGCAGGCGGCGGCGCACGCGCTCCCGCGACGCCGCGATACACTCCAGCGGGCGCAGCCCCGGCGGCAGGCCGAGAGTCAGCGCCAACCGGTCCAAGCTCGACCCGATGAGGTTGGACAGCACGCGCCAGCCAGGGTGGCCGCAGACGTTCTCGAACAGGAGCGCTGGCGCGTTCTCGCGCGACGCGACCAGGTAGGTGATCGCGCCCAGCTCCTCGTCCCAATCCACGGGCGCCGCCACGCGCTGAAGCTGCCCCAGCGCCTCTACCCACTCGAGCCAAGTGCGCAGGTCGCTCATGCCACCCTCTCCGCTCGCGCCATTCGCGGGATTATACGGTGCCTCCCGGGTCCAGGCCGCCCCGCACCGGGGGGCGCGTGGGGCATAATGGTGCCAGAATGGATCGCGGGCGCGACATCGCTGGCGCCAGCGGAGGAGAGGGGGCGGCAATGCAGCAACTGCGCATCCCGTGCGTCTTCATGCGGGGCGGCACGAGCCGTGGAGCGTATCTGTGGGCCGAGGACCTGCCCGCTGATCCCGAGGCGCGCGACCAGGTCATCCTGGCCATCTACGGTAGCCCCGACGTGCGCCAGATCGACGGCCTGGGTGGCGGCGACACGCTGACCAGCAAGGTGGCCATCCTCTCCCCGCCATCGCGGCCTGACGCCGACATCGACTACACCTTCGGGCAGGTCGGCATCACCACCGCGAGCATCGACTACAAGCCCAACTGCGGCAACATCTCCGCTGGCGTCGGCCCGTACGCCATCATGCGCGGCCTGGTTCCCGCCGTCGAGCCGGTCACACGCGTGCGCATCTACAACACCAACACACGGAAGATGATCGTCGCCGAGGTGCCGGTGCAAGACGGCGAGGTGCTGGTCGATGGCGACTGTGCGATCGACGGCGTCCCAGGCACCGGCGCGCGCATCCTGCTCGACTTCCAGGACGTCGGAGGCGGCGCCACGGGCAAGCTCCTCCCTACGGGTCGCCCGCGCGACACGCTGGTAGTCGACGGCCGTCGCTTCGAGGTCTCCCTGGTCGACGCCGGCAACCCGTACGTGTTCCTGCGCGCCGAAGACCTCGGATTGGAGGGCACGGAGAGCGCGAGCCGGGTCAACGGCGACCGCACGCTGCTCGATTATGTCGAGCGCATCCGCGGGCACGCGGCCGTGCTCTATGGGTTCGTCGCCGCGCCCGAGCGCGCGCTAGCCGACAGCCCCCACTGGCCCAAGATCGCCTACGTCGCCCCGCCCCGCGACTTCACGACCGCGGCCGGGCGCGCCATCCAGGCCGACGAGATCGACCTACTCGGCCGCGGCTTCTCGGGCCAGATCCTCCACAAGGCGTACGCGGTTACGGGCGCCCTGGCAACAGCGGCCGCCGCGCACGTGCCAGGCTCCATCGTCCACGAGGTGTGTCGCCGCGAGCCCGGCCGGCCGACGGTGCGCATCGGCCATCCCGCTGGCATCCTCACCCTGGAGGCCGCGGTCACCGAGCGGGACGGCGAGCTGGTGGTCACGCGCGCCGCACTGGAGCGCACGGCGCGGCGCATCATGGATGGCTTCGTCTACGTGCCCTTGAGCAAGGTCCCCGCGCTGCGCGGCGTCCTGGCCCGCGCCGGCGCCTAGCGCAGCTCTCCCCGGGGAACGGCGGTCGAGAGCGGGGAATGCGGGCGATCCCACCCGCAGGGAGCGGCGATCGACACAGGGGAGGGGCCGGACCGGCGTCAGCGCACGGGAGTGACGGCACGCAGCCGTTCGATGGCGCCGGGCAGAACTTCCAGGGTGCGCTCGATCTGGTCGGCGTCGTTGTCGCGGCCCAGGGTTAGTCGGAGGCTGCCCTGGGCCAGGCTCACCGGCAACCCCATCGCCTTGAGGACATGCGATGCCTCCAGCGACCCGGAGGTGCAGGCCGAGCCGGTCGACGCGCAGATGTTGTGCTGGTCGAGGCTGAGCAGCAGCGCCTCGCCCTCGACCCCCTCGAACACGAAGCTGGCGCTGTTGGGCAAGCGCTCGGTGGGGTGGCCAGTGAGCCGAGCGCCGGGGACGCGCTCCAGCACGCCGGCGATCAGGCGGTCGCGGAGGCCGCGTAGCCGTTGAGTCGTCGAGGGCAGCTCCTCGGCGGCTAGCTCCAGGGCGCGCGCTAGTCCGACGATGTAGGGCACATTCTCCGTGCCCGCGCGCCGGCCTCGCTCCTGCCCGCCGCCCTGCTGGATGGGCAGCAGCGGCGTGCCCTGCCGCACGTACAGCACTCCGACACCCTTGGGAGCGTAGAACTTATGGCCCGATAGGCTCAGCAGGTCCACGCCCAGCCGGTTGACGTCCAGCTCGAGGGTGCCCCCTGCCTGCACCGCGTCGGTGTGGAGGTAGATGCCTCGACGTCGCAGGAGGTCGGCGATCGCCCGGATGGGCTGGATCGTGCCCACCTCGTTGTTGGCCAGCATCACGCTGACCAAGATCGTGTGATCCGTGAGCGCGCGCTCCAGCGCCTGCAGGTCCACCAGCCCCGTGCTGTCGACAGGCAGGTAAGTCACCTCGAAGCCGAAATAGCGCTCCAGCCACTCGCAGGCGTGCAGCACGGCGTGGTGCTCGATCTGGGTAGTGATGATATGGTTGCCCCGGTCGCGCAGGGCGAACGCCACGCCCTTGATCGCCAGGTTGTCGCTTTCCGTGCCGCACGATGTGAAGACGATCTCCGCGGGCCGGCAGTGGAGCACGCGCGCCACCGTGTCGCGGGCCCAGTCGATCGCCTCGCGCGCATCACGCCCAAGACCATAGATGCTCGACGGATTGCCGTAGCGGCTCCCGAAGAACGGTAGCATCGCCTCGACCACCTCCGGGCGCACCGGGGTGGTAGCGGCATGGTCGAGATAGATCTGCTCGGACATCGCGCCTCCGAGAGGCCAGCGCCCTACAGTGCGCGGCCCGCGGGTGGTGACATCCACAGCATACCACCCGCGGGCCGGCCATCGGGGCCGCGACGCTTTAGCCCTGCTCGGGTAGTTCGGGCCGGCGCGCAGGTTGCATCAGGTGGCGCAGCACGAGCTGCAGGATGCCGCCGTGCCGCAGGTAGTCGACTTCCACCACGCTGTCCACGCGGGCGATCGCGCCGAACGTGAACTGGCTGCCGTCATCCCGGCGCACGCGCACCGTCATCTCCTGGCCGGGACGCAGCCCGTCCGCCAGCCCCAGGATGTCGAACGTCTCGCGGCCGGTAAGCCCGAGCGACTGCCGCGACTCGCCGGGCTTGAACTGGAGCGGCAGAATACCCATCCCGACCAGGTTGCTGCGATGGATACGCTCGTAGCTCTCGGCCAGTACCGCCCGCACTCCAAGCAGCAGCGGACCCTTCGCTGCCCAGTCGCGCGAGCTACCCGAGCCGTACTCCTTGCCGGCGATGACCAGCAGCGGCGTGCCGTCGCGCTGGTAGCGTTGCGAAGCGTCGAAGATCCGCAGCTCCTCGCCAGTGGGCAGGTACACGGTCCAGTCGCCCTCGCGCCCGGGCACCAGCTCGTTGCGCAGGCGCACGTTGCCGAACGTGCCGCGCATCATCACCTCGTGGTTGCCACGGCGCGCGCCGTAGCTGTTGAACTCGCGCGGCTCCACGCCGTGCGCGATGAGGAACTGGCCGGCCGGGCTGTCCACGGGAATCGAGCCGGCCGGCGAGATGTGGTCGGTGGTGATCGAGTCGCCCAGCATCGCCAGGACCCGAGCGCCGGTGATGTCGGCGAGCGGCGCCGGCTCCGGGGGCAGGTCGACGAAGAACGGCGGCTCCTGCACGTAGGTCGACTGGAGGTCCCACTGGTAGAGGTCCCCGGCCGGCACCGGTAACTTCCGCCACTCCTCGGTGCCCTCGAAGACTCGGCTGTACGCCTCGCGGTACAGCTCCGGCAGGACGCACGAGGCCATCAGCTCGCTGACCTCGGTCGCGCTGGGCCAGATGTCGCGCAGGTACACGGGCTGACCGGTGCGGTCGATGCCCAGCGGCTCGCTGGTGAGGTCGATGTCCACCGTGCCGGCCAGCGCGTAGGCCACTACTAGTGGCGGCGAGGCCAGGTACGCCGCGCGGACCTGCGGGTGGATACGGCCCTCGAAGTTGCGGTTCCCGCTCAGCACCGCTGCCACCACCAGATCATGCTCGCGCACTGCCCGCGCGATCGGCTCGGCCAGGGGACCACTGTTGCCGATGCAGGTAGTGCAGCCGTAGCCCACGATGTGGAAGCCCAGCGCCTCCAGGTACGGCAGCAGGTTCGCCTTGCGGAAGTACTCGGTGACCACGCGCGATCCCGGCGCGGTGCTCGTCTTCACGTGCGGCTGCACCGTGAGCCCGCGCTCGACCGCCTTCTTGGCCAGCAGCCCGGCGGCCAGCATGACGGACGGGTTGGAGGTGTTGGTGCAGCTCGTGATCGCGGCAATGACTACCGAACCGTCAGTGAGCTGGGCCTTCCGCCCGTCGAGGTCCACCTCCACCTGGCGGGGCCGCGGCTCGGCGGCGACCGCCACGGCCGTAGCCGCCGGCGCGCCAGCCGCGCCCGTAGCGGCGCCCCCGTCGCCGCCCGGCGGCGCGAACTGCTGCGGGAAGGAGCGGCGCAGGCTCTCGCGCACCCCGCGCAGCGACACCCGGTCCTGTGGTCGCCGCGGGCCCGCCATGCTCGGCTCGACCGTGCCCAGATCGAGCGTGAGCAGCTCGCTGAACTGGGGCTCGGGCGTGGCGGCGGTGCGGAACAGGCCCTGTGCCTTGCAGTAGCGCTCCACGAGCGCGATCAGCGCGTCGCTGCGCCCGGTCATGCGGAGGTAGCGGAGCGTCTCGTCGTCCACGGGGAACAGCGCCGTGGTCGCGCCATACTCGGGCGACATGTTGGCGATGGTGGCGCGGTCGGCCAGCGGCAGGTGCGCCAGGCCGGGGCCCGTGAACTCGACAAACTTGCCGACGACGCCGTGCTTGCGGAGGATCTGGGTGATGGTCAGCACCAGGTCGGTGGCGGTCGCCCCCTCGGGCAGCGCGCCTTCCAGGCGGAAGCCGATCACCTGCGGCGTGAGCAGATACAGCGGCTGGCCGAGCATCACCGCCTCGGCCTCGATGCCACCGACTCCCCAGCCCAGCACGCCCAGTCCGCTGATCATCGTGGTGTGCGAGTCCGTGCCCACCAGGGTGTCGGGCAACGCCACGGCGCTGCCGTCGATCTGCCGCGTCTGGACGACGGTCGCGAGGTACTCGAGGTTCACCTGGTGCACGATGCCCGTACCGGGAGGGACCACGCGGAAGTTGTCGAAGGCCTCCTGGGCCCAGCGCAGCAGCGCGTAGCGCTCGCCGTTGCGCTCGTACTCGCGGGCGACGTTGAGCGCGAACGCCTCGGCCGAGCCCTGGTAGTCGACCTGCACCGAGTGGTCGATCACCAGGTCGACGGGCACGAGGGGGTTGATGCGACGGGGATCGCCACCCAGCCGCGCCACGGCGGAGCGCATGGCAGCCAGGTCGACCACGGCCGGCACGCCGGTGAAGTCCTGGAGGACGACCCGCGCGGGCATGAACGGCAGCTCGCTGTCGCTCGGCCGGGCGGGGGCCCAGCGCGCGAGCGCCTGGACGTGCTCTTCGGTGACGGCACGGCCGTCGAAGTTGCGCAGCAGGCTTTCCAGGATGATCTTGACCGTGCAGGGGAGCCGGTCGAGGTCCGCCAGGCCTTGCGCCGCCAGGGCCTCCAGGCGGTAGTAGGTGACCGGGCCAGCAGGGGTGTCGAGCGTGGCGCGGCTCCCGTACAGATTGTTGAGTGCTGTCATGATCCTCCCACCCTCGTCCTCAGCAGATTCGGCGCGGGCCGCCTGGAGCCAGGAGACCGAGGAGACGATGTGGCGCAGCTAAGTTATAGCACCGGCGCGGCCGCTGGCGGGCGAGGGAAAGGCTGGCTTGCAGCGCAACCGCCTGTGGTAAAATACCGCCAAGCAGGAGCGGCCCCGCCAGTGGGACTGGCGCGGAGTCCGCTCGGTGAGGAGTCCCATGAGCCAGACCGAATCAGGAAACCCGAATCTGGGGGCGGCCGCGGGCGCCAGCGGGCTGAAGTCGTACACTGCCCTGCAGCTGTTTTTCCTGATGAGGCTGTCCTACCTTGTCCGCCGGCGCAAGGAAGAGCTGGCCTCCCTAGATCCTAGCCACTGGAAGTACAAGCTACTGAACAAGAGCCTGTACTCGACTTACTGCGACTGCGTCGCCGAGGGTGTCGGCGAGGAGGCGAAGGTGTTGCTCGGCCAGCAGCAGGCCGGGGAGAAGAACTAGCCGCCGCACGCGGCGCCTATGGACGAGGCGCGCGCGGCTCTCCTAACTTTCCTCGCGGACGTCGCGTTGCCTCTCGCGCTCCGCGCGGTGGCGGGCCTGGTCATCTTGTTGGTGGTGTGGCGGGTGGCGAACCTGCTGCGCCAGTGGTTCCACCGGGCCTGTGCGCCTGCGGCCCTCGATCCCAACCTGCAGTTGCTCCTGGGCCGCGTCGTGTACTTGGGAGCGCTCGGGGTCGGGGTGATCTGGGCGCTCGACATCGTCGGCATTAGCACGGCGACCCTCCTGGCAGCGGTGGGCGTGGCCGGGTTGGCGATCACACTCGCGTTGCAGGACGTGCTCCGCAACTTCTTCGCGGGTGTGTACCTGTTGTTCGAGCGGCCGTTTCGGATCGGCGACGAGATCACCGTGAAGGACATCCGCGGGCGCGTCGTCGATGTGGGGATACGCACCACCAGCCTGCGCACGGAGGAGGGAGTGCTAGTCCTCATCCCCAACGCCGTCCTGCTCGCCGAGGTCGTCTGCAATCGCTCGGCCTAAGAGGCGTACCGAACAGGCGTTTGATTGCTCGCCACGCGGCTGGGACGCTAGCATGGAACGGCGGTTCGGCGCGGGGTAGCCGTGGTTCCCCGCGCGCCAGGCCGCGCTGCATCCAGTCCCGATTCCCCTCGGCGGGTAACGCGCCGGAGCAACCGTGGGCAAAGCGATCCTCCACATCCACACGACGCACAGCGACGGCCTGGCCACCGTTGACGAAATCCTCGACCATGTCGAGCATCAGTCCGATATCGACATCGTCGGCTTCGCCGACCACGACAACGTGCAGGCGTACGCCGACGCCCTGGCGTGGAAGGCGCGCCATCCCCAGAGCCGTGTCCAGCCCCTCTGGGGCTGCGAGGTCACGACCTGGGGCTTCAAGCACTTGCTCGCCCTGATCCCCGAGCCTCCCTTCCCCACGCTACCCTGGCCGAAATTCCTGCCGCTGGCCGAGGCGGCGGCGGCGATCCGCGCCGCAGGCGGCTTGATCGTCGTCCCGCACGTCGATGCCTTCTGGATCGGGCTCGGGCGCCGGCGCCTCCGCCGTCTGGCCGCCGATCTGGGAATCACGGGCTACGAGCTACTGACCCCCATCCCGGGCGCCCGGCGGGCTGCCGAGAGCCTGGCCCGTGATCTGGGGGACTCGCTGCTGGTCCCAGTCGGCGGCAGCGACGCACACCACCTCGAGCATCTGTACCAGGTAGTGCTGGAGTTTCCCGGGCGCTCCGTCCTGGACTTCGCCCAGGCCTTGCGCGCGGGAACGGTGCAGCCGCGCTGGGGCGAGGCCTTGGCCCCTGTGCCCCTGCGCCGCCAGCTCCGTCAGCACACCCGGGCCCTGGTGGTCCAACCCGCCCGCCATCTCGGCACCTGGTGCGGGCGATGTGCGGGTCGCTGGCGCGAGGCGCGCTCCTAGCGAGCGCTACCAGCCCTCGGCGAGCCGCCGGGCGAGGCGAGGCGGGAGCCCAGCCGCCAGCATCTTGCGCTGTGTGCTCTCCACAGGGTACGGCGCGCGCCGCCAGACGAGCGTCCCCTGCTCCGGCTCATAGAGGAGGTAGGAGGCAGCGGGGTTGCCGTCGCGTGGCTGCCCGACACTTCCCGGATTGGCGATGAGGCGCCCCTCGCTGAGGCGTACGCAGCTCCCCGCCTCGCGGAGCGTGACTTCGATGCGACCGCCTGCTAGCTCTTGAAACGACGACGGGAGGTGGGTGTGGCCGATCAAGCACAACAGCGTGTCGAAGTACGGCAAGTTGCCCGCGGCGATCTGGGTGTTGAGGACGTACTCCCAGATCGGGTCGCGCGGGCTACCGTGGACCAGCGTCGCGTGCTGGTCGGCCAAAACGACCCGCTCCGGGCGCGTCATGAGCCACTCGCGGTTCTCCGGCGTGAGTTGCCGGCGGGTCCACCGTGCCGCTGCGGCGGCCTCGGCGTGAAAGTCGACAAGCGGCGCGCGCCCCACGGCCGCCAGATCGTGATTGCCCACGATACAGACGGCATGCAACTCCCGCAGCCGCTCGATGCATTCGTTCGGGTCGGGGCCGTAACCGACCACATCGCCGAGGCACCACACCGCATCCACGGCGCCGGCGTCGGCTAACACCGCCTCGAGCGCGGCCAGGTTGCTGTGGATGTCGCTGAGGACCGCGACACGCACGGTGGGGTCCTAACCAAGGGCCGGTCCGGCCTCTCCAGTAGCAGGGACTCTCGATGACATGAGCACCGACACGGCGGCAGCGCCCTGGGCCGCTCGCTCGACCGCTGGCGTGGCCCGCGCGTTGGCGTAAGTGACCACCGCGCCCAGGAAGTCGCGGAACAAGGGATGCGGCCGATTGGGCCGGGACTTGAACTCGGGATGGTACTGCGTGCCGAGCATCCAAGGATGGCCCGCCACCTCGACGACCTCTACCAGCCGCCCATCGGGCGACAGCCCGCTGAACCGCAGCCCACGGGCGCCCAGTCGCTCGCGGTAATCGTTGTTGAACTCGTAGCGGTGGCGGTGCCGCTCGAATACCACCGGCTCGTTGTAGGCCGCCCGCGCCAGCGTGTTCGGCTGCAAACAGCAGGCGTACATCCCGAGGCGCATCGTCCCACCCTTGTCGGCCAGGTCGCGCTGCTCGGGCAGCAGGTCGATCACCGGATGCTGGGTGAACGCATTGAACTCCGTGCTGTGAGCATCGTCCGTTCCCAGCGCCCAGCGTGCGAACTCGATGCAGAGGATCTGCATGCCGAGGCACAGGCCGAAGTACGGCACGCCATGCTGGCGGGCGTAGCGAGCAGCACGGATCATTCCCTCGATGCCGCGATTGCCGAAACCGCCTGGCACGATGATGCCGTCGAGCGCCTCCAGCCGGGGGGTTGGATCGCCCTGCTCTAGCTCCAGCGAGTCGATCCACTCGATGCGAACTTGACGGCCGTGGTACCACGCGGCATGGCGCAGCGCCTCGATCACGCTCAGATACGCGTCGTGGAGGCCCACGTACTTGCCGACTAGCCCCACCACCACTTCCTCGGTCGGCTCCTTCGCGCGCGCGACCAACTCGCGCCAGTCGGCCAGGTCGGGCGGATTGGCGGGCAGCCCCAGCCGCTCCACGATGAAGTCACCCAGGCCCTCCTGCTCCAGAATGAGCGGGACCTCGTAAATGGTGGGCACCGTGAGCAACGGGATTACCGCGCGGGGCTCAACATCGCAGAACAACGCGATCTTGTCGCGGATATCGCGGCTCACCGGATAATCGGAGCGACAGACGATCACGTCGGGTTGAATGCCGATGCTGCGCAGCTCCTTGACGCTGTGCTGGGTCGGTTTGGTTTTCAGTTCCTTGGCCGCACCGATATAGGGCAGCAACGTCAGGTGGATGTACAGCATGTTGACCCGGCCCAGATCGAGGTGCATTTGCCGGGAGGCCTCGAGGAACGGCAAGCATTCAATGTCCCCGACCGTGCCGCCCACTTCGACGATGATCACATCGGCGGCCGACTGGCGCTCGATCCGCCGCAAGCGGTTCTTGATCTCATTAGTGATATGCGGGATGACTTGGATCGTGCCGCCCAGGAAGTCGCCGCGTCGCTCCTGGGCGATGACGGCCGAATAGACCTGCCCTGTCGTTACGCTGCTCGCTCGTGTCAGATTGGCGTCGATGAATCGCTCGTAATGGCCGAGATCGAGATCGGTCTCGGCACCGTCGTCCGTGACGAAGACCTCCCCATGCTGATAGGGGTTCATGGTGCCGGGATCGACGTTGATGTAGGGGTCGAGCTTGATGACAGAGACGGAGAGGCCTCGGCTCTTGAGCAAGCGTCCGATCGACGCGACGGTTATCCCTTTGCCGATCGAGGAAACTACGCCGCCGCTAACAAAGATATACTTGGCCAAGCGATCCTTCCCTCGTCATGTCCTGGACCGGCTCACTGAACGCCTTCAGAGGAGTTACCACCACACGTTCCAGGGTGGGCACCAGGGGGAGCAGCGTCAACCCGGGCCGCCCCTCTAGACGTGCCCGTGTCCCTGCTCAGGCATCGCCGATGCCCACCTCCCGCTAGCACCGCACGCCGCCATGAGCAGTTCTCATCGCTACCTGGTCAAGGGAAAGTGTACCACAGCGCCATGTGGCCGAGGCTAGCCCCCCCGGGACAGGCGTCGTTGCACCGCTCCCCAAATCGTAGCGTGCAGGGCCTCCGCGGGAGCGCGCGCGTCGAGCACTAGCCAGCGACCGGGTTCCGCAGCGGCCAGTCGTCGATAGCCCGCCCGGACCCGCTCGTGGAAGGCAACGGTCTCCCGTTCGAAGCGGGTCCACTCCGCGGGGCGGAGCGCGGTGGCCGCTTCCTTGCGCGCCAGCCCATCCTCTACTGGCAGGTCGAGCAGAATGGTCAGGTCCGGGCGGCAGCCGGCGATAGCGAACTGGACCACGGCGGTGAGAGCGTCGAGCGGCAGCCCGCGTCCGGCGCCCTGGTACGCCAGGGTGGAGTCCGCGTAGCGATCGGCGATGACCACCGCGCCACTGGCGAGCGCGGGGCGGATCACGTTCTCGACCAGCTCGGCGCGCGCCGCGCAGTACAGCAGGGCCTCGGCGCGCGGGGACACCACCGTGCTAGGCGCAAGGAGCAACTCCCGCAGGTGATCGCCCAACGGCGTGTCGCCCGGCTCACGCACCTGGCAGACGACGTAGCCGGCGCCAGCCAGGGCGTGGTCCAGAAGCGCGACCTGGGTACTCTTGCCCGCGCCTTCTGGGCCCTCAATGGTGACGAACAGCCCCACGCGCCCCCCTTCGGCCTCAATCAGGCTTGTAGATGCGTACGCGGCGGTACGGTTCGCGGCCCGTGCTCAGCGACGCCAGGTTATAGCGCTCGGCGAGTTGGTGCTGGAGGCGCCGGATGTACGAGTTCTGTGGCGAGAGATCGACCGGACCGGCGTTCTCCAGCACGCTCTGGATGGCGATCTCGGCTTCCTCCAGTGCCGCGGTGCTCTCCGACCGCGCCACACGGGCACCGGGCACCAGCTTCAGCAGGGCCTCCTCCATCTGGGCCTCGGTGTTGCTGCGTAGGACGAAGATCGGCGTGCCGCTCGCCTCGGCATCGCGCAACGGCTGCGGCTTGCGGCGATAGTAGTTCTTGACCGTGATCACCGCGTCCGCGGAGTCGAGATCCGAGGCCAGCGTAGCCGGAAGCTGCAGGGCACGGATCGCGTGCTGTAGGCGGGCCCGGTTGACCCCGAAGGGATAGATCTGCATCACCCGTCGGGGGGCCCTGCTCGGCACCGCCGCGGCGGGCCGGCTCAGAGCCCGGGCCCCGTTGCTGCCGGGACTGCCCAGGGCGACGAGACTTGGGGGCACGGGCCGACTCGCCGGTGCGCGCTCCTCGTGCACGCTGCCGTCGCTCTCGCGATAGCGGATGACGGCCGCCGGCGTCTGGCCCCGCAGCATGGCATCGACCACGTCGGCCACGTTCTCGTGCACCACCACACGGTCCCACTGCTGGATCTCGACCACCACGTCGAACGTCGGCGGCGCCTTGCGCTCCAGGATCGACTTCTGGGTGCCGCGGCGTCGCGCCTCCTCATCCCCCAGCGTGACAGTTTGGATCCCGCCGATCAGGTCGGCCAGCGTGGGGTTGAGCATCAAGTTTTCCAGCGTATTGCCGTGGGCGGTGGCCACGAGTTGCACACCACGCTCGGCGATCGTGCGCGCGGCCGCCGCCTCCAGCTCGGTGCCGATCTCATCGATCACGATGACCTCGGGCATGTGGTTCTCCACCGCCTCGATCATCA
Organism: Chloroflexota bacterium; assembly: GCA_019686175.1. Taxonomy (GTDB): domain Bacteria; phylum Chloroflexota; class UBA6077; order UBA6077; family JAJPHF01; genus JADGHJ01. The sequence goes on along the minus strand of JADGHJ010000014.1, from coordinate 17,979 downwards.
CGCTGTGCTGCTCGGTCGGGGTGGCCACTTGCATGCGGCGCGCGCGCCCGATGCCCGGGTGTGGGATGTCCCCATCGCCCGCGATCTCGTTCGAGGTATCGACCACGATCACGCGCTTGCGCATGTCATCGGCGAGGACGCGGGCCGTCTCGCGCAGCATCGTCGTCTTGCCCACGCCCGGGCGCCCGAGGAGCAGGATGCTGCGCCCGCCCTCGACGATGTCGCGGATGATGTCGATGGTGCCGAACACCGCTCGGCCGACACGCGCGGTGAGGCCGACGATGCGGCCGGAGCGATTGCGAATCGCCGAGATACGGTGGAGGGTGCGCTCGATGCCGGCGCGGTTGTCGGCGCCGAAGGCCCCAATCCGGCCGACCACGAAATCGATGTCCTCCTGTGTGACCGGAAGGTCGCTGAGGGTGACTTCCCGCCCCGGGTAGCGCGCCTCGGGCAGGCGCCCCAGGTCGAGGATGACCTCCAGCAGGGCGAAGCGCTCGGGGTCGCGGCGCAACGGCTCGCTGATCCGCGATGGGAGCACGGCCAGCAACGCGTTCAGATCATCTGAGACGATCTGCGGCTGCACCAACGGCTGAGTAGTCTGCGCCATCTTCATCACCTGGCTAATCGTCACCCTCCAATCGTCGACCGCACCGCGGCGACTGCCAACGCCCGATCGGGCACCCGCACAGCTAACTGACACACGAGAACGGCACACTCCGTCACGGGTTCAAACCCCGCGCGCTCCAACGCGGTCCGCAGCCCGGGCTGGTACGCCCGACATGTCGCATATAGCCGCAGGCGCGGTTGTGCATAACTCAACCCTCCGGCGACGACCTCGTCGCAACGCCTCTCATAAGCGGGATGCACAAGCCATTCCAGGTGCTGACTGCGGCCGCTCTCGGCAACCTCGAGCCAGGCAACCGCGCCCTCCGGCCCATCCCACACGAACTGGCGCCGCCCGGCTAGCTGCCGTGGTGACCAGCGGCGCACGCCCTTGTGCAGCGCGGCCCATTCCTCTAGCGTCATCGCTTCCGCCGCGCGGGCCGGGGCTGGAACGGCGGCCGTATATAGCTGGAACAGCGCCTGCTCGTCGCCGCGCGCCCGCGGGCGTGGCCGCCAGGACGAGGGACTCGGCCCATCCAGCGGCGGGTGCACCAGCAGCGCCGCCTCGGTGTACTGCTGGAACCCCACGCGTCGGGCTACCAGGAGGTGCGGCGCATCACGCGGCAGCTCCAGGAAGATGCGCCGCGCGCCCCGCTGGAGCGCATCATCACAGATGCGCTGCAGCAGCGCCGCGACTACCTCCTCACGGCCGTTGTCCGCCCAGAGATGCCGGACATCCCAGACCAAACCGTGGCTGCGCACGCGGCCAACCAGCACCCCGTTCACGCCGCCCTCATCGACGTACACCCAGGCACGGCGACGCCCAGCTTGATGCGCGACCGAGTGGGAGAGCAGACTCCACAGCGACAAGCGGGCATCCGCGTCGGTACTGCGGGGCCACGAGGGAGCGGTCACCTGGACACAGCTCGGACGGCTGTCAAAGGCGCGCAGCGCCACCAGATGCGTGGGCTTGAGCGAGCGAACCGCTCTCTTCGCCGTCATGCAGCGCCCGAAGCGTTGTCCCGTCCGACGATCTGCCGTAGGAAGTACTGATGGAGGCGCAAGTCGTCCGTAAGCTCGGGATGGAACGTCAGCGCCAGCCGCGCTCCCTGCCGCGCGGCGACGACTTCGCCGTTGCCCAGCCGCGCCAACGGCTCCACGCCCGGACCAATTTCCACGATGCGCGGCGCGCGGATGAACACGGCGTGGAGGGGCGGCTTGCCGAGCGCCGGGACCTCCACGTCCGCCTCGAAGCTATCCACCTGTCGGCCGTAGGCGTTGCGGCTCACCACGATGTCGATACCGCCCAGGGGCGACGGCCCCTCGCCAGCGATCTCCCGCGCCAGCAAGATGGCACCGGCGCAGGTGCCCAAGACGGGGAGCCCGGCGGCCAGCCGTTCGCGCAGCGGCTCCAACAGCGCGTAGTCGGCCAGGAGGCGCCGCATCGTCGTGCTCTCACCCCCCGGGAGGATGAGTCCGGCGAGGTCCGCGAGCTGGTCGGGCAAACGCACCTCCACCGGCTCGGCCCCCAGACGGGCAATGGCACGCGCATGCTCCCGGAAGTCGCCCTGGAGCGCGAGAATCCCGATCCGCTGCATCTCACCAGCCGCGGGAGGCCAGCAGCTCTTCGCGGCGCAGCGTGCTCAACTCGAGGCCCGGCATCGCCTCGCCCAGTCCTCGCGACACCTCCGCGAGCACCTGCGGATCGCGGAAGTGCGTGACCGCCCGTACGATCGCGCGGGCGCGCGCCGCCGGGTTCTCGGACTTGAAGATACCCGAGCCGACGAACACCCCGTCCGCCCCGAGCTGCATCATCAACGCGGCATCAGCGGGGGTGGCAACGCCCCCGGCCGCGAAGTTCACCACCGGCAGCGCCTTCTGCTCCGCGACCTGCACCACCAACTCATACGGCGCGCCCAGTTCCTTGGCGGCGGCCATCAGCTCCTCGCGCGGCAGCGCCCCCAGGCGCCGGATGCCATCTTGCACCGCGCGCATGTGGCGGACGGCCTCGACGACGTTGCCTGTGCCAGCCTCGCCCTTGGTGCGGATCATCGCCGCGCCCTCGGCGATACGGCGCAGTGCCTCGCCAAGATCGCGCGCGCCGCACACGAACGGGACGGTGAAGGCGTGCTTGTCCACGTGATGCTGCTCGTCCGCCGGGGTCAGCACCTCGCTCTCGTCGATATAGTCGACGCCCAGCGCCTCGAGAATCTGCGCCTCCACGAAGTGGCCGATCCGGCACTTGGCCATCACCGGAATCGACACGGCCTCCATGATGCGCACGATCACCTCGGGGTCGGCCATGCGGGCCACCCCACCAGCGGCGCGGATATCAGCGGGCACACGCTCCAGCGCCATCACCGCGCAAGCGCCCGCTTCCTCCGCAATCTTGGCCTGCTCGGGCGTCACCACGTCCATGATGACGCCCCCCTTGAGCATCTGCGCCAGACCCGTCTTCACCGTCCAGGTGCCGCGCTCCATCCCTTCTTCCTCAGCTCACGCGGACACTCGCCGCTCCCCCAGGCAGGCCGCGGTTCTCGCTAGGAGAATTGTACACGCCGGTTCGAGCCGTCCGCAACGGCTGGTTTGACACCCACGGCGCGGGGCGCTACACTAAGTAGCTTGCCACATCGTGCTGTCCCGCCCGGCGCGAGGCTGTCTCCGCACCGTGAGGCCCCGAGCGCCGGGCAGCGCCAGGAGCAGGTGCCAGAACAGCGAATGCGTACTTCACTCGCGCCACGTGCGCAGCGGCGCTGGGGCAACACGGCACCATCGCTTCCGTCCCGTGACCACCCTCGCATTTGTCGTCCGCTGAAGGAGTAGCCAGACGAAATGTACGTCATCATCATGGGCTGCGGCCGCGTCGGCGCCCGCCTGGCGCGTCTGCTGTCGGATGCCGGCCACGAGGTGCTGGTGCTCGATGTCAACAGCCATGCCTTCTGGCGGCTCGGCTCCGACTTCAAAGGGCGCACCATGGTCGGCAACGGCATCGATCAGGACGTGCTGCGCCGCGCGGGGATCGAACGCGCCGACGCCTTCGCTGCGGTCACCCAGGGCGACAACCGCAACATCATGGCCGCCCAGATGGCCAAGTATCTGTTCCACGTGCCGCGCGTGGTCACGCGTATCTACGATCCGATCCGCCAGGATACGTATTCGGCCCTTGGCCTCCACGCCATCTCGCCCACGGTCCTCGGGGCCGAGGCACTCTTGCAAGCGCTCCTGGCGGAGTCAGTTGCGGAGGAATAGCGGATGTACGCCATCGTGGCCGGCGGCGGAAAGGTCGGGTTCTATCTCGCCAAGGAGCTCGCGGAGCGCGGCGAGGAGGTGCTGGTCATCGAGAAGGATCCCAAGCGCTGCAACTACATCGCTGAAGAGCTAGGCACGGTTGTCCTCAACGGCGACGCTGCCGAGGCGTCCGTCCTCGCGGAGGCGGGCGCGAGCCGCGCCGATGTGATCGTCGCCGTTACAGGTGACGACGAGGACAACCTGGTTATTTGCCAGGTGGCCAAGCTGCGCTTCAAGGCGGCGCGCACCATCGCCCGGATCAACAACCCGAAGAACGCCGCCGTGTTCCGCTTGCTCGGCATCGACGCCACGGTGAGCAGCACCGACGTGATCCTGAGCCAGCTCGAACAGGAGCTGCCAGTTCACGCCGTGGTACCACTGCTCCGGCTGCGCCACGCCGACGTGGAGGTGGTGGAGGCGATCCTTCCGCCGAACTCGCCCGTGGTGGGCCGGCCCATTCGCGACCTCGGCCTGCCGCGCGATTGCACCATCAGCGTGGTGATTCGCGGCGGCCAGCCCATTTTCCCGAACGGTGAGACCCGATTGGCCGCGGGCGACGAGGTGATCGCGCTGACGACCTCGGCCAACGAGGGACGGCTACGAGACTTGCTGCTCCAGGCGTAGGCGCCGTCAGCCGGCCTTTTCCTGCTCCCAGCCCGCGAGGAACTTGCGCCACTCGCTGTGCCCGTCGAGGTATTGGTAGAAGAGGTAGTAGCTACTCGCCCGGGGCTCGAACGGCTGCCGGCGTAGCGGCATGCGCGCCTCTTCAGGCGTCTTGCCCCCCTTACGGTGGTTGCACTGGCGGCAGGCGCTGACCAGGTTGTCCCACACGTGGCGGCCGCCGCGGTGGCGCGGAATCAGGTGGTCCAGGGTCAAGTCCTTGGTACGCACCCCGCAGTACTGGCAGGTGTAGTTGTCGCGCAGGAACACCTCGCGGCGCGTCAGCCGCACCCGCGGGCGCGGCCGCTTGACCAACTGAACCAGGCGAATCACCGAGGGGCGAGGAAACTCCCGCGTGGGCGTACGGATCACGCCCGGCCAGTGTTCGAGAACCTCGGCTTTTCCTCGATCAAGGAGGACGATGGCGCGACGCGCGTGACACACATTGAGGGGTTCGTAGTTCTGATTCAGGACCAGGACTGAATTCACGCACGCCTCCGGCCGCGCACGGACCTCCGAGGAAGCAGGCTGGTGCCGCTTCCCGCGACGCTGGAACGCGGATCAGCGCGGCTGTGCCCGCTAGAAGTCTAGCACTGGCCTATCCGAGGGGCAAGCATCTGGCGACACACCGCGGCCGGCGCCTTTTCCCTCACACGATATCGCCGCTTGCCGCCGCCAGGGCGCGCCAATCGACGGCCAGCCCCGCCAGCAAGTAGTACACATGGTCCGCAGCCGCGGCCAGCGCCTGGTTCGCGTCCCCAAGCAAGTCGGCGAAGCGGCGCCCCAGCGGGCTAAGCGCCACGCCGCCCTGTCCCACCTCGTCGGTCACCACGATCAGCCGCCGCTGCTCGGCGCGTCCCCGCTCGATCAGGTCGCGGACGACGCGCTCGACATGCGCGGCGGGCGCGGCCAGCGGGGGCTCGTGGGTCAGCGCGTTGGCGACTAGTAGCGTCAGCGAGTCCAGCAGCACCACCATCTCGCCGGACGCGGCGGCGATCGCCCGGGCCGGCTCCAGCGGCTCCTCGCTCGTGCTCCAGCTCGAGGGGCGGCGCGCGCGGTGGGCGGCCACCCGCGCCGCCAGCTCCGGATCTGTCGGCCGGGCCGTTGCGATGTACAGCACCCGCGGCGACCAGCTTGCGGCGAGGCGCTCGGCGAAGCGCGACTTCCCGCTGCGCACGCCGCCGATGACCAAGACGAGCCGCCCACCCATTCGTCCCTCCGTCGCGCGGGCTACAGCGTGCTCACGGGGTCCACGTCCACGGTCCAGCCCTTGGGTAGTGGGTAGTTGGCCAGCAAGCGCTCCGGGGACTCAGCCGCGATCAGGAGCTGCCAACGGTAGCGCCCGCGCAGCCGGCGCAAGAACGCGGGCGCCGGTCCGATGAACTGCACGTCCCCCGCGCCCGCGTGCGCCGCCCGAGTCCGCAGCTCACGCAGCACGCGCCCCAGCTGACGCCAGCAGCGCGCCTCCTCGACATCGGTGTACAGTAGGCGCGCCATGCGGCGGTAGGGCGGGTAGCCGTGCTCGGCACGGAACGCCAACTCGCGGGACGCGAAGGCGGCGTAATCGTGCCGACAGGCAGCCTGGATGGCGTAGTGCCCGGGCGCATACGTTTGGATGACCACCTGCCCGGAGCGCGGTCCTCGACCGGCACGACCGGCGACCTGCGTCAGGAGCTGGAAGGCGCGCTCGGCAGCGCGGAAGTCGGGCAGGAACAGCCCCGCGTCGGCCAGCACCACACCCACCAGGGTGACTCGCGGGAAGTCGAGCCCCTTAGCGACCATCTGCGTGCCAATCAGGATGTCGGCCGCACCGGCGTTGAACGCAGCCCAGATCCGCTCATGGGCGCCACGGTGGTCCGCGGTATCGCGGTCCCAACGGAGCAGCCGCGCGCCGGGAAAGTGGCGTCGGACTTCCTCTTCGACTCGCTGGGTGCCGGTGCCCAGATAGCGGATGCGCGATCCCGCGCAGGCCGGGCAGCGCACGGGCGCCTGACGCCGGCGGTCGCAGTGGTGACACAGCAGAAGGCCTAGGTCACCGTGATAGATCATCGGCAGCTCGCAGTCCCGGCAGCTCACCGTATGGCCGCAATCCCGGCAGACCACACAGGTCGCGGTGCCCCGCCGGTTCAGATAGAGGATCGCCTGGTCGCCGGTGTCGAGCGTGCGGCTCAGCGCCTGCAACAGCGGACGGCTGAATATGCTGGTGTGGCCGGCCGCCAGTTCGGCCCGGAGATCGACGACCTCCACGGTCGGCAGCTGTCGGCCGGGCTCGTCTGCCCGAGGCTCGTACCGCCCCGGCAGCGATAGCAGCCGCAGCTCGCCCCCGAGCGCTCGCGCATAGGTGCCGACATCGGGAGTGGCGCTGCCGAGCACCACCGGGGCCCCGACCAACGTGCCCAGGCGCAGGGCCATCTCGCGCGCGTGATAGCAGGGCGCCAGGTCCTGTTGCTTGTACGCCGGCTCGTGCTCCTCGTCCACAATGATGAGGCCCAGAGCGACCAGCGGCGCGAACAGGGCCGAGCGCGCGCCGAGCACGACCCGCGCCGCGCCGCTGGCGATCCGCGCCCACGCTGCGCGCTGCTCCGAGGGCGACAGATCGCTGTGTACGATGGCGACCAAGCCGGGGAACCAGGCTTCGTAGTGGCGCGCGGCCGCCGGCACCAGGCTGAGGTCGCTGACCAGCACCAGTGCTTGCCGCCCCTGGGCTACCGCGTGCCGCACCGCGTGCAGATAGACGTGCGTCTTGCCACTACCCGTAACGCCATGGAGGAGAAAGCCCTGGCCCGCGCTCGCATCGATCGCGGCGCGCAGCTCGGCAAACACCGCCCGCTGCGCCGCCGTGAGGGTAGAGCGGGGCGGCGGGATCTCCTGAACCGCGCAGCTCATTGCCCGCGGCGGCACGTCGAGCGCCGCCTCTAGCACCCCCGCGCGCAACGCGCGCGCGACCGCCTCGACGCCCAGTTCGCTCACGGCCTCGCTCAGCGGCAGGTAGCGACGGCGTCCCAACAGCGAGAGCAGCTGTTTGCCCTCCGACCAGCCGGCGATGCGTTCCGTCACGGCCAGCCGCAATGGCGCTCGCGCGGTCGGTGGTAGGAACCCGGCCACGGCCGCGCCGATACCACAGGCGTAGCGTGCGGCCAGCCACTCGGCAAGCGCCAGCTGCCATTTCGTGAGCAGCGGCCCGGGGCTTAAGGCGCCCAACAGCGGCCGGACCGCGGCCGACCGCTCGGTGCCAGGCCGGAGCACGACGCCGGTGACGGTGCGAGTCGCCAAGGGCACCCACACGAGCTGGCCGGGCACGACCGGACAATCGGGCGGCACCGCGTAGGTCAGGGGGCGCTCGACCCGCGCCGCGGTCGCATGAAGTGCTACTTCGACGAGCGGCAGGCCCACGTCGCTCAGAGTGTCACCCAGCGCGGCCTCACGCGCGCCCGCTCGGCCAGGATGATGGCGCGCACGCGGGCCACGGACTCTTCGAGGCGCCCCTGCTGGTTGACCACCACGTAGTCGAACCGCGGCAGTGCCTCCATCTCGCAGCGGGCGTTCGCCAGGCGCAGCGCCATCTCCTCGGGCGTCTCCGTGCCACGGTTCTTCAGGCGCGGCGCTAGATCCTCCAGCCGCCCCGGCGCCAGGAAGATGAGCACGCTCTGCGGCAGCCGCGCCCGCACTGTGGCCGCCCCCTGGACATCGATCCGCATGAACACATCGCGCTGCTGGGCGAACGCGCGGCGCACCTCCGACAGCGGCACGCCGTAGTAGTGTTCGTGGACGCGCGCCCACTCCAGCAGCTCGCCGGCCGCGATCATGGCCTGGAACTCGTCGTCGGTCACGAAATAGTGGTTCACGCCGTGGACTTCGGTCTGTCGGCGTGCCCGGGTGGTGGCCGTGACGCAGAAGTGCAGGTCCAGCGGCTCGCGTCGCAGGCAATCCATCACCGAGTCTTTGCCCACGCCCGACGGGCCGGAGAGGACGAACACCAGGCCGGCGTGGGGCGGCCGAGGATTAAGCATGCTCTAGGCCTCGGTGCTGGTCGAACCGACCCGCGATAGTCTGTGGCTGCAAGGCTGCCAGCACCAGATGGCCGCTGTCGAGGAGCAGCACCGCCTTCGTCCGGCGCCCAAGGGTGGCATCGATCACCCGCTCGCTCTTGCGCCCCTCCTGGATCATTCGGCGCACGGGCTGCGAGTCCGGATTGAGGATCGCCAGCACGCGATTCATGGCCACGATGTTGTTGAACCCGATGGGGACCAGCTCGACGCCCATCGCTCCCGTCCAAGCGGTCGCCCGGCAGGGAGCGCGCCCCGATGCGAGGCTGACGCGCCCGCGCGGTTGCGATTAGCCTAAGGGTAGCATACCCGCGAGGTTCCTGGCGTCCGCGCGCCGTTTCGGCGTCGCCACGGGAGGGCGAGATGCCGTTCGATGCCCTCGCGCTGCATGCGGTCCATGCCGAGCTGCGCGCCCGCGTGCTCGACGGGCGCGTGCAGAAGGTGCTCCTCATCGACGAGCAGACCGTGGCCCTCGAGCTGTACGCCCACCGCGAGCGCCACTGGCTGCTGGCCACGGCACGCCCCGACAGCGCGCGGGTCCATCTGCTGCGCGTGCCGCCCGCGCGCGAGACGGCGCAGGTTACGCCGCTGCTCCTGCTGCTGCGCAAGCACGTCCGCGGCGCGCGCCTGGCGGCGCTCCACCAGCCCCCCTTGGAGCGCGTGCTGGAGCTGCGCTTCCTGCACCGCGATGAGCGCGGCCAACCGTATGGGGTCAGCCTCGTGTTGGAGGTGATGGGGCGCCGCAGCAATTTCGTGTTGGTAGACCAGGACGGCACGATCCTCGATGCCCTCAAGCGCGTGCCACCCCAGCTCAACCCGGCCCGTCCCTTGCTGCCCCACTTGCGCTACACTCCGCCGCCGCGCGGTGAGTGGCTCGATCCCCGACAGGCCGCCTCCTACGCCGTGCTAGAGCCGCGCGCGGCCGCAGAGCACGGCTCGCGCTCGCTGGCCCAGTTCCTGGCAGCGCACTTGGCGGGGCTAAGCCCGCTAGCCGCCGAGGAGCTAGCGTATCGTGCGACGGGCCAGCGCCGCGCCCCGCTGGCCACCCCCCTGCCCTGGTCGGCCCTGTTGGCCGCGGCGCGCGAGCTGTTCGCCCCACTGGACACCGGCCAGTGGGAGCCGCATCTGATCCTGCGCGACGACCAGCCCATCGACGTCACGCCGTATCGCCCCCGCCAATTCCCGCCCGCGGCGCTCCGGCCGGTGCCGAGCATCAGCGAGGCCTTCGAGATCCTGTATGCTAGTCCCCGGCCGCCTGTACGCCACGCCTTGCAGCGCGCGCCGCTGCTGCAGGCGATCGCGGCGCGACGCGAACAGGAAGAGCGCAGGCGGTCGGCCCTGCAGCGCGCCCTCGCCGAGGCGGCCAACGCCGACGCCCTGCGCACCGCGGGCGAGGCGATCCTCGCGGAACTCCACGCCATTGCCCCGGGGCAGACGACCTTGACGTTCGCGGGGCGCACTATCGCGCTCGACCCCGCGCGCAGCCCCCTGGAGAATGCCCAGGCGTACTTCGAGGCCTACACACGCGCGCGCGATGCCATGCGCGTCGTCCCGGGAGTGATCGAGGAAGTGGAGCTGGAGCTTCGCTATCTCGCAGAGATGCAGGCGCAGGTCGAGCTCGCCGACGACTCGGCGACCCTCGAGCAACTTCGCCGCGAGCTAGTGGCCCATGGCCTGTTGGCGCCGAACAAGGCCGATACCAAGCGTGGACGTGCAGCCCCGCGCGGTGGGATACGCCGGCTGCAGCTCGACGGATACGAGGTGCTCGTCGGCACCAGCGCGGTCGGCAACGAGCGCGTCACTTTCGAACTGGCCGGCCCTGACGACCTGTGGCTCCACGCCCGGGGCGTGCCCGGCAGCCATGTGATCGTGCGCTCAGCTGGCCGGCCGCTGCCACCGGCGGTACTGGAGGCAGCCGCGCGGCTGGCCGCCGCGCACAGTGCTGCCCGGACAGAAAGCCAGGCCCTAGTGGACTACACGGCGCGCAAGCACGTGCGGCGCATTCCCAACGCCCCGCCGGGCCTCGTGACGTACCGTCATGAGCAAACCATCCGCGTGCGGCCCGGCGGGGACGAGAGCTAGCGGCGTATCCCGCCTGTCCCCAGCTCCGACTTACGGTACGCCCCCCGCTGCCGGCTGGTAGCGTTGCACGTTGCGCGCGTGCTCGTCGGCACTCTCGGCGAACACGTGTGTGCCGTCGCCGCGGGCGACGAAGTACAGCGCATCGGTCGCTGCGGGCTGCACTACCGCCCGCAGCGCGGCCAGCCCGGGGTTGCAGATCGGCCCTGGAGGCAGGCCGGCGCGGGCGTAGGTATTGTAGGGGGAGGGCTTGGCCAGGTCCTCCGCAGACAGCTCGCTCTTCCACAAGAGGCTGCCCGGTGCCGGTACCCGCGCGGCGGCGACGGCGTACTGCACCGTGGGATCCGCTTGCAGGGGCATGCCCTGCGCCAGCCGGTTCAAGTACACCGCGGCGATGAGGGGGCGCTCCTCTGGAACCGCGGCCTCACGCTCCACGATGGAGGCCAGCGTGACGACCTCCCGCAGGGATAGCCCGCGCGCGGCCGCCGCCTCCCGCAAGCCTTGATCGAACCGTGTCAGGAACTGGGCCACCATCTTGCTCACCAGCACGTCCACGGGCTGGTCGGGGCGCCATTCGTAGGTGTCCGGAAACAGGAAGCCCTCCAAGCTGCTGCCAGCATCCAGTCCCAGCGTGGCCCGATAGTCGTCGGTCTCGTAGACGATCTCCAAGAAACGCGCGCCGGCGCCCGGCTGTTGCTGGTCGAGCTTCCAGGCGATCTCCTCCGCGCGCCACCCCTCAGGGATAGTGAGGCCCGCGGGCCGCCGCACGCGGCCCCGGGCCAGCACGTCCACGATCTCGCTGGTCGACCACGACCGCCGCAGTTCGTACTCGCCCGCGGCGAGCTGGCCTCCGACCCCCGCGCGCTCGACCAGGATCCGGAACACCCGTGCCGAGCGGATCAGCCCCTGCTCCTCCAGCGCGCGGCCGATCTCAGCCGCGCTTTGCCCCGGCTCGACTCGGAACAGGACGGGGGTCGGGTCGTCGCTCACCGGGGCGTCGATGCCCCCGATCTGATCGCGGAGCTGGCCCAGCACGCGGCCGGCCACCGCGTACACCGACAGGGCTGCGCCCGCGATGAGAGCGCAGAGCAGCAAGCCGGCCGCGATCCCGCACAGTTGCTTCATCGCGTATGGTCCAGATAGTCCTGCAAGATCACCGCGGCCGCAGCGGCATCCAGGGGCGGCCGGCGCCGCGGGCGCCGGTGCGCGAGCCGCTCGGCGGCCTCCAGCGTGGAGAAGCGCTCGTCCCAGTACACTAGCGGCAGCCCGAGTGCTGGGGCCACCTGTTCGGCCCAGCGCTGCACGCGGCGGGCCTGCGGGCCGATCTCGCCCCGGAGGGTGCGCGGCAGCCCCACGACCAGGCGCTCAGCCCGCTGCTCGCGCGCGATGGTGGCTAGCCGCGCCACATCCTGAGCTAGCCCGCGACGCTCCAGGACCCCTAGCGGCGTGGCCAACACCCCCTCCTCGTCGCTGATCGCCAGCCCGATCCGGCGCTCGCCCACATCGATTGCCAGGCTCCGCCCGCGCGGCACGGTCACTCCGTCAGCGTAACATGCAGCTGCACCCGCAGCGCCCGTGGCGCCCACTCGGGCCACAGCTCCACCGCGACCGGCCCGTTCAGCCCGCCCCACGCCTCCAGGATAGCGCGCGCCTCGTCCAGGGATCGGCCGCGCAATCTCGCGATGAGCTGCTCACGATCCAGATCAGGGGCCACGCGCCCCTGGACACCGATGCGGAACAGGGCCGCCCCGTCTTGATACCCGAGGAACTCGGGCGAGCTGAACGTAGGTGGGTCGCCGACACGGTGATAGCCGGGTGGCAACGACGCCTCCCAGACCATCACCGCGAGCCGGTTGAACGCGTCGTTGCTGTAGGCCAGGGCGGTAGCCCGAGCCGTCAACCGGCCCTGGACCTCGGCGGCCTCGACGCGCAAGCCCGGGGCGAACGCCTCGGTCACAGGCTCCACTCGCAAGCTCTCGGGGAGCAGGGTGAGCTCATCGCCCGCCAACTCCGCCAGGTAGTCGCGACTCACCGCACCGGCCTGGTCGAGGAGTGCCGCGCGCAGCGTCTCGAAGTCGCCCGCTGCCACTTCCGGATACTCCTCCTCGCTGCCGCCCGCAGTCGGCTGATCGTTGAACAGCGCCAGTCCCGGCGGCGCGGCGTCGAGGGGCCGCGTAATCGCCATCGCGGGCACGTTCCCTCCCGGCCCTGGCTCCAGTGCCTGGATCGGCACGCGCTGCCCCCGGAGCGAGTGTGGCGCGAGACGCACCTCCTGCTGCGTAACGAACTGGGCGCCGGTGCTGGCCACCAGCACCAAGCCCTGGGGAACCCGCACGATGTCGTCGCGCCCGTTGACCATGATCACGGTCCCACGAGCATACCCGCTGGGCCGGCGGCCCCGTCCGGTGGTGGGCACGCTGGCCTCCACCGCAAAGCGGTGCTCCAGGGGAATAGCCGGCAGCCGGCGGCCGCCGACATCGGGCTGCACGACCCGCGGGTCCACCCAGAGGTCGAGCAGCGCCGAGTCGGTCTCCACGTGCGAGGCGAGGGTGACGCGCAGCTCGGGAATCAGCGCCAGGCCCGCGCCCACGGTGGCCAGGACGAGGCCTGGCAGGAGCAGGTAGCACACCAGGGGCACGAGGGGGAACCAACGCCAGATCCGGTACCACTTGAAGCGGTACCGCTCCGCTTGTTGGGGGGGCAGCAGGTCGAGCAGGCCGCGCGGGCTACGGCGCGTGGGGAACCCGGCGTCGCGGGCGTAGCGGCGGCGGTTCCCATCGCCCGTGACGATGACGATCTCCGAGGCGAGAGTCTCGGCCACGCGCGCGAGCACACGGAACTCGAGCGGGGTGCGGAGCACCCGCGCTTCACCCGGCAGGATCAGGAAGATCCGGTCGGCAGCGGTGCTCTCCAACTTGCTGCGCAGGCTACCCAGGTCGTCGGCCGCCTCAGCTACGAACGCCGCTCGGGACCCGGCCTCCGACCCAGCGCCCATGTACTCCTCGCGACGAGCAGCTCACTGGCCCACGGTGTGCCGACCCAGGGTACTCGGGTGGTGTGGGCTAACGACGGGCGCTGCTGGCCTCGCGTACCAGCCGCGGAACCTGCGCCAGCGCCTCGTCCAACCGCGACGCGTCGCGACCAGCGCCGGTGGCGAAGCTATCGCGCCCACCACCGCCGCCGCCCGCCACACGGGCCACCTCCTTGACCAGTGCACCGGCCTTGAGCCCGGCCTGCTGCGCCTCGGGGCTCACGCTGACCACGAAGTGCGGCCGTGCCTCGATCACGGCCCCCAGCGCCACCACACTGGGCCCCAGCCGATTGCGGATGCGGTCGGCGGTCTCGCCCAACGCCTCCTTGCTCGAGGCATCCACCCGGGCCGCGACTACTTGCAGGCCATCGATCGCCTCGGCCCGCGCTGCTAGCTCGTCCGCCCGCGCCGCCGCGATCTGCTTCTCCAGCCGGCTCAGATCCCGGCGCGCGGCCTGAAGCTCGGCCACCAGCGCCTGGACTCGCTCCGCCGCCGCGTCGGCCGGGGCGCCGACCGTCTCCGCGACGCGTGCGAGCTGGCCAAGCCGCCCCTCGACCCATTCCAGTGCGGCAGGGCCGGCTACCACCTCCACGCGGCGCATGCCGCTGCCGATCCCCGTCTCGCTGGCGATATAAGCCGAACCGATCTCGCCGCTGTGCCGCACGTGCGTGCCGCCGCACAGCTCCTGGCTGTAGTCGCCAACGCGCACCACCCGCACGCGCTCGCCGTACTTCTCCCCGAACAGCGCCCAGACCCCCTGCTGGATCGCCTCGGCATACGGCAGCTCCTCGGTCGTCACGGGCAGGTCGCGGAGAATCTGCTCGTTGATAGCCGCGGAGACCGCCCGCAGCTGCTCCGGCGACAGCGGACCCTCGTTGGCGAAGTCGAACCGCGCCACACGAGGGCTGACCAGCGAGCCCGCCTGGACCGCCTGCGGGCCCAGTACGTCGCGCAGGGCCTTGTGCAACAGGTGCGTCACGGTGTGGTGCTTGGCGGTCCGAGCGCGTAGCACGCCGTCGACCCGCGCCTCGACGGGCTGCCCGGGCCGCAGCTCCCCGGCCAGCACGCGCCCGAAGTGCAGATGGTGGCCAGTGCCGTCGGACTTGCAGTCTTCGACCGTGAAGGTACACTCACCCGACTGCAGCACGCCCTGATCGCCGACCTGGCCGCCGCCCTCGGCGTAGAATGGTGTGATGTCGAGCACCACCGCGCCGCGCTCGCCCGCCACGAGCCGGCTGGTGGGCCGCCCCTGGGCGTCCAGCAGCGCCAGCACACGCGCGGGCGCGCTCAACGTCTGGTAGCCGAGGAACACGGTCGGCGCCGCCTCCTCGACCGAGGGGCCCAGCCCCACGCCGGCAGCGACCTTGAAGGCGGCGCTGGCCCGGCTGCGCTCCCGGGCGGCCGCGAGCGCGGCCCGGAAGCCCTCCTCGTCCGGCTCCAGCCCGCTCTCCCGCACCACCTCGGCGCTAACCTCGAAGGGAACACCGTGGGTATCGTGCAGCTCGAACAGGCGCTCGCCCGAGAGCACCCGCTCGCCGCGCGCCTGTGCCTCGGCGATCCACTGCTCGAGCAGGCTCAGCCCACGCTCGAGCGTGCCGCTGAAGCGGCTCTCCTCCTTGGCGATCACGGCCTGGATCGCCGCCCGGTTGGAGCGCAGCTCCGGGTACCACTGGCCCATGAGGTCGCCGACCACATCGACCAGCGTGCCGAGGAACGGGCCGCTGAGCCCGAGCTGCCGGCCGTAGCGCACCGCGCGGCGAATGATGCGCCGCAACACGTAGCCCCGCCCCTCGGGCCCGGGCTGCACGCCATCGCTGACCAGAAACGTCATGGCGCGGCTGTGGTCGGCCAACACGCGCATCGCGTAATCGCGCCGGGCGTCGGCGCCGTACGCACCGCCCGCCAGCTCCTCAATGCGCGTCAGGATGGGGCGGAACAGGTCGGTCTCGTAGACCGTGGCCACCTCTTGCATCACCGCCGCCAGGCGCTCCAGCCCCATGCCTGTATCGATGTTGCGCTGGGCCAGCGGGCGCCGCGAGCCGTCCTCATCCTGGAAGAACTGCATGAACACGAGGTTCCAGATCTCCAGGAAGCGATCGCAGTCGCAGCCCGGTGCGCAGTCAGGCCGGCCACAGCCGAACGCCTCGCCGCGATCGACGTAGATCTCCGAGTCGGGGCCGCAGGGGCCGGCGGCGCCGGGCGGGCCCCACCAGTTGTCCTCCAAGCGCCCGATGCGCTCGGGCGGGAGCCCCTGGGCGAGCCACAACGCTGCCGCCTCGTCGTCCGTGGGATGCACCGTGACCCAGATCCGCTCGCGGGGGAGCCGGAGGCGCTCGGTGACGAACTCCCAGGCCCAGGCGATCGCCTCGGCCTTGAAATAGTCGCCGATCGAGAAGTTGCCCAGCATCTCGAAGAAAGTAAGGTTGCGCGGGTTGCCGACCTGATCGATGTCCGTGGTGCGGAAGCACTTCTGCACCGAGCAGAGCCGGCGGGCCGGCGGCTCCCGCCGCCCCAGCATGTACGGCACCATCTGCTGCATGCCCGCTGTCGTGAGCAGCACGGTGGGGTCGTCCTGGGGCACCAGGCTGGAGCTGGGCACCTCGAGGCTGCCCTTCTCCTTGAAGAAGTCGATGAACAATTGGCGCAAGCGCCCGCTCGTCCACACGGGCGCCGTCGTTTGCTCACGCATTGCTAGATGACCTTCGTCCCGTCCATTCGCAGAGTCGCTCAATCGTGGCGGTGGCGGCCGGCGGTCGCGCGCCGCTGCATCTGCCGCTCGAAGTCGGCCGCTGTGACGCTCATCTCGATACTATCGCACCACTGCCCGTCGACGAGCGCCACATTGCGACGCACCCCATCGACCTTGTAGCCACACTTGCGGTACGCCGCGATGGCGCGATCGTTGAAGTCGTACACGCTCAAATAGATCCGCTCGACCTGCAAATTGCTGAAACCGTAGCGGAGCAAGGCGCACATCGCATCGGTACCGTAGCCTTGATTCCAGTACTGCTTCTCGCCGATGCCGATGTACACGCGAAACGAGCGACGCTCCACCGAGAAATTGTCGTAACCGATCATGCCGATCCGCTCCCCCCGGAGGGTCTCAATGATAAACAGCTCCATGGTGGGGTCCATGCGAATCTGGCGGTAGCGACGCTGAATCTCCTCGTGCGACATCGAGCGATAGCGGTCTGCGTTGAGAAAATACGTCACCTCGGGGTCGTTTTCCCACTTGTGCAGCAGTTCCAGGTCGTTCTCGTCGATAGGACGCAGAACCGTCTTGACCCCGCGCAGCACGGCGGCCTCCACCCCTGGGCGCTTTGTCAGCATTATGGCATCGGCGCGAAGCGCCTGTCCACAGGGGGCGGCTGGCATGGTACACTGCCGGCGAGCACCGCCGCGGTCCGGGAGGCGCTTGAGGGTGTCTGGCAAGCAAATCGTGTTCCTGATCATCGCGCTGCTCGTCGCGCTGTCCATGGTGCTGACGCTGCTGCCCCCGCCCGGCCTATGAGACTCGCGCGCCCACGACGCCTTCGCGGCCGCCGCGTCTCGCCCGCCCGGTTCGAGCGGCTGGTGCGCGAGGCGCTCCGCGAGCTCCCCCCCACCTTCGCCCGCCGGCTGGAGAACGTGGCCATCCTGATCGCGGACCGCCCCTCGCCCGAGCAGCTCCGCGCTTTGGGGCTCGCCCCCGGCGAGACGTTGTTCGGCCTGTACGAGGGCACGCCGCTGGCCGAACGCGGCACCGGCTATCACCTGGCACTGCCCGATCGCATCACCATTTTCCGCCAGCCGATCATCGAAGCGTGTGGCAGCAGTCGTGAGATCAAAGAGGAGGTCCGCCTCACGGTGATCCACGAGCTGGGCCATTTCTTCGGCCTGGGCGACGCGGACCTGCCGTAGGCGCGGGCTAGACCGATCGTGAAGGATGGGGCTCCGCATGGGCTTGCTCGACGGCTTGTTCGGCAAGCGCCGCCTCGCCCCGGAGGCGCGCGCGGCGCTGGAGCACTACCTGACCGCCGCCGATCCCCTCTGGCAATGGCTAGAGAGCGAATACCGCCAGTGGCTCGAGCGCATGGGGGTCGGCCGCGGCACGGACATGACAATCGCCCACGACCCGCGTGGTGAGCACTCGGGCGTCTTCGTCTGGCGGACCATCGAGACGGAGCGGATGCTGACCCAGCTCCAGCCCCCGCCCCCCGCCGCCCGGCTGCACGATATGTGGGTGCGCTGCGTGCGAGCGCGCCATGAGGCCGCGTCCGCGATGTACGACGC
>JADGHJ010000204.1 GCA_019686175.1 Chloroflexota bacterium | reverse complement strand
CCCTTGCTCCCCGCCGCACCGCCGCGGCCCGTGGCGCCGGCCGGCCCGCCGCCACCGCCCGCGCCCGCCGGGGTGCCGGTCGTCCCCGAGGCCGACCCCGCCTGGCTGCTGGTGGCCGGGCTCGGGGCACTGACGGTCTGGGGGCTCCGGCGCCGGTGCTAGCCTGCACGCGGGCGGCGGGGGCGCCCGCGCTCGGCCGCTCCGCCTCCGTGCAGGTATGGTCCGCGAGCTGCCAGGGGGACCGAGCTGTCCTCCTCGTGCCCATCTCCCGCTGGGGGCGTGGGGATCGTTAGCTATGGGCGCCCACCGGAGCGGGCTCCGGTGGGCGCGGATCGCGAGAAGGTCGGTGAGCTAGCGCACCATCAGGCGAGCGGCCTGCTCGGCGCCAGCGATCACGGCGCCGGCGAACGGGCCCAGGGCCACCATGCCTAGCACGCACAGCGCCAGCGCCAGCCCGTGCGCCCCCGGGATCACCACGGGCTTATCGGTCGGCGGCGCCACCAGGTACATCTGACGGATGATCTTGGCGTAGTAGTACAGCGAGATCGCCGAGTTGATCACCCCGATCAGCACCAGCCAGTACAGCGGGCCGCCCTCCTGCGGGCCGCGCACGATCGCCGCCCAGAACACGTACAGCTTGCTGAAGAACCCGGCGAACGGCGGCAGCCCGCCGAGCGACAGCAAGCTCACCGCCAGCGTGGCCGCCAGCCACGGGTTGCGGAAGTGCAGGCCGCTGTACCCCTCGATCGTGTCGTCCGGCGCGAACCGCACGTCGCTCACCACCGCCAGGAACGCCCCGAGCTGGGTGAACGTGTACGCCAGCAGGTAGAACGCCACGGCCGAGGCGCCGAACGTGGTGGCCGCTACCACGCCCACCAGCGCGTAGCCCGCCTGGGCGATCGACGAGTAGGCGAGCATGCGCTTGATGTTGCTCTGCGCCAGGGCCAGCAGGTTGCCGATGGTCATGGTCAGGACCGCGATGGCGGCGAACACGACCACCCATACCCCCGTGAGGCTGCCGAAGGTCAGCTCCAGCACGCGCAGCAGGACGGCGAAGCCGGCGGCCTTCGACGCCACCGACAGGTAGCCCGTCACGGTAGTCGGCGCGCCCTCGTACACGTCGGGCGTCCACATCTGGAACGGCACGGCGCTGATCTTGAAGCCGAACCCGGCCACCAGCATGGCCAGCGCCAGCAGCACTGGCAGCGACAGCTCGCCGCGGATGAGCTGCGCCACGCCCGCCAGGCTCGTCTGTCCCGTGAGCCCGTACAGCAGGGCCACGCCGTACAGCAGCACCGCCGACGATAGCACGCTGATCAGGAAGTACTTCAGCGCCGCCTCGGTCGCCTTCCGGCTGTGCTTCAGCCAACAGGCCAGGAAAGCGTTGGAGAGGCTGCTCAGTTCGAGCGCCAGGAACAGCGTGAGGAACTCGCCCGACGAGGCGAGCAGCATCAGCCCGACGGTGCCCAGTAGCAGGACGCTGTAGTACTCGGCCTCGTAGCGCCGGAGCTGGTCGACGTACAGCTCCGAGGCGAGCAGCACCAGCGCGGTGGCGGTGAGGAACATCAGCTTGAAGAAGCCGGCGAACGGGTCCACCAGCACCATACCGTTGAAGATCACACGGCTCTGGCCGAGCAGTGCCAGCGTGGCCACCCCGGCCACCACGCAGCACGCGACCGCGAAGTACAGTAGCGGCCGGCGACTGCGACCATCCGGCAGGCCGAGATCAATGAGGACGACGAGGAAAGCGCCGAGCACCAGGATCAGCTCGGGCGCGAGGTACAGCAGGTCAGTGGCTGGTGGAATCACCGCGTCCTCCCGTGCGATCGGCGCCGGGCGCTGCGCTGCGCGGCACCCGTCATCTCAGTAGCCCCCGAAACCGAGCCGCGCCACGATCGGCGCCACGCCGTTGGCCACGATGTCGAGCAGCAGGTTCGGATAGACGCCCACGAGCACAATCACCGCCACCAGCGTGCCAATGGTAGCGAACTCCAGACGGGTCGCGTCGGGCAAGCCCCGCCAACGCTCGCTGAGCGGGCCATAGAACACGCGCTCCAGCAGCCAGAGGATGTAGCCCGCCGACAGCACCACCCCGAACGCGCCGAGCGCGGTCAGGAGCGGCCACGTGCGGCCCCAGATGTCGCCGCTCTTGAAGCCGCCCACGAACACCAGGAACTCGGCCACGAACCCGCTCAGGCTGGGCAAGCCGAGCGAGGCCAGCCCGCCGATGACGAACACCGTGGCGATGATCGGGATCTGCGTGGCCAGGCCGCCCAACTCGCGCACGTCTCGGGTGTGCGTGCGGTCGTACACCAGGCCGACCATGATGAACAGCAGCCCGGTGATGGTGCCGTGCGTGAACAGTTGCAGGACGGCGCCCTGCAACCCGATCTGATTCATCGCACCGAGCCCGAGCAGCACGAAGCCCATGTGGGAGATCGAGGAGTTGGCGATGATCTGCTTCATGTCGGTCTTGGCCAGCGCCACCATCGCCCCGTACAAGATGTTGATCACCGCCAGGATCATCAGCACCAGGGCGAACTGCTTGGCCGCATCGGGCAGCACGCTGACGCAGATGCGGATCAAGCCGTAGCCACCCATCTTCAGCAGCACCCCCGCCAGCAGGACGCTGATCGCCGTGGGGGCTTCGACGTGCGCGTCGGGGAGCCAGGTGTGGAACGGGAACACCGGTAGCTTCACGGCGAACCCGACGTACAGCAGCACGAAGGCCAGCGTCTGCAGGGCCAGCGGGTAGTCGCGGGCGCTAAGCACGACCATGTCGAAGGTGCGCAAGCCGGCGCCGAAGTACAGCACCAGGATCCCGACCAGCAGGAAGCCGCCCGCCAGCACCGTGTACAGCAGGAACTTCATCGCCGCGTACTCGCGGCGCGGGCCGCCCCAGACGCCGATGAGCAGGTACATCGGCGCCAGCTCCAACTCCCAGAACAGGAAGAACAGGAAGAAGTCCAGCGAGGTGAACACGCCGGCGACCGCCGTCTCCAGCACCAGCACCAGCGCGAAGAACTCCTTCGGCCGCAGCGTCAGGTTCCAGGCCACCAGGATCGCCAGGAAGGTGAGCAGGGCGTTGAGGACGACCAGCGGCATGCTGATGCCGTCGACGCCGACGTGGTAGCTCGCCCCCAGGAACGGGATCCAGGGCACGTTGGTCTCGAACTGGAAGCCCGCGCGGCCGCGGTCGAAGCTGAAGAACAGTACCAGGCTGAGCGCCAGCGCCAGGCCCGAGAAGAACGCGGCCGTCCAGCGCGGCGGCGGGTAGTAACTCGGCGCGGCCGCGCCGAGCGCGGTAGGGGCAGGCGCCTCGCCCGCATGCTCCGCCGCGGCGAGCGACGGTGGCGACGGCAGCAGCCAGACCACCAGCGCGCCTACCAGCGGCAGGAAGATCACCAGGTTCAGCAACGCTTCCATCGGCACGGCCCCCTCGGCGCCCTAGATGCGACTGCCCAGCATGATGGCGATCGCCACCACGATCAGCCCGCCAAACACCACCCACGCGTAGGTCTGCACCTGGCCGGTCTGCAGCGGGCGGAACGCCTGGCCGAGCGCCACGGTCGCGCGCGCGACCCCGTTGACGATGCCGTCGATCACCGCCAGGTCGAACGCCGCGATCCCCCGGGCGAAGCCGACCCAGACCGTGCCGACCAGCCAGTTGTACAAGTGGTCGAAGCCCCAGCGGTTGAGCGCCCAGCCGTACAGCGGCCCGAACGCCCGCGTGACGGCGGCCGCGCTGACCACCCGCGCGCCGTACATGGCCCAGGCCACGACCAGGCCCGCGACCGCCAGCGCGATCGAGAAGAACGCCAGCTCGGGATGGAACGTCTCCGCCAGCCCGTGGGCGTGCAGCAGGCTCCGCTCGACGAAGTGGCCGTAGGCGAAGTCCCCCGGGCCGAACGGGTAGTTCCAGAAGCCGACCAGTACGGTGGGCACGATCAACACCAGCATCGGCCACAGCATCACGGCCGGGGCCTCGTGGACGTGGGGCCAGACATGCGCATCCCCCCGCCACTGGCCTCCGAAGGTCAGGAACAGCACGCGGCCCATGTAGAACGCCGTCAGGAACACGGTGATCAGGGCGAACGCCAGCAGCAGCGGCTTGACCGCGACTACCGTGGGCGAGTCATACACCGCCCCGAGGATGCCGTCCTTGCTCCAGAAACCGGCCAGGGGCGGGATCCCCGCTAGCGCGAGCCCGGCCAGCGTCATCGCCCAGAACGTGCCGGGCATCTTCGCCCGCAGGCCGCCCATCTCCCGCATGTCCTGCGTGCCTGTGCTGTGGATCACTGCGCCGGCGGTGAGGAACAGCAGCGCCTTGAACCACGAGTGCGTGAACAGGTGGAACGTGCCCGCGGCTAGACCACCCGCGCCCAGGGCGAGCATCATGTAACCGAGCTGGCTGCAGGTCGAGTAGGCCATCACCCGCTTGATGTCGTTGTTCACCAGCCCCATCGTCGCAGCGAAGATGGCCGTGAAGCCGCCGATCAGCGCCACGACCACCATGGCCTCGGGGCCATGCTGGAACAGGAAGAACGAGCGCGCCACCAGGTACACGCCAGCGGCCACCATCGTCGCCGCGTGGATCAGCGCGCTGACCGGCGTCGGGCCCTCCATGGCATCGGGCAACCAGACGTGGAGCGGCCACTGCGCCGACTTGCCCACCGCGCCGCAGAACAGCAGCAACGCGCCGATGGTCGCCACCAGCGGTGGGATGGTGTTGTTCGCCACCAACGCCTCGAGCGTGCTGAACGTGAACGTCCCCGTCTGCCACCACAGGTAGAACAGCCCCAGCATGAAGCCGAAGTCGCCCACGCGGGTGGTGAGGAACGCCTTCTTGGCCGCCAGCGCCGCCGCCGGCCGCGTGTACCAGTAGCCGATCAGCAGGTAGGAGCACAGGCCGACCAGCTCCCAGCAGATGAACAGCAGGAGCAGCCCGTTGGCCAGCACCAGCCCGAGCATGGAGAACGTGAACAGCGCCATCCAGGTGTAGTAGCGCGAGAAGCCCGGGTCGCGGTGGACGTGCGGGTGGCCGTGCTCGTCGTACTCGACCTCGTGCAGGTACCCCCACGAGTAGATCTGCACCAGCAGGCTGACGCCGCTGACCGAGAGCAGCATCACCGCGGTGAGCGGATCGATGCGCAGGCCGATCTCGATCGAGCGACTCACCAGCGGCGCGATCGTCAGCCAGGGGAAGCTCACGTCCAGCCGCGCGCCCTGACCGTGGACCTGCGCGAACACCGCGAGGCTGGCCAGGAAGGCGACGCCGACCCCGGCGATCGTGAGTGCCCCGGCTAGACGCCACGCCCGACGGGCAAGCAGCGCATTGAGAACGAACGCGGTCAGCGGCGCCAGGAGGATGACCAGCGCCAGCGCGAACAGCCCCATCTGCTTACCCCCGCATCAGGTCGATCTGGTCCACCTGCACCGTGTGGCGCAGCCGGTAGATGGCAATGATGATGGCCAGGCCCAGCGCGGCCTCGGCCGCCGCGACGGCAATGATGAACAGCGCGAACACCTGCCCGGCCCAGGGCGAGGCGCTGAGCCCGAACGTCGGCGCCAGGTAGCGATTGAACGCCACGAACGTGATGTTGAGGCCATTGAGCATCAGCTCGATCGACATCAGCACCACCACGGCGTTGCGCCGGGCCAGGGCGCCGAACGTTCCGATGCAGAACAACGCGGCGCCCAAGATCACGAAGTGCGCCAGCCCTGGCATCGTTCCTCTCTCCTCACGACGAGCCCACCAGGCACCACCGGCGGCCCGGCATCGAGGCCGGCTCCCCGCGTGCCACCCAGCTCACGGCGTTTAGCCCTCGCGCGCCAACAGCAGCGCGCCTATCAAGGCTACCAGCAACACCAGCGACACCAGCTCGAACGGAAAGACATAGGTCGTCAGCAGGGCCGTGCCCAGCGGCGTGCTCGTGGGCGCGTTGAGCGGGGTGGCGGCCTGGCGCCACGGGCCCGTCAGCACGGCCGCGACGATCAGGGCGAACAGCGCCACCGCCACGAGCCCTGCGGCGAGTTGCTGCCCGGCGGGGGCCGTGGCAGGGAGCTCGACCTGCTGGGGGGTCAACATCAGCGCGAACAGCAGCAAGATCATGATCGCGCCGGTGTAGACCAGGATCTGCACGACGGCCACGAAGTCGGCGCTGAGCAGCACGTAGATCGCCGCGGCGCTCGCCAGTGCCAACACCAGGAACAGCGCGTTGTGGATCAACCGGCGCGCGGCCACCGTGCCGATCGCACCCACCAGCACCGCCGCCCCGAACACGTAGAACGCCGCGGTGTAGATCACCTCGTTCACGGCCGTACCCCCTGCGTCGCCGCCTCCAGCAAGGGCGCCGCGGCACGGTACTGGCTCGCCCGCCACAGGTCGGTGTACCAGCGGAACAGGAGGTAGATCACCACGAGGTTGATGACCAGCAACAGCAGCGGGTGCCAGCTCATGGCGCCGATCTCGCGCACCACGACCGCCAGCACGAGATTCACCAGGGCTACTGGCAGGAGCCCCTTCCAGGCCAGTGCCAGGAGCTGGTCGTAGCGCAGACGCGGCAGTGTGCCGCGGACCCAGATCATCACCACGAACAGGAGCGCGGCCTTCAGCACCAGCCACAGGTAGCCGGGCAGAAGCGGGCCGTGCCAGCCGCCGAAGAACAACACGCTGGCGATGGCCGAGACAGTGAAGGCGTTGGCGTACTCGGCCAGGTAGAACAGCGCCCAGCGCATGCCGCTGTACTCCATGTGGAACCCGGCGATGATCTCCGATTCCGCCTCTACGAGGTCGAACGGCGAGCGGTTGACCTCGGCCAGGCCGGCGACGAAGAACACGAGGAACGCCAGCGGCCCGACCACGGGCGCGAGGATGAACCAGACGTCCCGCTGGCCCGCGGTGATGTCCCACAGCGAGAGCGAGCCGGCCAGGATCACCACCGGGATCACCGAGAGCACCTCGGGCACTTCGTAGCTGATGAGCTGGGCCGCGGCGCGCATGCCGCCGAGCAGCGTGTACTTGTTGTACGACGCCCAGCCAGCGACCACGATGGCCACCGTCGGCAGGGTGGCCAGGGCGAGCACGTACAGGATGCCGACGTCGAGCCGCGCCACGGTGGCGTCCCAGTTCCAGGGCAGCACGGCGTAGATCATCAGCGAGGGGACCAGCGCGATCAGCGGGGCGAGGACGAACACCACGCGATCGGCGCCGCCCGGGATGGTGTCCTCCTTGGCGAAGAGCTTGAGCACGTCGGCCACCGACTGGAGCAGCCCGAACGGGCCGACGCGATTGGGCCCCACGCGGTCTTGGATGCGGGCGATGACCTTGCGCTCGGCCCAGATGGCCAGCGTCACGCACGCGGCCAGGAAGGTGAGGATGAACCCGGCGCTGATGACCACCAGGAGGATCGCCACGAGGTCGGCGGGCAGGACCGCCCGCAACACCCCGCTGAGCCACGCGCCTACCTGTGAGAACAGATCGTTGAGCACAGCCATCGCCCTACCTCGTAGTACCCCTAGGGTGCCGACCGCTTGGCTGGCCGCCGCCTGCTACACGGGCCGATCGCCCGCATCGATGCGCTCACCCAACTGACCGACCGAGCCGCGGGCCAGGTGCCGCACCAGCACGTACTCGGGGTCGATCGCGAAGTCCTTGCGCAGCGGGAAGCCGGGGAAGTCGTCTTCGAGCAGCACGCGGCGTAGATCGGGATGCCCCAGGAAGCGGATGCCGAACATGTCGTACACCTCGCGCTCCTGCAGCTCGGCGCCCGGCCAGACCGAGATCACGGAGCGGACACGCGGCGCCTCCTCACGGGGCAGGTTGACGCGCAGCACGAGGCCCTGGGGTCCCTCGGGATCGGCCGCCTTGTGCTCCTGCCAGCGGCGCAGGTGGTACAGCGTGTACACCAGCTCGAAGCGATCGGGCCAGTCGACCGCTGTCACCTGCGACAGGTAATCGAAGTCGAACTCGTCGCGGAGCCGGCGGGCCGCCGGCAGCAACTGGTCGGCGGGCAGCGTCAGCTCGAGGTAGCCGTGGACGATCCGCGGCTGCAGGTCCCCGCCCGGCGGCGTGAGCGCCTTGGTGATCGGGTGCTCCAGCGC
>JADGHJ010000203.1 GCA_019686175.1 Chloroflexota bacterium | reverse complement strand
GCGAGCAAGCGAACGCGCGCCCGGGGGCAGCCCCGGGCGCTTTATTGCGCCGGGGCGGCCCAGCCGCCTGTCTACGGCTCATGTTAGAATCCCGCGTTCACCCTGTATCTCCTGGGCATGCCCTATGGCGCCCCAGAAGGAGCCAAGCCATGGCCGTAGCGCCGAAGCCTCACACGATCATCGGGCACCGCGTGCCGCGTATCGACGCCGGCGAGAAGGTCACGGGCGCCGCGCGCTACGTGGCCGATATCAAACGGCCGGGCATGCTGGTCGGTCGGATCCTGCGCTCGCCGCTGCCCCATGCGCGCATCGTCCGCATCGACACCTCCCGGGCACAGCGGGTCCCGGGGGTGCGCGCGGTGATCACCGCGGCCGACGCCCCGGCCGTACGGTGGGGGGCGTGGACGAAGGACCAATACCCGCTGGCGACCGGCAAGGTGCGCTACGTCGGCGAGGAGATCGCGGCGGTGGCTGCGGTCGACGAGGCCACGGCCGAAGAGGCGCTCGCGCTGATCGAGGTCGAGTACGAAGAGTTGCCAGCGGTGTTCGATCCACTCGAGGCGATGCAGCCCGGGGCGCCGGTGATCCACGACGAGCGCCCCGACAACATCGCCCTGGTGATCGATGTCGAGCGCGGGGATGTCGAGGCGGCGTTCGCCCGCTCGTACCTCATCGTGGAGGAGACATTCCAGAGCGCGCTCCAGTGGCCGGCGCCGATCGAGACCATCGGCACGGTCGCCGAGCCACACCCCGACGGGCGGCTCACCTTGTACACCAACACGCAAACGCCGTTCATGGCTCGTGACCGCATCGCGCCCGCGATCGGGGTGCGCCCACAGGACCTGCGCATTATCCAGACCTACGTGGGCGGAGGGTTCGGCGGTAAGTCGAATGACGACAATAACGCCATCGTGGCCGGCCTGTTGGCGCGCCGGACCGGCCGCCCCGTGCGGATCATCAATACCCGCGAGGAAGACTTTCTGGCGGGCCCGCGGCCGCGCGTCCCCATGCGCATCCGTGTGAAGATCGGGCTGTCGCGCGAGGGCGACCTGCTAGCCAAACACCTGTACACCATCGCCGACAACGGCGCATATAGCGCCAAGGCCGGCGCCGTGACTGGCGTGGCCGCACTGCGGCACGACACCACCTTGAAGTGGCAGAACGTCAAGAGCCAAGCGCTGCTAGTGTACACCAACAAGGCGCCTACCGGCGCGTTCCGCGGCTTCGGCAACCCGTCGGCGAGCTGGGCTGTCGAGCAGGCGCTGGACATCGCGGCCGAGCGGCTGGGGATCGATCCGCTCGACCTCTTGCGCAAGAACGCCTGCACGCCCGGCTACGTGAGCCCACACGGTAACCGCGTGACGTCGTGCGAGCTGATCCAATGTATCGATCGGGCGGCCGAGTTGAGTGGTTATCGCGAGAAGCGCGCGCGGCGCCGGCCGTTCATCGGCATCGGTGTCTCGGCCTCCGCCCATGTGAGCGGCAAGCGGCATTTCGGGGACTGGGACGGCTCGTTGGCACAGGTCAAGATCGATGAATCGGGCCAGGTGACCGTCCTCACGGGCGAGGGCGAGATTGGGCAGGGCGCGAGCACGCTGTTCGCCCAGCTCGCCGCAGAGACACTGGGAGTTCCGCTCGAGGATGTCCGCGTCGCGCAGGCCGATACCGATACCACGCTGTTCGCGCAGGGGGCGTATGCGAGCCGTCTCGCCTACGTCGCTGGCAACGCGATCGTGCGCGCTGCGGCCGACGCCCGAGACAAGCTGCTCGCCCTGGCGGCCGATGAGCTGGAAGCGAGCGCGGGCGACCTGGAAATCCAGAACGGCAAGATCTTCGTGCGTGGGGCGCCCGACAGCCGCAGCACGACGGTGGCCGAAGTGGCCAAGAAGGCGCTGTTCCGCCGTGGGGGCACGATGATCGTGGGGCGCGGGGAGTTCGACAGCGACACCGAGTCACACGACCCCAAGGAGCGCTATGGCAACGAGTCCGGCGCCTACAACTTTGGCTGTCACATCGCCGAGGTGGCGGTCGATCCTGACACCGGCCAGGTTCGCCTGCTCAGCTACACCACCGTGTCGGACTGCGGCACCGTGCTCAATCCGATCGGGGCCGAAGGGCAAGTGGAGGGCGCCATCGCGCAAGGGATCGGCTACACGCTCAGCGAGGGCTTCGTGATCGACGAGGGCAAGATCCTGAACCCCAACTTCAGCGACTATCGCCTCCCGACTTGTGCGGACATGCCGCCGCTCCAGCGCGCGTTCGCCGACTCCTACGAGCCAACGGGGCCGTTTGGCGCGAAGGGGCTGGGGGAGTTGGGCATGGATCCGGTCGCCCCTGCCATCGGGAACGCCATCGCCGATGCCTGCGGCGTTCGCATCCACGACCTCCCCATTACCGCCGAGAAGGTGTGGCGCGCCTTGCGCGCTCGCGCGGAGCACCCGACCGAGACGACGGTCTCCCACGACGCTCCACCGACCGAGCCGTCCTCCTAGCGGCTCCTGGCTGGGTGCCGATAAGTCAGAGGCCGCCGAGAGCCGCGTCTAGTGCGAGCCCTCGGCGGCCTCTTGAGTTTTTACCACGCCATGGGGCGAAGCGGTCGCTATGGCGTGCGGCGGCGACCGCCGCGGGGACCACCGCGCGGCTTCGGCGGCTCCTCCGACAACCAAAACACGATCGTGTTGCCCCGGCGCTGGATATGCAGCGAGACGCCTTCAGCCTTGGCCGCCGCCTTCAAGCGCGCGCGCTCGGTGATCGGTCGGTCGTTAGGTTCCAGGTCGAGGCGACCCGCCGTCTCAGGCGTCAACTGCCGAACGTACTCGCGATATCGCTCCTGTGTGGCGCGGCGTGGCGGAAGCACGGATTCACGGGCTTCCTTTATGGAGACCGTGGAGAACGTAGCCATTCACACCTCCCCAAGCCATTATAGACTCAGAGCGTACGCAGAAGGAATATCTACCTTCGTTAGGCTACATCCAGTTCGGTTATCTTGCAAGCGACAGCGATCGCGCTGCTCCCGCCCGACTCCTCTGGGCAACCGCATCCGTCCGTCTCTCACCTTACACGTAGCAGCGACCATTGCGTGGCTCGGCCAGATCTGGCAGCCGGCAGGCTCGACTCCCTCATGGCTCTCCCATCAAGTCGTTTGATTCATGTGACCGCGAGAATATGACGCGCCCTCGCGGCGTTCTGCTCCATCGCCATCGACACCAGCGCCACTCGCCCTTGGCCAGCGCGTTCCTGCCCGCTTCCGGTAGCGCCGCTATCTGGACGACTACGACCATTTGCAGGAGGTTGATCCGGCGCCCTGCAGCGCGGGCTCGCTGTGCACGGTGGGAACAAGCCCATCCCTTCCGAACGGTGCGCTAGGACCCGCCTGTTCGCACTGCGGACAGGCCATGAGGGAAGGCACTATCGGAGACGGATGGAGCGGGCGTGGCGCTTGACGAGCCGTCGGGGCTTGACAGGAAATCACTAAGAATTCTATTATAGCGACACGCCACGCAGGGGATGACGCCGGAATGATGAGGCGCTGTCGGCCGCGAGCTCTCCTGGTTCCACGGTCATCCCGCTGGTTCGGCGTCCTAGCCCTCGTCTTGGTCCTAATCGCCGGCGTTGCGTTTGAGGTCGGGCAGCAAACACCACCTCCGCCGGCGGCTGCTGCCAGCGTCTCCACCGACGGCTTGGCTGCCCGCGTGGTGCCGCGCACGGAGCGTGCGGCGCTGGAGCAAGCGGCGGGCGCGGCGACAATCCCGCAGTTCGGCGCCCCGGCCGCCCCGCCGGCTCGGACCACCGCCCGTGTTCAGGCCGGTGCCAGTCTGACCCTCGACGAATTCTTCGTGCACGTCCCGCCAACGATCCGAGGGCGCCTCCGTGTGCTGGTGGCGCTGCACGGCATGGGCGGCGCCGGGCAGCCGTTCTGTGAGGGGATCCTGGCGCGGACCGATAGCGAGCAGTGGCTGGTAGTGGCCCCCACGTACCCCTACGGAGATTGGCGCGATCCCAACACGGTGATGCGTGAGGAGAGCGCGCGCTTCATCCCTCGCCTCCACCAGTTCTTGGCCGAACTCCCCGATCGGACCGGCCTCGACGTCGAGCCGCGCGCGGTGCTGCTGGGCTACTCGCGCGGTGCCCAGCTCGCCCAGCGCTTCGCGATGGTGTATCCCGAACAGACACGGGCCGTGGCGGCGATCTCGGCGGGCACGTACACCCTGCCGTTCAGCAGCTTGGAAGTCGATGGGCAGTCCGTCCGGCTGAACTATCCGTTCGGCATCGCGGATCTGCGCGAGCGCTTCGGTCGTGAGTTCCAGCCCGCCGCCCTGCGGGACATCCCGTTCTGGATCGGGGTCGGGGCCAACGACAACAACCCCGCCGATTTACCACGCCAGTGGGATCCGTATCTGGGTACCACGCGCGTAGAGCGCGCGCAGACGTTCGCGCGGCGCGTGGCAGAGCTGGGCGCCCCCGTAGAGCTCACGGTGTTCGAGGGCATGGATCACGCGATCGGGGACGAGGTGCGCCTGAAGGCCCTCGACTTCCTGGCGAGCGTTCGCTAGCGCCCAGCCCCGCCACCACTCACCGGGCGCTCGTGCTATCCGGAGGTGTCCCTTCGCTGCTCGAGGGCGGCGCGCTCGGGCTAGAAGGGGTGGTGGCCGGCCCGCTCGTCGCAGCCGGACCGCCGGGTGTCGTGGTCGTACTACTGGGCCGCGCTTCGCCAGGACGCACGCCTCCGTTGCCCCCCGCCGGCTGCGTACTGGTCTCGCCCGGCGCGGTCTGCGCGGGGCGCGGCTCTTCGGGGCTCGTGGCGATTTGGCGCAGGCGACCGAGCCTCGTACCGGCCCGCTCGCGGGCCCCCTCGGTGGCGCTGGCGACCTCCTCCCGGATCTCCTTCAGCACTTGCCGCGTCTCGTCCAGCAACGCGGCCGCGCGCCGCTGATACTCGCGGGCATCTGGCCGCACGCCCTGCGCTTGCAACCGGTCGTAAGCCACCTTCGCCGCGATGCCGATCGCGACACCCGTCAAGAATCCCCACATCGTCTCCGCTCCTCTGCATATCCCCGCGACCTTGCGGTGCGCCTCTCCGGTGCAGGAAGTATGCCATTCCGGACGCCTATTGCTGCTACCGGATGCGTCGTGCGACACTCGGGAGCATGACACTCGCTCGGAGGATGCGTGTTGCAGGTGTGGTTCCAGATCGCGCTCGTGTGCTTGCTGCTCGTGCTGGCCTGCGGACCGACCAGTGGCCCAGCCCGGCCGACGCCTCAGCCGACAGTGGCTCCGCGCACCGCCGTGCCAACCGCTCCCACGACGGCCAAGCAGTGGTCGGCGCCCCCGCCGATGTCCATCGACCCCACGCATGAGTACGTCGCGACGCTGCACACGACGATGGGTGACATCACGATCGAGCTGTTCCCCCAGGAGGCGCCCAAGACCGTCAACAACTTCGTGTTCTTGGCCCGCGAGGGCTTCTACGACAACGTGAAGTTCCATCGGATCATCAAGGACTTCATGATCCAGACAGGCGATCCACAGGGAACGGGCATGGGCGGGCCCGGCTACCGCTTCGAAGACGAGCCCGTGCGCCGAGCGTATGAGCCGGGCATCGTGGCCATGGCCAATGCGGGGCCGAACACCAACGGCAGCCAGTTCTTCATCGTCCAAGGTCCCCAAGCCCGCACGCTTCCGCCCAACTACACGATCTTCGGTCAGGTGATCGCGGGGATGGAGGTGGTGGACCGCATCGCCAACATACCGGTGCGACAGAGCCCGCGAGGCGAGCCCTCGGTCCCCACGCAGGACGTGCGCATCCTCTCGGTCGAAATCACGGAGAGCGGCTGAGCGGCCCGGCGCACGCTACCAGCCCCGGAGGACGCGGCTGGTCCGCAGGTACCACGCGGGCACTTGTGCCAGCCGCTCGGCCGGCCCGTTGAAGCTGGCCGCGTCGATCCCCTGCAAGGCGCTGGCCACCAGCCAACTGTCTACCGGGTAGTAGAGGGGGATGCTGGGCAGCTCGGCGGCCCACAGGGCTTGGAACGCGCGGTACGCCTCGCGGCGGGTGATCGCATCGCCACTGCTGGCGCCCTGTGCGAGCAGCTCGTCCGCGCGCGCACTGCGCCAGCGTGCCAGATTGGCTGTGCCTTCCGAGGCCCAGAGGTCGCGCAGGAGATCGGGGTCGCGCCGTGGAGTCCAGTAGCTACCGATGAGGGCTTGGAACCGGCCGCCACTCAGCTCCTCGCGCACCAGCTCCGCCCAGGGGCGCAGCACCACGTCCACACGGAATCCCACGGCCCGCAGGTCGCGCGCCACCGCCTCGGCCGTGCGCTGGCGGGCGTGGTCGGGGTTGGTGATGATGCTGATAGCGAGCGGCTGGCCCTGGCGCTGGCGCTCTCCGCCCGCTGCAACCCGCCAGCCAGCGCCATCCAACAAGGCCCGGGCGCGCTCCGGCGCGTAGCGGGGCCACGCGATGTCGGCAACCGCCCACGAGTTCGGCGCCAGTGGCCCCCGGGCGGGCTCGGCGGCCCCCGGCACGTCCGCGACCAAGCGCTCGCGGTCGATGGCGTGAGCCGCTGCTAGCCGAACGGCCGCCTCATCGAACGGCGGCGCCGTGGTGTTGAGCCAGAGCATGGCCACGCGGCTGTAGTCGGGTCGCTGATAGCTGGCCATCTGAGCACCCGGCGGCGGAGCGAGCAGCTGCCCCAGGGCCGCTAGACCATCCACGGTCCCCGCCTGCAGCGCCTCTTGCGCGGTGGGAACATCGCCGTAGAACCGAAAGCGCAACTCCCCGAGGTACGGGCGCTGCGCGTGGTAGTACGGATTGGGCGCCAGCACCATCTCCTGGGCGGTCAGGTCCACCAGGCGGTACGGCCCTGCCCCCACGGGATCGAGGTTGAAGGGGTGAGTCAACCATGCCGTGCCGCGCGTGCCCTCGAGCCGGGCTCGCGGCACGATACCGAGCGCCGCAGCTTCCGGGAACGCGGCCCAGGGGCGCGGTAGAATGACGCGCACCGTGCGATCGTCGAGCGCCTCGGCGCGCAGCTCGCGCCAGGGAGCCAGCATGTCGGCATCGCCCGGAAAGTCTCGCTCGCCGAGCGCGTCGTAGGTGAACACTACGTCCGCAGCCGTGAGCGGCGTACCGTCGGACCAGCGGAGGCGGTCGCGGAGCACGAAGGTGTAGGTGCGCCCGTCCGCGCTGACCTCCCAGCGCTCGGCCAGATCGGGCACCACGCGCCCGTCCGGCTCCACTCGGGTCAGCCCGGCAAACAGCAGTGGGAGCCAGACATGGTCGGCCGGGTCATTGACGGCAAGGAGCGGGTTGAGGGCGTTGGGCTGGAGTAGCGTGGCTTCAACGTATCGCCCGCCCGGCGCGGGCACCACCCTGGTCCCGGCGAAGAACAGATAGCAGCCAGTCACCACCAACAGGGCGCTGCCGAGAGCGAGGAGCAGCCAGCGCCTTGGCCGACGCCGCTGGCCGTGCCGCAGGCGTCCCTGTCGGGTCGAAGGGACGGGCTGCGCAACGCCACGCCAGGCGGGTCCACCACCCCGTGGGGCGGGCCGCACGCTAGCTGGCAGCGAGCTTCGCGCTGGCGAGCGACACGAGGATGAATACCACCGCCAGCCCGATCGTGAACTGGAACAGCGTGCGTTCGATACCGCGGCGCGTGCGATAAATCGAGGAGTCGGAGCTGAACGTCGCCGAGAAGCCAGTATCGCGACTCTGGAGCAGCACGACGGCGATCAGCGCAATGGCGAGTAGGATCTGGACGAACTCGACGTAGGGCGCCAAGAACGACACGGTTTTCCTCCTGTGGTCTGCGCCCGCATTATACCAGCCTCTAAAGCAGCGGTGCCGTGCTGGCTGCGCTCAGCGCGTCGGGCAACGACTCGGCCTTCTCGTAGTACAGGCGGATCAGCGCCTGCGCGAGCTTCGCGGGATCGTGGCGCAGTGGCGCGTTGGGGTCGACCACGTCCGCAAGCACCAGATGGTAGCCTAGCGCCTCGGCGTCTTCCTTGCGCGCCGTCACGACGGTCGAAGGGTAGCGCTCGGGGATCACCACATTCGTGCGGCTATTGGCCAGCACGTAGTGGAAGGGGTCCTCCGGGAGGTGACG
>JADGHJ010000202.1 GCA_019686175.1 Chloroflexota bacterium | reverse complement strand
GCTGGTCGCTCTGGCCATCACCAGCGCATACCTGTATAGCCTGGCCACCACGCTCGGGCTAGTGCGTGGCATGCCGTTCTACTGGGAGCTAGCCACGCTGGTCACGGTCATGCTGCTCGGCCACTGGATGGAGCTGCGCGCGGTCGGCAGCGCTCAGAGTGCTCTCAAGGAGCTGGCCAAGCTGCTGCCGGACACTGCCGAGCGAATGGTGAACGGCCGTATCGAAGAGGTGCCGGTCGCGACGCTGCATCCGGGCGACGTGGTGCTGGTGCGGCCGGGCGGGCGGATCCCAGCCGATGGTGTGGTGCTAGAGGGTCGGAGCGACGTGGATGAGAGCATGGTCACCGGCGAGTCGCGCCCGATCGCCAAATCGCCGGGCGCGACGGTCATCGGAGGGACCCTGAACGGCAGCGGCAGCCTTCAGGTGCGGGTCACCAACTCGCAAGACGAGACGGTGCTCGCCGGCATCATGCGGCTGGTGCAGGAGGCGCAGACCAGCCGCACGCGCGCGCAGGACCTCGCCGACCGCGCGGCGTACTGGCTGACCCTGATCGCGGTCGGGGTCGCGTTGCTCGCGCTGGCAGGCTGGACGCTCGTCCGCGGGTTCGACGACTTCACGCTGGAGCGCGCAGTGACCACACTGGTCATCGCCTGCCCGCACGCGCTGGGCCTCGCTATTCCGCTCGTCGTGGCCATCTCGACAACCCTCGCGGCCCATAGCGGCATCTTGGTGCGAGACCGACTCGCCCTCGAGACCGCGCGGGAACTCGACGTGGTGGTGTTCGACAAGACCGGGACGCTCACCAAAGGCGAGCAGGGCCTCGTCGACTTGGCCACCACCGACGGCGTGGAGACGGGCAGCGCGCTGGCGCTGGCCGCGGCGGTCGAAGCTACCAGCGAGCATCTCATCGCGCGAGCGCTGGTCGCCGCGGCGCGCGAGCGCGGGCTGCGGGTGCCTCCCGCCGAGGCGTTCGAGGCTCTGCCGGGGCGCGGCGTGCAGGCCCGGGTCGATGGCCGGCTGCTGCAGGTGGGCGGGCCACGACTCCTGGAGCAGGGCGCCGTACTCATGCCGCCTTCGCTGGTCGAGCGGACCCGCGCCTGGGGGGCGCGCGGCCAGACCGTCGTGTACCTCGTGGAGGACAGCCGGGTCGTGGCCGCTTTCGCCCTGGCAGACGTGATCCGTCCCGAGAGCCGCGAGGCCGTCGCCGGGCTGCGGCGGATGGGCTTGCGGGTCGCCATGCTGACCGGCGACTCCCAGGACGTTGCCCGCTGGGTAGCGACGGAGCTAGGCATCGAGGAGTACTTCGCCGAGGTGCTGCCCGAGCACAAACACGAGAAGGTCCGCGGGCTGCAGCGGGCTGGTGCTAAGGTGGCCATGGTCGGCGACGGGGTCAACGACGCGCCCGCGCTGGCGCAGGCGGATGTCGGCATCGCTATCGGCGCGGGCACCGACGTGGCCATCGCCTCCGCCGACATCATCCTGATCCGGAACGATCCCCGCGACGTGGTGCGCGTCATCGGCCTCAGCCGGGCGACCTACACGAAGATGGTGCAGAACCTCGCCTGGGCGGTAGGCTACAACGTCATCGCGCTGCCGGCAGCCGCGGGAGCCCTGGCCCCGCTCGGCCTCGTGCTGCCCGCCTGGATGGGCGCCGTGCTGATGTCCGCCAGCACCATCATCGTCGCCATCAACGCGCAGACCCTGCGTCGCCTGCGGCTGTAGCGCTGGCGCAGCCCCGCTCGGAGTCCACTGCGCTAGCCGCGTTCAGGATGCATCCGCGGGGGGCGGCGCCGCGTGCTCGCGGGCGCTGGCCGCCAGTAGGTCGCGGACCTCGTCGTCGGAGATCTGCGCGAAATCGGCGTACCACAGCCCGACTGCGAAGAACGGCTCGGGCGTGACGAGGCAGATCACCTCATCGGCCTCCGTCCGCAGCTCGGCACAGGTCTCGGGCGGCGCGACCGGCACGGCGACGACGATGCGCGCGGCCCCGCGGCGCCGCAGCGCCTCGACCGCCGCCCGCATCGTCGCGCCCGTGGCCAGCCCGTCGTCGACCAGGATCACCGTCTGGCCGTGGACATCGCGGGGCGGCTGCCCGCCCCGATACAGCCGCTCACGGCGCTCCAGCTCCTGCGTCTCGCGGGCCGCGACCGCCGCCACCACGGAGTCGGAGAGCCC
Organism: Chloroflexota bacterium; assembly: GCA_019686175.1. Classification (GTDB taxonomy): domain Bacteria; phylum Chloroflexota; class UBA6077; order UBA6077; family JAJPHF01; genus JADGHJ01. The sequence goes on along the minus strand of JADGHJ010000202.1, from coordinate 5,940 downwards.
GAGCCCGGCGATCACGTCCTCGTTGCGCACGAGCACACCGCCGCTGGCCACCGCGCCCATCGCCAGCTCCTCATGGCCGGGAACCCCGAGCTTGCGCACCGAGAACACGTCGAGCGGCACATCCAGGGCGCGCGCGACCTCGTACCCCACCGGGACGCCCCCACGCGGCAGGGCGAGGACCAGCACGTCCGGGCGCTGGCGATAGGGGGCGAGCCGTACGGCTAGCGCACGGCCGGCGTCGCGGCGATCGCGGAATCGCGATACCATACGGCGCTCTCCGAGGAGCGGCGGCGCCTCACCGCGCCGCCATCACCTTGATCACCTTGCGTCGGCCGATCGCCGCCTTCGGCACCTCGAGCTTGAGGATACCGTACTCCAGCGTGGCCTTCACGTTGTCGGTATCGATCTCCTCCGGAAACTCGATCACCCGCGACATGGCGCCGGCCGGCTGCTCGCGCTGCAGGTACCGTCGCCGTTCGGCTTCGCTTTCCGGCTTCGGCTGAGTGACTACTGTGATGGTGTCGCTAGTGGCCTCGATCGTGATCTCCTCGGGCTTCACGCCAGGCACCGGAATCTCCACCACGAAGGTGTCGCCGTCGGTCGACTCATAGACATCGGCGCGCAGCCGAGGCGGGGGCAGGGCCGGCGCCATCGCTCCTCGGAAGAACTGGTCGACCGTCTGAGACAATGGCTGCCACTGCTGAAAGTTCATCGGCTCACTCCTCCCTCGTCGGTTGTGCTGGGCACGCTGCCCATCAGGGCCAGAGGTCGCGGATCTCGGCGGGCAGCAAGTGCCGCACGTCCTCGACCTCGCCCCGCGTGACGCGCCGACCCAGGACGGCAAACACGGCGCGGACGATAGCCTCGACATCCGGAGCGGGATCGCCGCGTAGCTCCTGCCGCACATGGGTCAGGAACTGCTCCCTGTGGCGCTCGCGGAGCGGCGTCCGGCTGGGATCCCAGCCCTCGTAGTAGAAGCCGCGGACCAGCATGGGAAGCTGGGCACCGAGCTGCGCGACCTCATCGACCGTGAGCCGGTCGCGCAGGGCGTGCAACGTGGCGCGCAGGGCGGCGTACGCCCGGTGCTGGTCCTGCCAGCCCAGCTCACCCATCAACTCGTGGAGCCACTCGTTGGTCTTCTGCACGGTCGTGTCGAACACATCCAGACCGGTGGTGGCCATGGCGTACCTCCCACTTGCGGTTCGGGAGTAGTCCCTGCCGGCGGTGGGCCAGGCGGCTCGCTCCGCCTGGCCCCTGCCGACCTGGTAGTGCTCTAGAAGGAGATGGTGATGCGGTTCTCGACCGCCGTCACGCCCGGCGCCGACCAGGCCACGCGCTCGGCCTCCTGCTTCTCGGCCCACGACCGCACCGTGCCCTTCAGGATCACCTTGGTGCCCTGCACCTCCACGGTGATGCGCTCGGCATCGGTCTCCGCGCTGCGCACCAGCGCCTGCTCGATCTTCTCCTTCAGCTCGGAGGAACTCACGCGCGGCTTGACCGTGATGAGGTTGGTCACCCCGCGCACGCCCGACAGCCGGCGCACGACCCGCTCGGCGTCCTCCTTCTGGTACTGCCACTCGACCTCGCCCTTCAGGGTCACCCAGCCCTTGGAGACGGTGACATCCAGCTTCTCAGTGGGTACGAAAGCATCCCACTCCAGAGCGCGGATGATCGCCGCGGCGAGGTCGGCGTCAGTGCGCTCGGCGATGCTGGGCAGGCGCACCTCGATATCGTTGGCCACCGCCTTGACGCCCTTCACCCGATGGGCGGCCTCCTCGGCGGCCCAGCGCTTGGTGTACGAGTCCACCCAGCCGGTCAGCGTGACCACGCCGTCCTTCACGGCCACGCCGATCTCGTTGGGCTGGACCCGCGCATCCCACTTCAGCTCCTCCAGCACATCGCGCTGGATCATCTCATCGGTTCGCGTCGCGGTCGTCGTTGCCATGGCGTCCCTCCTTACTGGAGTACGACTTCCACCATGCTGCTCGCTAACGCACAGAGATCTTGATCTGGCGTGCTCGCGCGGCAGCCGTCTTGGGCAGCGTCACGCGCAGCACGCCGTCCCGGTACGCGGCCTCGGCGCGGTCGGGATCCACCTCGCACGGCAGCGCGATGCTGCGCACGAACGCGCCGTAGCGGCGCTCGACCCGATGGAAGCCGCGGCCTTGCTCCTCACGCTCTTGGCGCTTCTCGCCGCGAACGATCAACCGATCGGCGGTCGCCTCCACAGTGAAGTCCTCCGGCCGCAGCCCCGGCAGCTCCGCCCGGACGATCACCGCATCGTCGGTCTCCTCGACATCGGCCACGGGGCCGCTGTAGGCGCGACGAACCAGCAGTTGCGGCGCCTCCCGCTCGTCTTCTCGCCCGCCCCCCGGCCACCAGCGGTCCAGAACCGCGTGCAGCCGGTCGCGTAGCTCGACCAGCGGCCGGCGCACCTCAGCCGGTAGGATCGCCATCGGTCACCTCCCCTCACGCCACGCGGACCGGGATACTCCGCGGCTGAGCCTGCGGCGCCCGGGGCAGCCGCAGCGTGAGCACGCCGTGCTTCAGGACCGCCTCGATCCGCGTCTGGTCCACCTCCTCCGGCAACTGGAACTGGCGGAAGAAGCCGGTCAGCTCATACTCGCGGTACAGGGCGTCGCCCGGTGCGAGATGCGTGGCCCGGCCTTGGATGGTCAGCACGCCGCGGTCCACGCGGACATCGAGTGCACTGGCCTCGACTCCGGGCAGATCGGCCACGACCACCAGGCCTTGGTCGTCCTCGTAGATGTCGACGGGCGGCGCGACGTACACTTCCTCCGAGCGCGTTCGCTCACGCGCGCTCGCCCGCTCGGCCGTGGGCGCGGGCACGGTCCGCTCGGCCATCGTCTCACCTCCTTCCTCAGCTCCGCACCGCCACCCGCCGCGGGCGCGCCGTCTCGGCACGCGGCAGGGTGATGATGAGCAAGCCGTGCTTGTACTCCGCGCTCACTTTGCTGGCATCGATCTCAGCCGGAAGCTCGATCGTGCGCACGAAGCGGCCCGCGGCGCGCTCGCTGCGGTGGATGCGCTCGGGCGGTACGTCGGGCAGCCTCCGCTTCTCGCCGGCCAGGGTGAGCGTGTTGCCCAGCACCGAGATCTCGAATCCCTCTGGATCGACCCCAGGCGCCAGCGCCTCGACGTAGAAGTTCTGGCCGTCATCGTGCAGATTGACGAGCGGGTACTGGCGCGCCGCGCGCCCAGGCAAGAAGGCCAAGCGCCAGGGATGGCTCGCGGGCCCCAAGCCCAGCTCACTGAACGCACGGTCGATCTCACGCCGCAACGCTTCGATCTCGCGCAACGGATCCGCAATCGCCATCATCTCACCTCCTCCCTGAGCTTCTCTCGCCTCACGCTGGCGCCATACTCGGAGTGGCCGCCACAGGGAAACGTAGGAAGGCACCCAGGCCGCCGCAGGCGGCGCGCAGGCGCTCTGCTGCCTCCCCGTGGACGGTCTCCACCTGCCCGTCCTGGGCGAGCGTGCGGTCCACCGCCTGTTCCACGAGGTCAGGGATCAGCCGCAGCGGCGCTCCACAGGTCGGGCAGACGCCCTCGCCGGTCGGCGTCAGGCGGTCGCACTGCGTGCACTGCCCACCATGGAGCGGTGCGCCCTCGGCTACGACCAGCTTGTGGACGGCGCCCTGCCAGAGCGCCTCAAGTGTCGGCGCAACGCCACAGACCGCGCGTCCACCCGGGCCGGCCGACTCGAGTAGCTCCGCCACCAGACGCGCTTCGTCCACGCGCTCCACCTCGCGCTCGATGGCCAGCGTCTGCTCCAGGATCTGGGCCTCGCTGGCGAACAGCTCGGCGGGGTATACGCCCACCAGGCGCTCGCGCAAGACCCGTGGCAGCAGGCGCCGCAGCTCGCTCGTGGCTTCCTCCGGGCCAGCGATCACCAGCCGGTCGAACGGCCGTCGCCGATACAGCGTGGCCAGCGCCTCGGCGACGTGCTTGAGATGCCAGTGCACGTGCGCCTCGTGGTGGCGCTGGTAGTTGGCCTGCGACCAGCCGCCCTGCTTGTGCTTGCCCGGTACCCAGTCGAACAGGTCGCGCTCCTCCTCAATCCCGCCGAGGTACACCGTGAACACCCGCGCGCGCTCCTTGTCCACCACCGCCACCGCGTACCGCTCGTACTCGTCCAGGACATCGAGCAGCGGGCGCACGTACGGGCTGGGATCGAAGTGGATGGCATCCGCCACCGGCACCGGGAGCTGGTAGACCTGCCAGAAGTCGCGGGGCGTGCAGGAGAACACCACCACGCTCCGGCTATCGGGCTCCAGGCCGGCTAGATACGCCTCGACCCGCCCCACCTCGCGCGCCAGCGCCGTGCGCTGCGCCTCCGCGACTTCCTCCTGCAATTGGCGGGCAAGATCGGCGAACACGACCCGATAGCTCCGCCGCACCTGGCGCGCTGGTGCCAGGTGCAGATAGACGCTGAGTACTGGGTGCTCCCCGCCATGGAAGGCGAGCAGTTGCTGGAGCTGCGCGATGGTGATCATGTCCCTGCCTCCTCCTGCGGTGCGACCGCTCCCACGCGCTCGCGCAACCGGACACGCTGCTCCGGCGTGGGCTCCAGGCGCGCTAGCGCGGCCACTACCCGCTCCGCGGGCGGCGCGCCCGGGACCTCCTCGTACTCCTCGGCCAGCCGGGCGCGCAGGAACTCACGCGCCAGTTCGATGCGCCGCCGCACCTGCGCCGGCGAGACCCCCTCTAGCTCGGCGATCTGGCGCAGCGAATAGCCATCGCAGGCGCGCAAGAGGAGCGGCTCGCGCCAGGCTTCGGGCAGCTGGTCGAGCAGGCACGCCAGGGCGCGCTGGAACGCCTCCTGCTCCGCCACATCCTCCGGTACGGGCGCCGTGGGATCGGGCAGGAGGTCGATCAGCCGGCGGGGACGCACCTCCTCGTCGGCGGACGCCTGCGGGCCGGGGCGCAGCGGCTCGAAGAGCGAGCGCTCGCGCCGCCGCTGCCGTGCCCGCGCGACCTCGGCCGCCAGCAGTTCGCGCGCCAGTCGCCGCAGCCAGGGATACCGATGCGGTGCGAACGCCTCGGGCCCGCGGCGCGCCAACGCCTCGGCATACACGGCGTCCACGAGCTCCTCGGGGCGCACCTCGCCAGGAGCAAGGTCGCCCTGCGCCTCGTGCAGGTGCAGTCGATGGCGCACGAAGTTGAGCAGCGGCCGCAAGTACCGTTCGGCAGCGCGGTCGCGCTCAGCCAACGGGCGAGCCGGCGCGCTCACGGGTCTCCCGCTCCTCGCTTGGTTCGGCGCGATCGGATGCGATGCGGTCATCGTTTACCCTCGAACGCAGATCGCTGGGCTGCGTCCCACGGAGGTCACCGAATCGCAGCAGTGCCCCGAGCACCAGCAGGAACAGGGCGATGGCTACGAGCTGTAACCAGTGCAGCTCGACGACGCCGCGCAGGACGACCTCGCGCAGCGTACTAACGATGCCCAGCTCCAGCATGAAATCGACGGCCACCCGATGCTCCCGTAGATACACAATCAACAACCGTACGATCTCCACCATCACGAGAATGAACAGTACTTCGGCGATGACCGTACGGAAGTCGATCATGCGCCCCACGACCTCGGCGAACAGACCGGCTAGCGTGCGCAGCATCAAAGCAAACAACGCCACGCCCAGCCCCAAGACGAGAAAATCCTGGGTCCACTCCAGAAACCGGTTGGAGATGCGGTGGACGTCGGTATGTGGAGTGTGCGGTACCACTGCACCTAGCGTCGATCGCCTCATCTACTAGCCCCACCGACCGGGCAGGTGCTGCTCCGGTCCTCCATTTCGGATGCTAGGCAAAGTTCGTTATAGGCCTGATATAGACAGGCTAAAGGGAGGTAAGAATCCGGTCTCAGTGCTATTGGAGCGTTAAAGAGACTGGTCCGTCAGAGTGGCGTCGCGGGGTTGGGCG
>JADGHJ010000201.1 GCA_019686175.1 Chloroflexota bacterium | reverse complement strand
GGCGGCCGAGGGCGGCCACGCGCCCCCTGCTGTTTCCGAGAGCGATGAGCACCCCGTGTGCGAAGCGTGTGGGCGCGAGCTGGGCGAGATTCGCTTCCGGGACGGGACCGCCTGGCTGCCGGCCCAGCTGGCGAGCCTGGGCCTTCGCAAGCACGGCCGCGTGCTGTGCATGGAGCACTACCGACAGGCCAACGAGGCGCGCCGCCGCGAGGCGGCCTTTCGGAGCGGCTGAGCCACTGGGGCGCGCGCTAACCCGCCGCTAGCAGCCGCTCGCGGACGCTGGCCAGGTCAAGTGCCACCTCGTGCTCGGCGCGAGCGTGGGCGTCACCCTCCAGCCGCAGCACGTAGGCGGGGTTGTACGTGACCAAGGCGGGCGTGCCGTCGGCCAGCGCGCGCCAGCGCCCCCGCTCGGCAGCGAGTTGGAAGCCACGGCCGAGCAGCGCCCGCGCCGCCGTGGCGCCCAGGCACAGCACCGCCCGCGGCCGCACCAGGCGCAGCTCGATGTCCATCCAATAGCGGCAGGCGGCGATCTCCGCCGGGCGCGGTGGTCGGTTGCGTAGGCGCCCGCCCTCGACCTGCGCGGCGCGACAGCGCACCACGTTGGTCAGCCACACTTGGCTGCGCTCCAGCCCGATGGCGCGCAGCCAGGCGTCGAGCAGGCGCCCCGTGGGGCCACTGAAGGGCTGGCCGCTCGCGTCGTCGGCCTCCGACGGCCCCTCGCCCACCACCATCAGCGCGGCGTGCGCCGGCCCCAGGCCGAACACTACCTGCCGGCGCGTGGCGGCCAGGTCGCAGCGCGTGCAGGTGCGGGCGGCGGCGCGCGCGATGTCCACGCTCGCGAACGGCGCTGCCGCGCCAGCCGGCTCGCCGAACAACTCCAGCTGCTCGCCCATGGTGCTGGTAGTATAGGGCGCGTGCCCCGCCACGGGGCGCGGGAGGAGGCAGCCATGGACCGCGAGTCGCGGGCCGCGGCCGAGGCCGTGGTGCGCGAGCTGGTAGCCGACCGGCCGCCGGCGGACGCGGCGCTCGCCCTGGCCGAGCTGGCCACGAAGGCGGTGGCCGAGCTGCAGCGCCTGGCGCGCCAGCAGGCCGACGCCCACCGGGGCCGGGAGCAATGGGGCGCGTGGGCCAAGCTGGCCAACGTGGCGCGCAAGGGCGTGTTGGACCTGGCGAGCTGCCGCGACGCGGCGCGGGAAGTACAACAGCGCCGGGGCGAGTAGACGTCCTGAGCGGCGGGGTGGCCTAGCCCGCGATGTCCGCCGCCGCCATCCCCGCCGGGACGTCACGCTCGCTGGCAGATAGTGCGGTGTGCGCTGGGTATACCGGCGTGCACCAGTGCAGGTACTTCGGGTGCCGCCCGTAGATGGCTTGGAAGTACAGCTCGCGTAGGCGGGCGGTGATCGGCCCGATCGCGCCGGTGCCGATGGGCCGATGGTCGATCTCGATGACCGGCGAGACGTGCGCCGCGGTGCCCGTCATGAACACCTCATCGGCGACGTACAGCTCGTTGCGGGCGAGCGAGCGCTCGATGGTCGGGATGCCCAGCTCGTCGCGGGCCAGCTGGATCACCGAGTCGCGGGTGATGCCCACCAGGATGTCTTGCGACGGGTCGGGGGTGACGAGCTGGCCACGGATCACGGCGAAGATGTTCTCACCCGAGCCCTCGCACACGTAGTCGTCCTTGGTGAGCATGATGGCCTCATCGTAGCCGTGCTCGTGGGCCTCGGTGCGCGCCAGCGCGCTGTTGACGTAAATACCGGTTACCTTAGCACGGGTGGGGATCGCCAGGTCAGGCACCCGGCGCCAGGAGACGGTGCCGCAGCGCAGGCCGTCGGGCGCCTCGTGGTAGTTACCGAACGGCACGGCGAACAGGGCGAAGTCGTCCTGGAGGTCGTGCAGGCGCACGCCGATCGCCTCGGAGCCCTTGAACGCCAGCGGCCGCACGTACACGTCCTCGCGGAAGCCGTTGCGGCGGCACAGCTCGACCGTCAGCTCGCAGAGCGCCTCGGGCGAGTCGGGCAGCTGGATCTTGAGCACGCGGCAGCTCCGCGCCAGGCGCTCGAAGTGGTCGCGCAGGCGGAACAGGTAGAGCTGCTGTTGCTCGGCGTTCCAGTTGCCGCGGATGCCCTCGAAGCAGCCGGTGCCGTAGTTCAGGGCGTGGGTTACGATGCCTACCTTGGCCTCCGCGAGCGGCATGAACTGGCTGCGGAAGTAGCAGTAGGCGTTCATTGCACCCTCCCTGATCGTGCACCGTGCTGGTGCGGGGCGTTCCTGGGGAACGCGCTGCCCGATTATAGGTTTGGCCGGGGGCGAGGGGCAACGGTCCGATTGTCCGGGCGCGCGAAGGGGCGCTGGTATACTTACCAGGAGTCCGCCGTCGGCCGCGATGCGGCGGCTCGGCTGGCGATGCGGGCGGGGCGAACAGCCGGGCGGCGGCGCCCAGCCTAGTGGCCACGGAACCTGGCAGGAGGAGCCCGGAGCGTTGAGCGATTCTGTGCAGCGTTACGTCATCATCGGCAACGGCATCGCGGGGACAACTGCCGCCGAGACGCTACGCCGCGGAGACCCCAACTGCCGCATCGTCCTGATCACGGACGAGCCGTACACGCTCTACAACCGCGTCGCTCTGCCGCCGTTCCTGAAGCTCCAGGTCCCCGAGAGCAAGGTCTTTCTCAAGAACCGCGAGTTCCACGAGAAGAACCGCATCGAGCTTCACCTGGAGACCCGGGTTACGCGCGTCGATACGCACGAGCGAGTGGTGTACACGCGCGAGGGCAAGACCTTCCCCTACGACAAGCTTCTTGTCGCCACGGGCGGGCGGCCGAACCCGCTGCGCGTTCCGGGCGCCGAGCATGCCCAGCACATCTACAATTTCCAGTACCTGGACGACGCCAAGCACATCTCCGAGCGCATCGCCGAGTCGAGGGTGGGCGTCGTCACCGGCGGGAGCTACATCGCCTACGAGCTGGCCGAGGCGTTCCGTTCGCGCGGGCTGGAGACGTACTGGCTCATCCGCGGCCCGCGCTTCCTGCGCTACATCCTCGAGGAGGATGGCGGGAAGCTCGTGGACCTGATCGCCCGCGAGCATGGGGTCCACATGCTGTACGGCACCACCATCGAGGAGATCTACCCCAAGAACGGCTCATGCACCGTGCGGACCAACACCGGCCAGCATATCGATGCCGACCTGGTGGGCGTGGGCCTCGGCCTGAAGATGAACTACGATTTCCTGGCTGACACTCCCATCAAGACCAACACCGGCATTCTCACCAACGAGTACCTCGAGACCGATGTGCCGGGCGTGTACGCGGCGGGCGACATCGCCGAGTTCTTCGACCCGTTCGCCAACACGGCGTACACCATGGGTACCTGGGCCAGCGCCACGCGTCACGGCAAGCTAGCCGGCACCAACATGCTGGGCGGGCGCCAACCGTACCACGACGTGCCGTACTACACCAGCGGCCTGTTCGACTCGCGGCTGAGCGCCGTCGGCCTAACGCCCGACGTGCTGCCCGGGCTAGAGGCCATCCACACCGTCGATTGGGAGAAGCGCAACTACCGCCGCCTGTTCTTCCGTGACGGGCGACTGGTGGGCGCGATGCTGATCGGGGACCTCAAGCCCAAAGCCGCCTACACCGACGTCATCCGGAGCCGCAAGCAGTTCGCGGAGTCCGAGCGAGCGGCCCTGCTCACGATCTGAGCCCACGAGCGAGCAAACCGCCTCCGGCGGCCGTTGTCCGTTGGCCGCGCGGAGTGCACGGGAGGAGGGCATGCAGCGCATCGGTGTCATCGGTACCGGCACGATGGGGATTGGCATCGTGCAGGTCGCGGCCCAACAGGGGCTCGACGTCGTGGCCGTCGAGATCGACGAGGGCCGCAGCCGCGCCGCGCGGGAGAGCCTAGGCAAGACCTTCGATCGGCTGGTCGAGCGCGGCCGGCTGGGGCGCGAGGAGGCCGATGCCGCCCTGGCACGCATCCGCTGGACCACTCTCTATGACGACCTCGATGGGGTGGAGGCGGTGATCGAGGCGGTGCCCGAGCGGATCGAGCTGAAGCACCACGTGTTCCGCGAGCTAGACGCGGTCTGCCGGCCGGACGCGCTGCTGGCCACGAACACCTCCTCGCTCAGTGTCACGGAGATCGGCGCGGTCGTGCGCGACCAGACGCGCGTGCTGGGCCTGCACTTCTTCAACCCGGTGCCGCTCATGGCCCTGGTGGAGATCGTGCGCGCCCTGCACACGTCCCCGGCCGTACTGGAGCGGGCGCGCGGGCTGGTGCAGCAGCTAGGCAAGACGGCCGTCGAGGTCACCGACACGCCGGGCTTCATTGTCAACCGGGTGGCACGTCCGTTCTACAACGAGGCGCTCCGACTGCTCAACGACGGTGTGGCCGACGCGGCCACCATCGACCGCATCATGAAGCAAGCTCTCGGGTTCCGCATGGGGCCGTTCGAGCTGATGGACCTCATCGGCAACGACGTGAACTTCGCGGTCACCAGCAGCCTGTTCCAGAGCTATTTCGGCGAGCCGCGCTATCGCCCCTCGCACATCCAAGAGCGGCTGGTGAAGGCGGGGCTGCTCGGGCGGAAGACTGGCCAGGGGTACTACAAGTATGAGCGGTAACACGCTGCTGGTGGTGGGAGAGGGCGCGTGGGTCGGCGCGGTCGCGGAGTTCCTGCGACCCTCCGGCTGGCGGATCGCCACCTACGCCCTGGAGCCGCCGAGCCACCCTGTCGATGAGGGCGATGTCGGTCGCCGCCTGATCGGCGAGGCCTTGGCCCCACTGGCGGCCGAGGCCTCGGTGGCGATGGAGACCGTGCTGTGGCCGTTCGAGCGCAAGCGCGCACTGGTGCGTGCCCTCGACGCGGTGCTGCCACCGAGCGTCCCGCTGGCCACGTGGTGCAGCGCACAGTCTACCACCGAGATCGCTAGCTGGACGCAGCACCCCTCGCGGGTGGTGGGCTACAGCCTGCTGCCCCCCTTGGAACTGGTACAGCTCGTGGAGATCGCCCCGGGGCTGGCCACGGCTGCCGCGGCCAGCGCCACCGTCGAGGAGCTGTTCGCCGCGGCCGGCCGCGAGACGGCGCAGGTGCGCGACGACGCGGGGCTGGTGGCGGCGCGCATCGTCTGCCTGATCATCAATGAAGCGGCGGCGATGGTCCAGGAGGGAGTGGCCACGCCGCGCGACATCGACACGGCGCTGCGGCTCGGAGCCAACTATCCGCGCGGGCCGCTGGAATGGGCCGACGCAATGGGTATCGACACGGTGTACGCTGTACTGGCCGGGCTACTGGCCGAGCAGCAAGAGGATCGCTACCGGCCCTGCCCGTTGCTGCGCAAAATGGTGCTGGCCGGCCGACTGGGGCGAAAGAGCGGGCGCGGCTTCTTCGAGTACGACTCTGCATAGGGGGCCGCGCGCAGCCGGGCGGACCGGCTGGTGGAAGGCGAGGTGGAGAGCATGGCGGCGCGAGAAGCGGTGATCGTGGGGGCAGTGCGCACGCCCATCGGGCGCTACGCTGGGGCACTGAAGAGCGTGCGGCCCGATGACCTGGCCGGGCTGGTCGTGGCCGAGGTGGTGCGGCGCAGCGGCATCGACCCGGAGCTGGTCGAGGACGTGGTGCTGGGCTGCACCAACCAGGCGGGCGAGGACAACCGCAACGTGGCGCGCATGGCCGTGCTGCTCGGTGGGCTCCCCGAGTCCGTCGCCGGCCAGACGGTCAACCGGCTGTGCGGCTCGGGCCTGCAGGCGGTGAACACCGCCGCCCAGATGATCCTCACCGAGATGGCGGACGTGGTGATCGCCGGCGGCGTGGAGAGCATGACGCGCGCCCCATTCGTCCTGCCGAAGCCCGAGGAGGCGTTCCCGCGCGGCAACCTCCAGCTGGAAGGCACCACGCTCGGTTGGCGGCTGGTCAACCCGCGCCTGCGTGAGATCGCCTGCAGCCTCGGCGAGACCGCGGAGAACGTCGCGGAGAAGTGGGGTATTACCCGCGAGGAGCAGGACCAGTTCGCCCTGGAGAGTCAGCAGAAGGCGGCCGCGGCGATCCGCGAGGGACGCTTCCGCGAGGAGATCGTCCCCGTGCCGGTGCCGCAGCGGCGCGGCGAGCCCGTGCTGTTCGAGGTGGACGAGCATCCGCGCCCGGACACCACGCTCGAGGCCCTGGCCAAGCTGCCGCCGGCGTTCCGCAAGGGGGGCACGGTGACGGCCGGCAACTCCTCGGGCCTCAACGACGGCGCGGCGGCGCTGCTGCTGATGAGCGCGCAGCGCGCGGCTGAGTTGGGGCTGCGGCCGCTCGCACGCTACGTCCAATCGGCCGTGGTCGGCGTCGATCCGCTGTACATGGGCATCGGCCCCATTCCCGCCACCCGCAAGCTCCTGGAGCGCACCGGCCTGCGTCCCAGCGACCTCGACCTCATCGAGCTGAACGAGGCGTTCGCGGCCCAGGCCATCCCGTGCATCCGCGAGCTCGAGCTCGACCCGGCGCGCGTGAACGTCAACGGCGGCGCCATCGCCCTGGGCCATCCGCTGGGCTGCACCGGCGCCCGCTTGGCCACCTCGCTGATCTACGAGATGCAGCGCCGGCAGGCACGTTACGGTCTGGTCACGATGTGCATCGGCGTGGGCCAGGGAATTGCGACCCTGTTCGAGCGGGTGGCCTGAACGAGCCCCGCGCGCCGCGCCAGGTTGAGACACTACTGTTAGGTCTCGCCCGGGGTCGTCCCTCGGGGCTTCCGGTACGCTCGGAAAGGGCGGACCCGCGGCGTGCGGGCGCTCTAGAACTGCCGGCGCGCCTCGCGTGGCGCCGGGGGAGCGGCGATGCTCGACCAAGCTCAGTTGCGCACGTTGGGCGCCTGGTGGCGCGCGTTCGTGCGTCTGACAGGCGGAACGCAGGCAGAGGCCAGCGAGGAGGCGCGGCGCGGCTACCTCCAGTTGGCTTTGGATGTGGTGGCGCGGGTCGACGACCTGCACAGCCACTGGCGCGCCGAGGTGGAAGAGCAGCGGCAACACGAACGGATCGCCAACGCCGCGGCAGTCTATCACTGGCGACTGCACTTGCTGCGCGAGCGCCTGCGGCTCGCCCCGGTGCCGCCAGCCCTTCAGGGATGGCACCGAGTGCTGCTGGCCAGCCTGGACGATGCGCACCGCGCTCTACGCCTCATTACCAACGGCTACCGTTACTCCCACGTCGGCCGGATCTGTGAGGGCGAGCTGCTGCTCGACGCGGCACGGGTGCAGACGGCGGCGGTCCGCGACATGTTCGCCGCCCAGGCCTGAGCGAGGTGCGCGCTAGGGCCCCGCGCGCCCAGAGGCCCACAGCGGGAGTGCCCGCTCGAGGCGCGGCGCCAGGGCGAACAGGAGCGCCACCAGGCCCAGGGTCAGCAGCGACAGCACGGCGCCCAGCCGCAGACTGTCCGGCGCGTAGTACAGGCGCACAACCCGGTCGCCGGGGTGGAGCGGCACGGCTCGCAGCCCGTAGTTGGCCCGCAGTACTGGACGGGGCTCCCCGTCGACCTCGGCGCGCCAGCCCGGAAAGTAGATCTCGCTGAGCAACAGGTAGCCGCCGGTCGTGTCGACCGCGACCTCCAGACTCGTGGCCCGGTAGGCGGTCACCCGAGCGTCGCCTGCACCCTCGGGCGGTGTGAGCGCTGGCGGTTCGGCGAGCAGCACTTCCCCCCGCAGGTCCAAGCGGCCGGTCCGCAGTAGCTCTAGCGCCTCCGCGTCGCTCGCCACGCGTCCCCGCGGCACCACCGTCGCCCGCGGCAGCACGTCGGGGAGGACGAGCACGCGGTTGATGTGCTCCAGGTAGGGCTCCTCGATGCCCACTTCCACCCCCGGCCAGGGCGGCTCGCGGGTGACCACGAACCGGACGTTGAGCAGCTTCCAGAGCTCGTGCGGCGGCAGCACCGTTTTCAGCATCGAGAAGCGGGCGACGAACATGCCGTACGCGCCGTTCACCGACGGCAGCAGGTAGACGAGCCCGCTGTTGCCGTTGAGCACGCCTCGGTCGTCGAGGCGGTAGGGCGCCGGCTCGCCCTGGAGCCAGCGGACGATCTCGGACGGCACGAACACCTGGTCTGGCGGCCGTGCGGCGAGGTTGACGCCCCACCCCACGGTGAACAGGTCGAGGACGATGAGGGC
>JADGHJ010000200.1 GCA_019686175.1 Chloroflexota bacterium | reverse complement strand
GCTCCACGCGCGCCTCTTCTCTCCCCGGCGGAGACCCGCCGGCGCGGACGTTCGCCGGGGGAGTATACTCCCGCGCTAGGAGGAAGCTGGAATGGCGAACACCTCGGGCCCGCTGCCCATCGGCGCGGTGTGCGGCAACGCGGGGCGAGACGGGGCGATGCGGGGCGGCTGGTTCCTGGGCCATTTCCTGCCGCCCGCCGATCCCCGCGCCAGCGAGGCGGTCGAGGTCAAGTGGGGCGTGCATCGCGCGGGCGACTGCCGCGCCGCGTGGGCCGTGAACCACCAGGCGACCTCGCTGTCGGTGCTGGTCCGCGGCCGCTTCCGCCTGTATCTGCCCACCGCCGAGGTGTTGCTCGCCCAGCCGGGCGACTACTTGCTATGGCCGCCGGGCGTGCCGCACCACTGGCGCGCCGAGGAGGATACGGTGGTGCTCACGGTGCGCTGGCCCTCGCGCCCGGCCGACAGTCAGCCGGCGAGTCGTCCCTCCTGACCAGGTATCGCCGTCCACCACCTTCCATCTGCGGCATAGGCGGAGGCGCTACCAGTCCCCGTCAGGCGGACAGATAGCGGCGCATTATCCTCCAAAGCAGGCTCCATGCCAGCGAGTGCCGTGAGCGGACAGCGGAGCGTGTCCCGAAGTGAGTCCTAGCGGGATCCGTGCGGCGCGGCCGGGGATGGCGAGAGGGCGCGTCCGCTGATGGGCATGACTCTTGCGTCCCCCAGCCGGATAGTTTGTTGAGCGAGTGTCGGCTTCCCTGGAGAGGAGACGGTAAAATGGCCATCCGCTACTTTGCGATCGTCGCGGGCATCGTGTACTTGCTTGTCGGGCTCCTGGGCTTTGTCCCCGATCTGAAGACCCCGCCGACGACGGCACCCCCTCTCGCGGTGGACACCGGCTACGGCTTCTTGCTGGGCCTGTTCCCCGTGAATGTGCTGCACAACCTCGTTCACGTCGCGCTCGGGATCTGGGGCATCGCCGCGTTCGCGACGCTGGGGGCGGCCCGCTTCTACGCGCGGGCCCTGGCGGTCATCTACGCTGTGCTGGCCGTCATGGGGTTGATCCCCGGTCTCGATACGACGCTCGGTCTGATACCGATCTTCGGCCATGATATCTGGCTCCACGCGCTGACCGCGCTGATCGCCGCCTATTTCGGCTGGGTGGCGGAGCCGTCGGGCCGTCCGGCGCCGGCGCCGAGCCCACGGCGCCTGAGCTGACGGCTCGGCCAGGTCCGGGGCATCAGGCCGCACTGCCCTGCAACAGCGGCTCTCGGCAGCCTCCTACTCTGTACGGGGTTGCCCTGGGCAGAGATGTGATCCGCTGTGGGCGCTGGCACACCCTGATTACTGCGATTACTGCTGAGGACCGCTGCTCATGGGCAGATACGTTGTTCAGCCGCTCGCCTCGCCGGCGGTGCAAGCGCGCGGGGCGCTCGCCATGCTGCGCTACGACGCCACGGCCACGCTGCCGACCATCGCGGCGCCCGTCCTGGTCACGGCCGGACACCTGGACCACATGACCGTTCCCGAGACGGGCCGCTACATCCGCGACCAGGTGCCGAACGGTCGCTATGTCGAGCTGCGGCCGGGCGGCCACATGGCCATTCTGGAGGCGAATGAGCGGTTCAACGAAGCCGTGGCCGCGTTCGTCGCTGCTTGCTCGCTCGGCTCCACTGTCCCGCGCAACGCCACCGTTGGCTCGAACTATCCGAACCAATGACGCTCGACTAGCTGAAGATGGAGCACGATGACTATCCACGGCGGCTAATGCGACGTTGGTGGCGGCTCTCGTAACCGGCTCGGAGATCGGGCAGACCGGCGATGCTGTGTTCCGGCCTCGGCGCACCGACGGCCCCGAGCGGATGCTTACTGCTCGGTACGCGAGGGAGGAGGATGCGGAGGTGCCACGGACTCCCACGCGGTTGACTGCCTGAGCTGCTGCGCAGCGTTGCGACCTCCTCAGCGCCACGATCTCGCCCCGCAGCCCAGCCCGCTCGCGGCCAGGCTGTGGGCTGAGCTGGCGCACGGCCGCCGGGCTCTCGAAGTAGGCCATCGCCGCGGTGCCCGCGAACGCTACCAGCAGGGTGAGAGCCCCCGCGTAGCCGATGTCCCGCCCGCCGAGGGGCTGGCGGACGGCCCGGCTGCCCCGATTGAGCGAGGTCGATAAGCGGACCAGGCCGACCGAGCGCGCCGCGCGCGCCGTCCGCAGCCGGCGGACGGCGCGCAGGACGCTCAGCACGCAGGAGGTGTCTTAATCGTCCTCTGGGATGACCTCGCGCGGCGCCCAGGTGACGATACCCAGGCGCATCGGCGCCCAGCGGAACGCCCAGCGGCCGTCGCGCTCCTGCAACCGCTCGCGCAGGACCGCTTGCAGCCGCTGGTCCTTGGCGCTGCCCGGCCGCACCCATGTCTGCACCCGTGCGAACGTGAGCACCTGCTCGAAGCTGGCATAGCTCGGCGGCGGCGTGTCGATCAGCCGCAGCGCGAAGGGCCGCCGCCGCGCGAGCTGGAGCGCCAGGAACTCGGGCAGCGCCGGCAGCGGCGCCCGCGCCACGCCGTGCACCGCCGGCCACAGGGCGTCGGCCGCCCAGGTCGGGCGCTGCAGGAACAGGGCGGCCACGCACAGGCGCGAGGCCGCGGCCTCCATGGCGTCGAGGAACGGCCCGATGGCCTCGATGTCGTAGCCCACGTGGGTGATCAGCGCCACATCGGCGCGTGGCGGGTCGGCTAGCGGCCAGCGCGCCTCGATGGGCCGCACATTGGCGATGCCGTGCGCCGCCATGCTCTCGCGCAGCACCTCCAGCATGCCAGGCGAGGCGTCGACGGCGAGCACCTCGCGCACGCGCAGCGCCAGCGGCAGCGTGTAGCGCCCGCCACCGGCGCCGATGTCCAGCCAGGTGTCCTCGGGACGCGCCAGCGCGGCCAGCGCCTCCACCACGGGGTCGTCGGTGCGCCGCGGGTCGTGGCGGAAGTGCTCGGCGAGCGGGGCGTAGTGGTCCGGGCGCGGCGCCTCCTCGCGGTAGCGCTCGACCTGCTCGCGGTTGGCGCGCACGCGCTCGGCCCAGGCGGCAAGCGCCGCGTTCAGCTCGGGGCGCAGGGGATCCATCAGCCCTCCGGGTGGGTCTTACTCAACGCGGTCGGCCAGGGGCCCGAGCACGCAGGAAGCGTCGCGCCGCTCAGGGACGCTGGGGCCGCTGGCGCTCTAGCTCCAGGATACGCCGCAGGATGGCCACGCTGCTGGCGTAGGTCGAGTCGATGCCCTCGAAGCTCAGGCTACGGCCGCCCAGCGTGCGCGCGCGGGTGTATGGCGTGTCCGAGGCGTAGTGGACCAGGCCGAAGTCGCACGGCAGGTGGCGGAAGTGGACCGCCTCGCCCGTGGGATGGCGCGTCGGGTAGGTGGCCTCGTAGAGGGCTGAGAGGTACGGCCCCGCCTCCATCTCTACCACCGTGTACGCCTCGCGGTAGAAGAACTCCAGGTAGTCGCGGTTCTGCAGGAACGTGCCCCGCACGGTGACGGCCTTCTGGTTGTCGAGTACCGAGCCGCGCTCGAGGTACGGCGCTACATGGCGGCTGCTGAAGGCGTTCTCGAACGAGTACAGGTTCTGCGAGTGCTCGTCGAAGACCACGTCCGAGATCAGCACGTCGCCGATCGCGCCGTTGAGCGTGGCGGCTTTGCCCAGCACGTACACGCCGCGCACCTCGTCCAGGGCCTCCAACACCACGCGCAGCAGGTAGTACGCCGCGAAGCCCAAGGGGTAGTCCACGTTGAGCACCACTGCTGGCGAGCCAGCGAGCGCGCCGGCCAGGTCGGCGAGCCGAGGGTCGAGATCGGCCGGCTGCACGCGGCGCAGGTCGATGAGCTGGGCGCCGATGTCCAGCCCGTGGTGCGGGTGCACTTGATAGATGCCGCGGGCTTCCTCCTCGCGGCACCGCTCCTGCTTGACGCTGGTGTCCGGGTGCGCGCGGTGCCATAGCCGCGCGGCGTAATAGAGGATGTTCTCGGCGTTGGCCTGTCCACGCGCGGCGCGCAGGACCCGGGCCTCGGGCTCGTCGCGCGCCGTCTCGAGGAACGCCCACAGCGCATCGGCGCGGCGGCGCGCGTAGCCCGACAGCAGGTTGACCACGCTGTGCAGGTTGGAGGAGATAAAGTACACGGGCCGCCCCGTCAGATCGTGGCTGGCCAACGCGGCCTGCACCGGCTGCCACCAGCGATCGAACAGCTTGGCGTAGCTCACGTGCCGCCCGCCGAGCAGGCCCACGCTCAGGTCCTTCTCGGCGGCGTAGATCGCGCGCAGGGTGGGCCAGCAGGCCGGGCCAAGCGCGGCGCACACCCGCGGCCAGTCGTCGGCGGGCAGGCGCAGCGCTGCGCCGAGCGCCTCGAGGGTGGCGGCATCGGGCGGCTCCGCGCGGGCGAGCACCTCGCGCGTCAGGCTGTTCGCGCGGGCCAGGGCGTGCAGCTTGTTCCACTCGATCTGGTAGGCCACCAGCGTGGGGATCAGGTCGTCCACGTCCGAGGGACTGGCGATGTGGGCGCACAGGGTAGCGTGCCCGTCGTAGCGCCACTGCCGGCGGCGTGCGGCCGCCTCCACCAGCGCCCAGTCGGTAATCGGCTGGCCGAGTGCGGCGGCGAACTGCTCCGGCAGCTGCCCCATCAGGACGCGCCGCACGGCCCACATGCAGCGCGGCAGGCGGTGCAGGGCGTAGATGAACGCGCCCGCGTCGGGCAGCGGCTCGGCGGCGCCAGCGTGCAGGCTGGAGCCGATGGCCTGGTGCGCCGGCACGAACGCCCGCAGCTTCACGTCGCCGGAGCTGCGCAGGATCGTGCTGTAGGTGCGCACGTACAGGTCGACGGCGTCGCGCTCCGCGGGCGGCGCGGGAGACACGCGGCTCGGCAGCGGGCCGGGTAGGTCGCGCACCATGCCGCTCACGCTTCTCGGTCTCCCTCGCCGGTGTCGGGCGGCGCGCGCTCCGCGCTGCTCGTGCCCGCGCTTTGAGATATCTTACTGCCACGCGATCGAGCCAGGGTCGCCGCCGCGCCTGCATGGGCCCGATCGAGGGAGGCGAGCGGGGGATGCCTATAATGCTGGCGCGGGTCGTTGGGGTGCTGGGGTAGAGAGAGGAGGTCGGATGCGATGTGCGGGCATGCATCCGGAGTCACACCGCCGCGATTCTCCCGGCGGCGCATGCTGCAAGCGCTGGCGGGCGGTGTAGGCGGGGTGCTGCTGGCGGGGGCTGCTGGGTTGCCACGCGCAGCGCGGGCAGAGATGACTAGCGAGACGCTCGGCCTGTCGCAGGGCGGGATCCCCGTCTCGGTATTCTGGGTGGGCAGCGGAGCGCGCGCGGTCGTCGTCCAGGGCGCATTCCACGGCGGGCCGGAGATCAACACCTCGTACCTGGCGTTCCGGCTGCGCGACTACTTCGCCGCCAACCCCGACCAGATCCCCGCGGGCCTGCGCCTCGGCTTCATCCCCGAGGCCAACCCGGATGGCATCGCGCTCGATAGCCGCCAGTACCTCAGTGGGGTGGATCCCAACCGCAACTGGGACACGCCCGATTGGCAGTCCGACGCCTACGACAGCAACGGTGTGCTGCGCCGTGGGCTGGGCGGGCCCTACCCCATGTCGGAGCCCGAGACGCGCTGGCTGGCCGAGTGGCTGCTCGCTCTGCGGCCGGAGGCGGTGGTGCAGTACCACAGCCGCGGCGGCTTCGTGCTGGGCTCGCGCGAGCTGGGCGAGCGCTATAGCGCGGCCAGCGGCTACGTCCTGCCGCCGGCCCGCCCGCCCGGCCAGCAGGGGACCGGGCTGCTGCCCTACCGTGCCACCGGCAGCCTGGGCCGCTGGCTCGGGCTGCAGGGCATTCCCTCCGTGTTCGTCGAGCTTAGCAACTACAGCGACCCCGAGTTCAGCCGCAACCTGGCCGGGTTGCTGGCGGTGCTGCGGGCGCTGGTATAGCGAGTTCCGCATCCCCGCCCCGAGTATGCCCTGGCACGCAGTGCACCGCGGAGGCGGGACGCATCTGCGATACTGAGCCGACTAGCGGGCACCTGCTGACGCTCTGACCCGCCGGAGGCCGTCGGCACTTATGGAAGTGCACGCCGCATCGTCTGCTGCCGGGCCTATGTCCAGCTACGCGATCGCGTGGCTGCTCGCGCTGCCGTTCCCCCTCCGCAGTGTGGTTCGGCGCTGGCGCGGCCTGCTAGCGATGATGGTCGGGGTAGGTATCGCCCTGTCGATCGTGATGACCCTGTTGGCCATCGGCCGTGCTTCGCTCGAGCTGTACGTCGGTGATTTCCGTCAGTCGGGTGCAGATCTATACGTCCACCAGGAAGGGGGTACGCTCGTTCCTATCTTGCCGGGCGACGCGCCCGGTACGCTTCGCAACGCGCGCCAAGTCCTGAGCCAGATCCGGGGCCTGCCGGGGGTTACCGCCGCGGTTGGTGTGATGAACTGGTCGCTGGAGCGCGAGCGGCCCGGCCCGCGTCGGCGCGAGATATCGCGAGAGTTGATCGCCACCCTGGGGGTGGACGGCGACCCCGCAGAGATCCCCGGCATGCTGGTGCTGAAGGAGGGGCGCTGGTTGCGGCGGACGAGCGAGGTCGTGGTCGGCTCGCGGGTAGCACGCGAGAAGGGCCTGGCTGTGGGCGACACCCTACGGCTCAACGATCGTGACTTCGTGATCGTTGGCGTCGGTCGGCTGCGAGGGTTCGGGTTCAACGGCAACGCGCTCGTCTACATGGACTACCGCGCGCTACGCCAGCGCGCTGATCTCGCCGATGTGATGGCCACTATCGCAGTGGACACCCAGCGACCCGCTGAGACGCAGCAGCACATCCTCGAGCTCAACACTAGCAGCACGGCACTGGCGGTTGATGACCTCCCAATGCTGCTCCGGCAGGCTGAGGCGGCGAACGCTAACAGCGTGGCGTTCAACTGGATCTTGAGCGTGCTAGCGATGGTAATCGGCGGACTGTTCGTCAGCAGCATGTTGAGCCGTTCGGTGGCGGAGCGCCGTCTGGAGTTCGCCACCCTGCGCGCCATCGGTGTGCCCAGCACCACTATCCTGGCGTTGGTAGGGCTCGAGGCGCTGCTGATCAGCACCGTGGCTGGCGGGCTCGGTATCGGTATGAGTCTCCTGCACGGGTGGGGGATCAACGGCTACCTCGCCCCAAGCTATGGGCTGGAGTCGCTGTATGTCACGGACGCGGGCTTGTTCATGCTGGTCATCGGGCTCGCGCTTGGGCTCGGCGTGATCGCCGCCTGGCTGCCTGCGCGCCAAGCCCTGCGCGTGGAACCCGCGGAAGTCCTGCGCGAGGCATGACCGTGCTGTACCTCGACCACGTGTGGCGGGTCTACCCCAGCGGGGCTGTCCCCGTGATAGCGCTGGCCGATGTCACCCTGGCGGTCCGCCCCGGCGAGTTCGTGGCCATCATGGGGCCATCGGGGTCGGGCAAGAGCACTCTGCTTCAACTCATGGGCCTACTGGACCGCCCTTCCCGAGGGCGGGTCCTGCTGTACGACCAGGACCTCAGCGCCCTGAGCGAGGCCGCAAGGGCGCGCCTCCGACTCGAGCAGATCGGCTTCATCTTTCAGCGCTTCCACCTGCTCCATGACCTCACCGCTATCGAGAACGTGGCCTTGCCTATGGAGGCCCTCGGCGTGCCGACTGCTTCCCGCTACGCGCGCGCGGCCGCGCTGCTGGCTAGCGTCGGGCTGGCCGACCGCCTCGGTTTCATCCCCGCCCAGCTCTCGGGGGGACAGCGCCAGCGTGTAGCCATCGCCCGCGCTCTGGCCAATGAACCATGGCTGTTGTTGGCCGATGAGCCGACCGGCGCGCTGCATAGTGAGGACAAGGCCCAGATCCTGGCGCTGTTCCGGCGCGTGCACGCGCAAGGGCGCACGATCCTCGTGGTGACCCACGATCCCGAGGTGGCAGCCGTGGCGTCGCGGCGGCTGGAGATCCGTGACGGTCGCTTGCGGGAGGTCGCATGAAGGAATCCATCGGCGGATGGCGTCTCCCGCAGGGTAGGGCACCCACCGGAGCCCCCGCTGCTGATTCGACAAAAGACGGGCCCCCGGCCCCGGCAGCGGAGACAGCGCCGCCCAGCACCCCGGCGTTGCCGCCGATCCCGCCGCTAGAGCGCCCGCCGGCGCCGCGTGGGCGGCGCACTCGCCTGGTGTGGCGCGTGGTCGCACTGCTCGGCGCCGGGTTGCTCGTACTGGGCGTGGCCCTCGCCCTCGGGCAGGTGGCTCAACCGCCCCCCCCCCCGCCGGCCCCCG
>JADGHJ010000199.1 GCA_019686175.1 Chloroflexota bacterium | reverse complement strand
TCTCGCCACTGTGGGGATCGAAGCTCAAGCTCGACACGTGGCGCGTGGGCAACGCCCCGCTGAGGGCGCCGCTGACCGAGGTCCAGGTGCGCCCCTCGTCGGCGCTGGCCAATACTCCCTCCGTGGCGCTGGCGAGGAACAGCAGGGGCGGCGCGGCCGGCGTGTCCGCCACCGCGACCAGCGCCGTGGCGTTCGCCGGTGTCTGGGCGCTGACCTGCTGCCAGCTCGCGCCGCCGTCGTCGCTGCGCCAGACGCCCGCGCCCTCGACCACGATCCAGAGGCGGTCGGGCGCGGTGGGATCGATGGCCAGCGCGCGGAGATCGGTAGCGCCCGAGGCGCTCGCCACTCCCTCGCCGCCAAGCGTCAACGGCCGCGCCGTCCAGGTTCGGCCATTGTCGTCGCTCCGGACAAGCATGGTCGCGCTGGCGGCGTACACGCGCGGCGGCGCGGCGACAACGGCGCGCAGCGCGATGCCCGTGGCCCCTCCGCGCAGCAGGCGCTCGAGCTCGGACGTCGCCTGCCAAGTCGCCCCGCCGTCGTCGCTCCTCCACAAGCCGGTGGCCGTGGCCAGCAGCGCGCGCGGCGCGGCGCTCCCCGGCCAGCTCAGGGCGAGCGCCCGTGGCCCAACGTGGTCGAGTGTGGCCAGGGCGCGCTGGCCGCCTTGCTGGCCGCTGCTCCACAGGTACAGGCCGCCCACGGCCAGCACGAACCCCACGCTGCCCAGCAGCGCACCAGCTGCCCATCGCCTCCACGGGCGCGCTGGTGTTCGCTCGCCCATGGTCGGGCCGAGCGAGGTACCTCGGGCGGGCGGTCGATGGCTGGTACCGTTGCGGTGACGCACACCGTAGCTCGGTGAGAGCGTGGCGGGTGGACCGAGCAAGACTTCGCTGGTGCGCGGGGGCGCGGCCAGCGAAGCCCGCTCGCCGATGGCCTCCGACGCGGGCGCGCCTTCTGTTGCCAGCTCGTCGAGCGCCTTGAGCACCGTGAGCGCGCGCAGCTCGAGGCGCGCCCGCAAGGCGCGATAGTCCTCCTCGGCCAGCTTGCCCACCGCGTAATCGAAGTCCAGCTCGCGCAGCGCTTCCAGTGCCGCCTCGCGCTCCTCCTGGAGGACTGCGCTGGCCAGCGCGGTCACCTGGTGGCGCGCTGGCCCGCCGGCCGCACCGCCGCGACGGCCGAGGCGGCTGGCCTCCACCAACGGCCAGACCAGCAACAGCACTACCGCCGCGATGGCGAGCAGGGTCAGGATCGCGATCACACCCGCTCCCCTTCCTGCTGGGCTAGCTCCGCGGTGAGCCGTTGGCGATAGCGGGCCAGCTCTTCTGGCGTCAGCGCGGCGAGCGGCGCCGGCTCTGCCGCTGCCCGAGGAGGCCGGCCCGCTCTCAGTGTCAGCGCGACGGCGAGCGCCCCGATGGCGAGCGACAGCACGGGCAGCCACCACACCAGGGCCGTGAAGCCGACTCGCGGCGGCTCCAGCAGGATCTCCTCGCCGTAGCGCTCGACCAGGTCGCGTACGATCACCTCGCGGCTATCACCCGCGGCCAGCCGCCGGTCGATGTACGCCCGCATCTCCTGAGCCAGCGGCGACGGCGAGTCCGCCACCGATTGGTTCTGGCAGACCAAGCACTTGAGCGAGCGCGCGATCTCCAGCGCCTCGGGGCTCACCGACGGCTCCTCTTGTTGGGCCGCTACGAGCCCGCTGGGCAGCATCACGGCCAGCGCCGCAACCACCAGCAGTGCCGTGGCGCGGGAGTGCCACGCCGACGCCCACCTCTGCCAGCCTCGCACGCTCATGCGCCCTCCCGCGTGGCGCCCGCAGCAGCGATGTCGCGCGGCGCCGATCCCCCCAGGGACACCCCCGTGCCGGCGCGGCGACGCGTCTCGGGCCAAGCAGCCACCAACGTTCCGCCCAGGAACAGCAGGCCACCAAGCCAGATGAACGCGACCAGCGGGGTCACGTACACGTGCAGCGTGGCGCGGTTGCCCTCCTGGAAGTCGGTCAGCACGACGTACACATCCTGCAGCCAGGGCAAAGTGGTCTGGATAGCGATCGTGCTCACCGCCTGCTGTTCCCAGTTGCGGTATACGCGGCGGTCAGGCTGGAGCAGCCCCAGGCGCTCGCCCTGCGGCCCGAGGAGCTGGAGGCGCGCCAACACGCCCTCGAAGCCGGGGCCGCGGAACTCGTACAGGTTGTCGTAGGCCAGGGTGAACGCGCCCACCCGTGCCTGCTCGCCCGGCGCGAGCGTGAGGAGGCGATCGCGCTGGTGACCCGAGCCGAGCACGCCGACAGCGATGAGCACCATGGCCAGGTGGACCAGATAGCCGCCGTAGCGCCGGCGCCCGCGGGCCACCAGGGTGCGCAGTGCGCGCAGCGCCGGCTCGCCGCCGCGCTGGCGCGCCCGCAGCCCGTGCCAGTATTCGATGGCCACCGAGCCAACCACGAACGCGCACGCTCCCGCCCCGACGAGCGCGAGGCCGCGCTCGATGCCTAGGAGGGCCAGCGCGAGGCCGACCGCCGCAGCTACCAGCGCTGGCGGCCCAAGCTGGCGCAGCAGCATCGCCCGCGAGGTCTGGCGCCAGGCGAGTAGCGGCCCGGCGCCCATCAGGAGCAGCAGCACTACCAGCAGCGGGCCGGTGACCTGCTGATAGAACGGTGGCCCCACGGCGACCTTCACGCCGCGCACCGCTTCGGAAAGCAGCGGGAACACCGTGCCCCAGAACACTGCCGCGGCGATGCCGACGAGCAGGAGGTTGTTCAGCAGGAAGCCGGCTTCGCGCGACAGCACCGCGTCGATCTGGCCCTCGGCACGCAGCAGCGGCAGGCGGTACAGCAGCAGCGCGGTGGTTCCGATGAGCACCACGCCCAGGAAGCCGAAGAAGTACGGGCCGATCGGAGACAGCGCGAACGAATGCACAGAGGTGAGGATGCCACTGCGCACCACGAACGTCCCGAAGATCGCCAGCGCGAAGGTGACGATCGCGAGCGCCATGGTCCACACTTTCAGCAGCCCGCGCCGCTCTTGCACCATGATAGTGTGCAGGAACGCCGTTGCCGTCAGCCAGGGCAGTAGGGCCACGTTCTCCACCGGGTCCCAGCCCCAGAAGCCGCCCCAGCCGAGCACGCGGTAGGCCCACCACGCGCCCGCCAGCAGTCCGCAGCCCTGGATCGTCCAGGCCAGCAGCATCCAGGTGCGGCCAGCGCGCAGCCAGGCCCGCCCGACCTGCCCGCTGGCCAGGGCCGCGAGGGCGAACGCGAACGGCACCGAGAAGCTCATGTAGCCCATCAGCAGCAGCGGAGGGTGGATGCGCATCGCCGGGTCCATCAGCAGCGGATTCAGCCCGCGCCCATCCGTCGGCACCGCGTCGAGTCGCTCGAACGGGCTGCCCACGAAGCCGAGGACGAAGAGGAAGAACACCTGGATGCCTAGCAGGGTGGCGATGACGTACGGCGCGAGCTGGGCCTCGACTGGCTGGGCCCGCGCGGCTGCGTCGGGGGCCCCGCCCTCGGAGACGGCGGGGGCGGGCAGCCGCCACACGACCAGCAGCGTCAGCAAGGCGAGCCCCCAGGCCCACAGGAGCAGCGACCCTTGCTGCCCACCCCAGAAGCTGGTAAGCCGCGCCAGCTCGGGCATCGCCCGGCTGGAGTGCTCGTAGACGTAGCGCAGGCTGAAGTCGTGCGTCAGGAGCGCCTGGAGGAGCGCGCAGGCCGCGAGGGTCAGCAGTGCCGCGAGCGCGAGCGTGGCGTGGCGCGCGCTGCGCAGCAGCTCGGGCAGGTGGCAGCGCGCGCCCAGCAGGCTCGCCGCTACCCCGTAACTAGCGACGGCGAAGGCGAACAGGAGTGCGACGTTGCCGGCGTCCGCGAAGGTCATCGCTCGGTTATCCGTTTTCCGCCGCCCGGACTGCTGGCTTGCCGCGGGCGGCTGGCCGCCGCTCCGCTACGGTGCCGCCTCGAAGGTCGGCCCGTGCTTGACGATGAGGGTCCGGGCCTCGAAGACTCCGTCGGCCGTGTAGCGGCCCTCGACCACGACGTCCTGATACGCGCCCTCGGCCCGGTAGCCGAAGAGGTCGGGTACCTGTCCCGTGTGGGTGACCGGGATGGTGGCCGTGCCGTCGGTCAGCAGGAAGCGGAGGTGCTGGCTATCGCGCTGGATGGAGCCGTCGACCACCTCGCCCGACAGCCGCACGGCCTGGCCGTACGCCGCGCTGCCCCGAGCGAGCAGCTCGCCAACGGTCAGGTAGTACACCGCACTGGTCTGGAGGCTGGTCAGCACCAGATACCCGATGGCCACGACCAACAACGCCCCGCCCAGCCACAGCTTCAGCGGCACCCCGCCCAGCGGCCGCCCGGCGGGTATGGACGGCTCGGCTGGCGGTGCGGACGGGACCGGAGGGAGTCCGAGATGTGTGGCCATCGTCGCGCTGGTGCTCCTGCATGCCGTCGAGCTGTCTCTCCAGTATAGCCCACCTGTGCCGTCACCCTGCGGCGCTGCCGGCGCAAGGCGCGTTGCTCACGGGCCGCGCAGGACGGCCTCATAGGCGCTGGTCAGCAGCGAGCCGAGTACGTATGCTGCCAGTCCGAGTCCTAGCAGCAGCCGCTCGCGCCAGGGAGCTGCCAGCGCCAGTCGCCAGCGCCCCGGTCGTGGTGCGGCCGCGCTGCCCCCCACGTTCGCCAGTGGCGTCGGTGCGGCGAGGGCCACCAGGCCCATGGCCCCGACCAGCGCGAGCTTGAACGCCAGGAGCCCCACGTACAGGGGGCTGACAGCCGGATCGGCGAGGCGCTGCAAGGTGAGCAGCGCACCCGTGACGAGCAGCGCCCACATGGAGAACTGGGCGAGCGCGCGCAGCGACAGACGCCCGCTCGCTCGAGCCGCGCTCAGCCAGGTGGGGCTGAGCACCCCGGCCAGGCTCACGCCCAGCCACACGGCCGCAGTCACGCCGTGCGCGGCCCGGATGATCGCCAACAGGAGGGCGTCCACGCGCTAGCCATCCCCGCCCTGCCCGCGCGCGCTCACGCCAGGAGGCTCTCGACTGCGGTGCGCAGCGCGCGGTCGGTCAGCGGGCCGACGAACTTGCTCACGATCCGCCCCTGCCGATCGATGAAGAACGTCTCGGGTAGGCCGGTGAGCCCATACTCGACGGCGGCGCTGCCGCGCGTGTCAGTACCGTTCGGGTAGCTGATGCCGAACTCTTCCAGGAACGCCCGCGCCTGTTGCTCGTTGTCCCAGACGTTGACGCCGACGAACGCCACCCCGCGTGGGCCGTACTCAGCGGCGAAGTGCTCCAGGACCGCCGCCTCGTCGCGGCAGGGCTGGCACCACGATGCCCAGAAGTTGACCACCACCGGCCGGCCGCGCAGCTCCGCGAGCTGGATCTCGCTGCCAGGTGCGCCGCCGGTCAGTAGCGCCACTCGCAGCTCCGGCGCCGGCCGTGCACGCAGGGGGAGGACACGGCCTTCCCAGTTCACGCGGAGCGCGCCGGTGACTGTCGAATCGGAGGCTGAAGCGCGGAACACACCCCAGGCCAGCAGGCCCAGAAAGCCCGCCAGTAGGACCCAGATCCCAACGATCGTGACCTGCCGCAGCATGCGGCCTCCTGACGACCCGCCGTGCACCGGATGATGCGCCCTTCAAGGCCAGTGTATCGCACGCACGGCCGATGAGCGGGTCGCCGGCTAGGCGGCGGTACGGTTCCTGCGTTGACCTCGTACTAGATCGTGCTGGAACCGAATCGATACGTCGCTTGGGAGCATGCCGATGCTGTGGCGAGATCGACCGTTCGTGCGTACCATCCACCGTACCCTTCAGCTGCTCCAGACGGAGATCCGTCTGCTCGAGGCCGACTTGGGCCTCTGCGCGCGGTGTGGTGAGCAACCACCTCGACCGCTGTACCAGCGCACCGGGGCGTCGGAGACGCCAGGAGCTACGGCCCTGGCGGGATCGCGACGGCGACAAGTGGCTTAGCGAGTCCCGCGCGGCCGACCGGCCGGCGTCAGCGAGCTGCTGGGATCAGAGGCGCTCCGTATAATCTGCTGACCGATTCGAGGGCCCAAGCGCTGGCGAGCGGCCGCCGGCCGTGGCGACGCGCGTGGCGACCGGCCAGTTGGCGAAGGAGCGAGTAGCGATGACCGTCGACGAGCTGTTGGCCCGTTTTCCCGAGATCCCGCGCGACCTCCGGGGCGAGCCGGCCCTGGCGGCGTTCGCCGAGGTATGCGGCCCGTTGTTGGCCCAAGCACGGAAGCCCAGTAACTGCGCGGTCGTCTACGAGGCGGCAAACCACTACTATCTCAAGCTGATCGTACCGCTGGGCATCTACGGCTACGGGCTGGCCTCCCGCGAGGACACGCTGGCCCAGATCGCGGCGCTCACCGAGCAGGCCCGCGCCGACCTTCAGGCCTTCGCCCGCAGCCTGCTGCCGGCCGAGGTGGCGGCCCAGGAGGTGCGCGGCCCGGGCTGCGGCTGAGGCCACCCGAGGCCCGCTCGAACGGGCAGCACTGCCCGAACGTTCGGAAGCGCGACCGCTTGCTTCCTCGAGCTACTCGCCGTCCGGCAGCCATTTGCCCCGTGTGAGGCGCGCCTGCCGGACACCGTGGCCGTGGCGGCGCTCCGTGAAGGTCCCTCGCGGGCGGCGGAAGGCCGGGGCATCGACCCATGTGCCAAGCCCCGCCGCCGGCTACGGGCACTGCGCGCCCAGAGTTCGCTGCGCCGCTATACTCCAACTATGGAACAGGCTTCCCCGTTTATCGCGGTGAGACCTTCCGGGCGACGCGCCCGCCACGGTTCCTCGCCTGCTCGCTTTCCCAGCGTGGTGCAGCGCGTCAACTCCGAGCGGGTGGTGCTACTGGGCTGGGGCCGCGCGATCCTGCTGCAATTGGCCCATCCGCTGGTGGCCGAGGGCGTGGCCGAGCACAGCACGTTCCGCGCCGACGCTGGCGCGCGGCTGGCTCGCTTGCGCCGCACGCTCGACGCCATGCTGACACTGACGTTCGGCACGCGCGAGCAGGCGGAGGCCGTCGCGCGCCGTATCGACAGCATCCACGGGCGCGTCCGTGGCACCTTGGCCGAGGCCACCGGCGATTTGCCCGCCGGCACGCCGTACTTCGCGCGCGACCCGGCGCTGTTGCTGTGGGTCCACGCGACGTTCACCGATACAGCCCTGCGCACCTACGAGCTGTTCGTGGGGCCGCTGACGCCGGCGGAGCGCGACCGCTACTGTGCCGAGGCGACGGCGATCGCGCCCCTGCTGCACATCCCCGAGGGTGTACTGCCCGCGAGCTACGCCGCGCTGCAGGAATATCTACACGGCATGCTCGCGAGCCCGCGCATCGCCGTCGGCAGGCGCGCGCGGACGTTGGCCGCCGCGCTCCTCGCGCCGCTGGGGCCGCCGCCCCTGCGCCCGCTGGAGGCACTACTCCAGCTCCCGATCGTCGGGCTGCTCCCCCCGCGGCTGCGCGCCGGCTACGGTCTGCGGTGGACGCGGCGCCACGCCCACGCGCTCGCTACCTGGGCGGCGCTGAGCCGGCGCGTACTGCCGCTGCTACCGCCGGCGGTGCGCTACTGGCCGGCAGCCTGGCAGGCGGCGCGGCGCACGGTAGCGGCCGCTTGATGGCCGTCGGCCAGGCTCCGTATAGTCTCCGAGCAGGCAGCGCGGGGCTGCGCGCGCACTAGAGGTTGAGCGCGCCCGTGCCTGCCGCGGCGGAGGAGAGCGCCACGGCCCCAGCGCCCGACATTCCCGACCACAACCCGCCAGCCCGCTTCGGTTTCCGGCGCCTGCGACGCCCGCCGCGCCGCGAGATCCCGGCGGCGTTTGGCCCGGTGCTGCGCCAGGCGCGCCTGGCGCGCGGCCGCTCGCTCGAGGCGGTCGAGACCGACACGCGCATCCCGCGCCGCTACTTGGTCGCGTTCGAGGAGCAGGACTACGCCGCCCTGCCCTCGGCCGTGTACGCGCGGGGGCTGCTGCGCGCCTACGCCGTGTATCTCGGTGTCCCGCCCGAGGTCGTGCTCGCTCACTTCCGCCCGCCGCGCGCCCCGACGATCCAGCCGGCGGTCGCGGTGGGGCACGGGTGGCCCACCGTTCGCCCGCTGATGCTGGTGAACGTGCTGGTGATCGTCGCAGCAGCGCTACTGGTGCCCTACCTGGCCGGGCGCTACCGCGCGCTGGAAGCCAGCCTGGCCCTCCCCGAGGCGGCGATCACCCCGGCCCGCCTCGACGCGCTCGAGCCGCTCGGGCGGCCCTGGACCCCGCTGCCGCGCGAGGCCCCCACGCCGCTGCTGCTGGTGGCGCTGCATGCGCTGGACACCCCCACGC
>JADGHJ010000198.1 GCA_019686175.1 Chloroflexota bacterium | reverse complement strand
TCTGGTGGGCTCTTATATTTTTATAACAAACAGCATGTAGGACACCCCAGGTGTCAACCCGGGGCTACTTACCGTAGGAGCGCCAAGCGAAGACGAGCGGGGTGAGTACTTCACCCCGCTCGTCTTCGCTAGCTTCCGCCTACTTCTACGCTCGACTGCCGAGCGAACGCAACCCCATTCAGTTCGGCTACTCGGCGGAAGGGTCTCTGAGCCCCCGCGCCGCTGGGCACGGGGGCTTACCTGTCGACTTGCCATCTCCCAAGGAGAACGTGCGGCTTGATGCGGTGGAACACCGAGCCCGGTCCTCCTTTCCGAAGGCGAAGTCGCGATGTACTCCTGCCTTCTAGCCGGACAATAGCAAATGGCCGGGTCTCTGTCAAGCAGCCGGCGGACAAGCCTGTTGCTCGCCGCTGGCCGCCTGTCGGCCGCCGACCGCACAGCGAGGCTGTGAGGAGCGTTCCTCACGACCTCGGCCCGGCTACCGCTTAGTGGCAGGGCCGCGCCATGGTGGCATCTTTGCCCGTGTCGAACGAGTGCCCACAGGCGCAGGAACGCACGGCGTTCGGATTGTGGATGGTGAACCCACCGCCCATCAGTGCATCGACGTAGTCGATCTCCGCGCCCGCGAGGTACATCGCGCTCATCTCGTCGACGACGATTCGCACGCCGCCATCCTCGATCACCGTGTCGCCTTCCTGGCGCTCGGTGTCGAGCGTCATCCCATACGACAACCCGGAGCAGCCACCGGGCGAGACGAACACGCGCAGCGCGGTCTGTGGATCCTCCGCGCGCGCGAGCAGCGTTTCCACCTTCGCCCGCGCCGCTGGCGTGAGCGTGAGCATTCCCAAAGCCTCCCTTCGACCAAGCCGGCGACCCCCCGGCCCGCCAGCTCGCGCTGCTATCGCTCAAGATGATACCGCACGGACCAGCGCGCGACGCCGGCCCGCCGAACACGTCACCTATAGTTAGTTTATAATGTTCTTGTGAAGACACCACTTTCGCTCCCCGATCGACCGTCTGCCGAGCGGCCAGCGCGCGGCGGCGGGCCGCCCGATGCGACTAAGCTGGCCGAGGCGGCCGCCCAGCGGGCGGAGCGTGCGGCCGCGCTCGTGCGTGCCGGCGCGGTGGAGTCGCTGGGCAACGGCCGCTACCGTGTGCGCAGCGCTGGCGGCGGCTGGTGGGCCGTACGCGACGGCTACTGCAACTGTCCCGACTTTGCCTGGCGCGGCTACGTCCCCTGCAAGCACCTGATCGCCGTCGAGCTGGTGCGCTCCTTCCTGCCCTCCGCCGCCTGAGCTCCGGCCGCACACTGGGCCAGGACGGCGTTGGTGCCCGCAGCGACCCCGGCGTTCCAGCCCGCCTTCCGAGACGTGCTCGGAGATGGCGAGCTTGTTACCCTAGCAAGGGTGGGCTATGGCTTCCCTCGCCCACGCCATCGGAGCCTAGGCCATAGGGAGCGAGCGATGCTGTTGACGGCCGACGCCGAGCGCCGCTACATCCGCGCGATCTTCACTGCCCTCGGCACGAGCGACGCCGAGGCCGACGCCATGGCCGACGTGCTCACCGAGGCCGACCTTCGCGGCCACGGGTCGCACGGCCTGATCCGCGTGCCGCTCAACGTGGACCTCCTGCGCACGGGCTGGTGCCGCGCGCAGGCCCAGCCGCGCATCGCCCAGGAGCGCGGCGCGGCGGCACTCCTGGATGGCGATCGGGCGCTGGGGCCCTACGCCGCCACCCTGGCCGCCCGCGAGGCGCTCGTCCGCGCTCGCCGCAGCGGCGCCGCAGCGATCGGCTTGAACCACTGCGGCCACATCGCGCTCGCCGGCTATTACGTCGAGCTGATCGCCCGCGAGGGGCTGGTCGGCCTGCTGTTCGCCAAGTCCGAGGCACACGTGCATCCCTGGGGCGGCGTGGAGCGGCAGATCGGCACGAACCCCATCGCCGTGGCGGTGCCCACGGAGAGCGACCCGTTCCTGCTGGACATGAGCGTGGGCGCGACGTCGTTCGGCAAGCTGCGCGAGGCGGCCATCGCCGGCCGGCCGCTCCCGGAGGGCTGGGCGGTCGATGCCAGCGGCGCGCCGACGACAGACGCGCGGGCCGCGGAAGCCATCACGCCGGTGGGTGGCGCCAAGGGCCACGGCCTGGGGCTGGCGGTCGAGCTGCTGGGCGGCCTGCTTACCGGGGTAGGCGCCGGCCCGATGCGCGACGCCAGCGGCTGGACGCAGTACTGGGGCACGCTAGTGCTCGCGCTCGACCCGGCGGTGTTCGTGGACCCGGCCTGGTTCCGGCAGGCGGTAAGCGCCTACCTCGCCCAGGTGAAGGGGTCGCGGCGCGCACCGGGGTTCGCCGAGATCCTCGTGCCGGGCGAGCGCTCCTATCGCACGCGGCGCGAGCGGTTGGCGCACGGGGTGGTGATCGCCGACGCGGTGTGGGACGAGGTGGCCAAGCTGGCCCGCGAGCTGGGCGTCGCGCCCGAGCAGTACGTCGATCTGCCGGCCGGTCGCTGACGGCCGCCTTTACTGCCCGAGCTGGATGGGATCGGCCAGGCGGCGCAGCATGGCCACCGCGGCGAGCGCGGCCAACCAGCTCGTCTTCGGGTTGTCCGGACTGGGCAGGTTGTTGAGCGTGACTTCCAGCGAGCCGAAGGCGCCGCGCGCTCGCACGCGATGTTGATTGACGGTAGCCGCGGGATCGGCCACCACGCGCACACGCGTCTGGCGGGGGCCGACCCCGGCCAGGCTGAGCACGGCGGCGACGTTGACGTTCTGCGGGAAGTGTTGGACGGCCTCGCTCGCCGGCCCCTCGTAGACGGTGGTGGGGCCGGTGATCGCCGCCCAGTCCACAGGGTGCGTCTCGAAATAGGCGGCGCCCTGGAGCGCGACCGGCGGCTTGGTGGTGATCAACTCGACCTCATCGAGGCCGGCGATGGCCGCCGCCTTGATGGCGTCCAGCCCGCCGAGCGCGCCGGACGGGATGTACACTCGGCGGCCGGCCCGGCGCGCGGCCTCGCGCAAGCGCGCGTAGAACTCCTCGTCGGCCAGGGCGCCCACGCTCATGATCATGACGTCGATCCCGGCTTCCAGCAGCGGGATGGCGTGCGCTCGCGCCGCGGCCTGCGCCGCCGCCTCGACCACCAGGTCGAGCCGGTAGCTGGGCAGCGTGGTCACGTCCGTGGTGTACGGCAGCCCCTCGATGCCCGCGTTGGGCACGATGTCGGCCACGACGACCACCTCGTGGTCGCCCGCCATGCCCGAGCGCACCGCCTGAATGAGATAGCGCCCGATCGCCCCCGCACCGATCACACCGATCCGCATCGCCGCCTCCCGCGTCGTCGCCTGCCACACCGGCTTCTGCGGTACTCTACGGCCTCAGGCCGCGGTCAGCAAGGGCCCGCTCACTCGCTCAGGCCGGCGCCCCCGGCTGGCGCGGGGCCCTGCGCGGCGGCGGGAGTAACAGCCGGCGCGCCGTGGAAGGCGGGCATCACCTCGCGGGCGAACAACTCCATCGAGCGCCGCACCTTGTCCGGCGGCAAACCGCCGAAGTTCATCCAGCAGGCCAGCTCGCCGACCCCGGCCGCCTGGATCTCCGCCACCTTGGCGCGCACCGTCTCGGGCGAGCCGATCAGCAACGCGTCGCGGAGCAGGTCGTCCCAGCGCAGCGCCTGGATCTGGGCGATCATCTGCTCGGCCTGCCGGCGCACGGTCACCGACACGTTGGCCAAGTGGTCGGCGCGCATGGAGCGGCAGTAGGAGTCGAGGTACCACAGCTCGGCGTCGCGAGCGTCGGCCTGGGCCTCCGCATCGGTGGGCGCAACGTAGACGTGCTTGGTGAGCGTCCACTGCCCGAGCAGGCGCGCCGTCGTCGCCGGGTCGTGGCCGGCGCGGGCCAGCGCGTCGGCGTACAGCGTGCGCAACTCGACGCTCTGGCGCAGCGGGGTGAACAGGCCCGAGGAGAGCAGGCGGTAGCCGCGCTGGGCGGTCCAGGTAACCGTCTCGGGGCTGGTGGCGGCCACGGCGATCGGTGGGTGGGGCCGCGTGAGCGGCTTGGGGTGTACCGGCGTGCGGGGGATCTGCCAGTAGCGGCCGGTGAACTCGACGTGCTCCTGGGTCCAGGCCTGGACCGCGATATCGATCCCCTCCTCGAAGCGCCCGCGGCTCTCCTCCTGCGGCACGCCGTAGCCGACGAACTCGGCCGGCCGATTGCCCCGGCCGATGCCGACGATGAAGCGACCGCCGCTGATGATGTCGAGCGTGGCCATCTCCTCGGCGAAGCGGATCGGGTGGTGGAAGGGGAGTACGTACACGGCCAGGCCGAGGTGCAAGCGCGTGGTGCGGCTCAGGACCGCGGCGGCCAGCACACTGGGCGCCGACGAGAGGCCGTAGTCAGCGAAGTGGTGCTCGGTCAGCCAGACGGAGTCGTAACCCAGCGCCTCCGACCAGATCATCTGGTCCAGCTCTTCGCGGATGATAGCGCTCTCGTCGCGCCCGGGCGGGCGCTGCAGGAAGTAGTACGTCCCGAACCGCACAATACCCCTCCTCGTAGCTAGCGTCTGGCCATGGTCTCCGACTCGCCGCGACGCTTGCCGCAGACACACGTATCACTGATCGGATGATAGGCCATCGGCCCTCCGAACCGGTATGGGCGCGCACGACAATGCTTCCCCAAACGACCGCCCCGTGCAGCCGGGCCGCGGATCGTCGTCACGTCAGAGGCGATCAAGGGTACAACTGCTTCAGCAGCCCCGACGCCTCGACCTCGCGCACGAAGCGCATGTCCATCGTGCTGGCCGGGGTCACTTCGCGCGCCCGTGGGTTCTCGCTGGCGGTCTCGTCGATCGCCACCTGCATGGCCGCCTCGGTGAGCAGCGGGAGCTGGGGGAACGCGGGCGCGAACAGCTCGTAGGTGCCCTGAAGGGCCTCGGGGTCCTCGATCGAGGTGTACTGCTTGAGCACCTGCTGGGCGTACGGCGGATCGTTCTTGAAGCGCGCGATCCCCTCGGTGACCGCGCGCACCACCCGGCCTACCTGGTCGGGGTGCTCACGCAGGCGATCGGCGCGCACAGCCATGATCCCCGCCGGGTACTCGAACGGCTGCCGGTGCATCGCGCCCATCTCGCGATACCCTTGTGCCAGGGCCTGGAGGCTCTGCGGCGGCGCGAGCGAGCCGGCCTCAATGGCCCGTGTCTCCAGGGCGGCCATGATGTTCGGATTGGTCTGGAGTTGGATGACCGCTACATCGACTTCAGGCTGTAGGCCCAGCTCCTTCAGCAGATAGCGGCCGCCGAAGTCGATGATCGAGCCGAAGCCCGTCACCCCCATGCGCTTGCCGCGGAGGTCCTCGGGGCGCTGGATGTCGGGCTGCACGATGAGCGACAGGATCAGCTTGGTCATCGGGGCGGCGATGGCGACCACGTCGGCGCCCTGGATGCGCAGGTCGACCAGCGTGCGGCCGCTGAAGAAGGCGTAGTCGGCCTCGCCCGACACCAGCGCCGTGGAGGCCTGGCGGCTGGGCAGGTAGGTCAGCTCGGCGTCGAGGCCCTGCTGCGCGAAATACCCCGCCTCCTTGGGCACCCAGGCGGCGGCGAAGTGGGCGGTCAACCCCGCGTAACTGATGCGGATCCGCTCGGGGATGGCGGGCGCATTCGCTCGGGCCGCGGCGGCCGCGGGCGGCGGTCCGTCCGCCGCAGCCCCGCTCACCGCCGGGGCGCGACTGGCCGGGGGGCGACTCGACGTACAGGCACCGAGCATGCCCAGAAGCAAGAGACAGGCCGCGACCAAAGGGAGGCTGCGTGGCGACATCGGTTCCTCCGCCCTCGCGCTGCTGACCCGCATCCCGACACGCCATGACTCTGGCGCCCATCATAGAGCAAATCCCCTCCCTGGCGACAGGGCTGCGCTGGCAGCCAGCGCCACAGCCAGGACGACCTCGCGCACGAGGCAAGGAGCAGGGCGCAGGGAACTCGGACTAGCAGGGACCGCGACGCGTGCCTAGAATGCGGCTGAGCACGCTGCAGGCGATGGGAGAGACCAATGGCTGTCCAGCACCACGCGGCACCCCGGCCAGCGACCAACCCCCTATTCAACGACAATCGGCTGAAGCTAGGCGTGTTCGGCGCCAACGTGAGCAACGGCTGCGCGATCACGCTGGCCGAGGGCCACCTGGAGACCACCTGGCCGAACACCGCGCGCATCGCCACCCTGGCGGACCAGGCGGGCTTCGAGGCGATGGTGCCGGTGGCTCGCTGGAAGGGGTTCGGTGGGCCGACCAACTTCAACGGAAGCTGCTTCGAGTGCTACACCTGGGCGGCGGGCGTGGCAGCGGTGACCGAGCAGATCGGCGTGTTCTCCACCTCGCACGTGCCGACTGTACACCCGCTGCTGGCGGCCAAGCAGGCCACCACCATCGACCACATCTCGAACGGCCGCTTCGCGCTGAACATCGTCTGCGGCTGGTACCAGCCAGAGCTGGAGATGTTCGGCGCGCCGATCATGGAGCATGACACACGCTACGAGTACGCCGCCGAGTGGCTGGAGATCGTCAAGCGGCTGTGGACAGCCGAGGACGAGTTCGACTTCGAGGGGCGTTTCTTTCGCATCCAGAAAGGGTTTCACCAGCCGAAGCCG
The DNA here is from genome assembly GCA_019686175.1 of Chloroflexota bacterium. Taxonomy (GTDB): domain Bacteria; phylum Chloroflexota; class UBA6077; order UBA6077; family JAJPHF01; genus JADGHJ01. Next base: position 1,693 of record JADGHJ010000198.1, on the reverse strand, counting down.
ATCCAGCGGCCGTTCCCACCGATCATGAACGCGGGCGGCTCGCCGGTGGGCCAGCGCTTCGCCGCCAAGTACGCCGACATGGCGTTCATCCTGGTGCGCGAGCACGACTACGACGGCGCTCGCGCCCAGGTGCAGCACCTGCGTCGCCTGGCGCGGGAGGAGTTCGGTCGCGAGCTGCAGGTATGGACCAATGGCTACGTGGTCTGTCGCCCGACCGAGCGCGAGGCACGCGACTACTTGAACTACTACGTGCGCGAGCGGGGCGATTGGGAGGCGGTGGACAACCTGACGCGCATCATCGGCATCCAGTCGGGGGTGCTGCCGCCCGAGGCGGTGGAGGCGTTCAAGTTCCACTTCATCGCTGGCTGGGGCGGTTACCCGCTGGTAGGCACGGCGGAGCAGATCACCGACACGCTGGCGAAGCTAGCGGGCGTGGGCCTCGACGGCGTCGTGCTGTCCTGGGTGAACTACGAGGCGGAGCTCCAGCAATGGATCGCCGAGGTGCTGCCGCTCCTGGAGCAGGCGGGGCTGCGGCGCCCCTTCCGGCAGGAGGCGTAGATGCTGGTGCTGGGAATCTGCGGCAGCGCCGCACGCAGCGGCCGCACACGCGCGCTCATCGAGTTGGCACTCGCGGGAGCGGCAGAGGGCGACGACGTGCAGACCGACCTGATCGACCTGGCGGAGACGCCGATCGACTTCGCCGATGGGCGGCCGCCAGAAGCGTACTCGCCAGCGACGCAGGCCGTCCTCGCCCGCGTGCAGGCCGCCGGGGCCTACGTGATCGGCTCCCCCATGTACCGCGGCGGGATGACCGGCGCGCTGAAGAACCTGATCGACGTCATCCCCAAGGAGTACATGGTGGGCAAGGCGGCCGGGCTGATCGCCACGGGCGCCAGTCAGCACCACTATCTGGGCTTGGACCTCGGCTTGCGCACCGCGCTGGCCTTCTTCCAGGTGCATGTCGTGCCGTCGATCGTGTACGGCAGCGGCTTCCAGCTCGTGGACGGCCGGCCCGACGACGCCAGGCTGACAGAGGAGGCGCGGCAGCTCGGCCGCGACGTAGTGACGCTCGCCCGCGCGGTCGGCGGCCGAGCGCTCGGGCCCACGCTGTTCTAGCACACCGCGACGCCGCAGGGAGCGGGCCCAGATGGAGACCGCGGACAGTGGCCAGCGGCTCGCCGCCCTGGCAGCCATCCAAGCACCTGGCAGCTACCTCTTGGTGCTGCGCACCACGACGCCGCTGACCTTGCCGGTCGGGCGCCTGGGGCGGCGGCACTTTCCCCCGGGCTGGCACGTCTATGTGGGCAGCGCGCGGCGCGGGCTCGGCGCTCGACTCGCGCACCACCTGCGCCCCCTGTCCCGACCCCACTGGCACATCGACACGCTCCGCTCGCACGCCACGCTCGTGGAGGTGTGGGCGCTGCTCGGCCGTGAGCGGTACGAGTGCGCGCTAGCCGCCCAACTGACCGGGCTGCCCGGCGCGGGCCTCGCCGCCGGCTTCGGTAGCTCGGACTGCCGCTGCCCCGGCCATCTGGTGTCGTTCTCAGCGCGCCCGGCCCTGGAAACGCTGGGCGGCGGCCCGGTCCGCTTGGCCTGAATACCGCTATGCCCGTGGCCTCGCCGCGCTTAACGGCCCGCGCTTGCCCCGCCGGACGCCGCGGCCCCGCCGGGCGCCGCCGGGGCCGGCGCGACC
>JADGHJ010000197.1 GCA_019686175.1 Chloroflexota bacterium | reverse complement strand
CCCATACGGCCTCCACTCGCTCTCCCCGGCCCCCACGCCCGTGAGCGGGCCGACGACTCGCCCCGCCAGCTAGCTGCTGGCCCCTACACCGCCCCGCGTCCCGAGTGCCCTGCCCGCCGTGTGGTCCTGTGCCCCCGCTGTGGGCACAGCCGCGGGCCGCACGCGGCAGCGGTACGAGCGCGAGGGGGTGGCGCCGCTGATCGGGTCGCGCTCGTCGTGCGGGATCAGCAGGTTGGTGTTGGCACTGGTCGCCGCGAACGGGGGATAGCCTGGCAGCCCCAGCGGCGAGCACTCCTGCCACCAGCCATGCACGCCGCAGACCACGCCCGGCAGCACGGCCTCGGTCACCCGCGCGCGCACCCGCACGGCACCCTGGGGCGACTCGACCACCATCCACGCCCCATCGGCGATGCCGTACTCCGCCGCCGTCTGGGGGTGTAGCTCGGCGTAGGGCTCCGGCACCGCGCGCCGCAGGCTGGGCAGCGCCCGGTGCTGGCTGTGGCAGTACTGCAGCAGCTTGGCCGAGGTCCACACGAGGGGATAGGCGCCCGCGGTGTCACCTCGCCCGGCGCTGGCCGGCGGCGCGAAGCGCGGCAGCGGGGGCTGGCCGTGCTCGGCGAACGGCACGGCGTACAGCTCCACCTTGCCCGTGGGCGTGGCGAAGCCGTGTGGCGGGCCGTTCTCGCTCGCGGACTCCGCGTACTTGGCATAGCGTGTGGGCGGCAGCGACAGGGTTACGCCGCCGGGTGCCGCCTTGAGGGTGTCGAGCGTCAGCCCGGTTGGGGCGAGCTGGTGCGCATAGGCTGCCGCAATGTCGCCATCCCAGAACCGGTCGCCGAGCCCCAGCCGCTTCGCCAGCTCGAAGATGATCCAGGTGTCCGCGCGCGCCTCCCCCACTGGGGGGACCACCGCCGGACGGTACTGCACGTGCCCGCGCGCGGCCAGCGGCAACGGCCAGCCAGCCCACACGTTGTCGCGCTCGAGGAATGAGGCGGCCGGCAGCACGATGTCGGCGAAGCTGGCGGTCGGGGTCAGGAACAGCTCGGCCTGGGCGAAGAACGGCAGCCGCGTGAGCGCCTCGCGGCCCAGCGCCGGCGCCGCGTGCGCGTACAGCAGGTTGCCGCCGAAGCCCACCAGCGCCTTGACTGCGTACGGCTCGCCGGCCAAGATCGCCCGGTACAGGTCGTAGCCTGTCACCTGGCCGGGGCGCGCGGGCGGGCCCAACGGGCGCTCGGCCCGCCCCAGCCGCCGCGCCGCCTGCGCCGCCGGCAGCAGCTCGGACGCCTCCACCGGCGCGAGCTTCACGCTCGGCAACACCACGTTGCCCCCCGGCCGATCGAAGTCGCCGAGCAGCGCCCAGAACACCGTCACGGCGCGGCTGTTCTGGATGGTGTTGGTGTGCTGGGTCAGGCCGTTCCAGAAGTACAGTGCCACGGGGCGGTGCACCGCCAGCAGCGCCGCAGCGGCCTCCACGCGCTCGGCCGGCACCCCGGTGAGCGTCTCGACACGGACAGCGCAGGCGGCGGCCTCCGCGAGCAACGCGGCGAACACAGGGCGCACCACGACCATCTCGCCGCTGGCCAGCCGCAGGTGCCACTCGCCGTGCAGCGCCAGCGCCTCGGTCGGTGCCGTGTACGTCCCGGTCGTGGGGTCGTAGCGCACCGGCCGCGCGGCCCGAGTGTCCCAGGCCGTGTAGCCGTCGGCCTCCTCTGGATGCAGATCGGCCCAGCGCAGCAGGCGGCCCGTATCGGCGCGCAGCAGCAGCGGGCCGTTGGTCCAGGTCCGCACGAATGCGACGTCGTGGCCGTCCCGCGCGACAAGGGCATGGATGAGGGCCAGCGCCAGGGCGCCGTCGGTGCCCGGACGCGGCTGGAGGTGCACGTCGGCACGCGCGGCGAAGCCCACGCGCCGCGGATCGACCACCACCAGGCGCGCCCCGCGCCCCTGCGCCGCCGCGATCGCCCGCGCGAAGGCCAGCGACGTGGCGCCGGGGTTGTGGCCCCAGAGTAGGACGGCGCCGGCCCGCTCGAAGTCGGGGGTGGGCAGCGGCATCCCCAGGGTGTAGACGTTGCCCGTATCGCGGTGCCAGTTGCAGAGGTAGGTGGTGCCTACCACGTTCGGGGTGCCGAAGGCGTGGCTCAGCCGCGCCAGCCACGGCTCGCTGTCGCTCAGCGCGGTGCCGCTGCTGGTGCCCTTGCAGAACGCCACGGCCTCCGCGCCGTACTCCGCGCGCACCGCCAGCAGCCGTTCGGCGATGGTGTCCAGCGCCTCGTCCCAGGAGATGCGCTCCCAGCCTGGGTCGGGGTCGCCCTTGGGGCGGGTGCGGCGCAGCGGGTAGCGCAGGCGCTCGGGTGCGCGCAGCAGGTCCGCGGCCGCCTTGCCCTTCACGCACATCGCGCCGCCCGCGGGATGGTCGTGGTCGGGCTCGATACGCGTCACCATCTCCCCACTCACGGTGCACACGATCGGGCAGTGGACATGGCACAGATTGCAGTAGGCGCGCACCTGCTCCGCCATCAGCGCCTCCCCCAGGTGCGGGCGCCCGTCGGTCGGACGCCTCGCGGCTGGTCTCATTGTGGCAGATCGCCGCACACCACGGCAGCCGCGGCCGCACCCACCGTGTCCGGTCCCAGGGCGCGCGCCTCGCCACCGGGCCTGCCGGGATCGCGGCCACGATGGTGAACAAGCTCACCCGCGGGCTATGACGCCGTTCGCAGGCGCCCGCGCCCGGCCCGTGTATCCTTCCGAGCATGTGAAGCGCGCTGCTGGCCGGGGCCAGCGGCGTCCAGCGAGGCAAAGGAGGCCACGATGCATCTTCGCAAGACGGTCCGCCCGCTCGTCACCGCCGCTGTCCTTGGAGTCGCGGTCCTGAGTAGTACCGCCGCCCAGGTCCACGCGCACGACAATCAGTCCTCCTGTGAAAGGCGGGGCGGCTTGTGGGTGCCCGGGGCGGGCTGCGCCGATAAGACCTGCCAATACGGCGCGGGAACCTTCCAGCCAGGCGAAACCAGAGTTTACGGGTTCGCGACCGGGCATCTCGCAGTGTACATGTGCGACGGCTTCACCGGAGAGTGGGTGTTGGTGGGGAGAACGCAACCCACCGAGACGAGTCCAGTGGCGCCGGAGCCGAGTGGGGTCGCCCCGTCGTCCGACGCCGCGCCGTCGAGCCCCCAGCCCCCGCGGCCAGGCGGGATCACGACACGCCGCTAGGAACGTCTCCGCGCGTCAGTCCTCGGCCACCGCGCTCTCATAGCGGAGCGGGCGGTGGTCGCTGCTGTCCTGTTTCCCTGTGCAGGCCACTGAAGGGCAGCTCCGCTTACTCCTCCGCGGGCACCAGCAGCAGCGCCTGCCGCGCCAGGGCCGCGCAGGCCTCCAGGCGCTCGCGATAGGCAGCACGCGCCTCCACCAGGCTCACGGCGCGGAACCGCACGCTGTCCCCGGGCGCGAGCTGCGCGACCAGCGGGAGGTCGGCCTGGATCACCGTGGCGATCAGCGGGTAGCCCCCGGTGGGCTGGTGGTCGCTGAGCAGGACGATGGGGTGGCCGTCCCCGGGCACCTGCACGCCGCCCAGCGGCATGCCGCCCGAGACGAGATCAGCGGGCTCGCGGCGCGCCAGGCGAGGACCGGCCAGTCGGTAGCCCATACGGTCCGAGGCAGGCGTCACGGTGTACGCCGTGCCCAGAAACGTCTCCAGCGCGGCGGGTGGGAAGCGGTCAGCGTGCGGCCCGAGCAGCACGCGCACCTCGGGCGCGGCGCAGTACGGCGGGCGGTGCTCGGGCGGCAGGTAGCTGCCGAGCTGGCGGCGCGGGTCGGCGGACGGCGGCTGTAGCGCCAGGCGATCGCCGGCCTGCAGGGCGCGGCCGGCCAGGCCACCGAAGGCCGCGCGGGCGTAGGTGGCGCGCGAGCCGAGCACGGGCGGCACCGCGATCCCCCCGGCGAGGGCGAGGTAGGCGCGCAGCCCGGCCCGCCGCGGCCCGAACCGCAGCACCTGGCCAGCGCGCGCGTACCACGCGGTCCAGAGCGGGACCGGGCGCCCGTCGAGCGTGGGGCGCAGGTCGCCGCCGGTGAGGGCGATCAGTGTGTCGTGGTGGAAGCGCAGGGCGGGCCCGACCAGGTTGATCTCCAGCCCCGCCGCGCCCGGCGCGTTGCCCACCAGCAAGTTGGCGGCGCGCAGGGCGGCCCAATCCATGGGCCCCGAGCGCGGCACGCCGAGGTGGCCATAGCCTATACGGCCAGCGTCCTGCACGAGGGTGAGCAGCCCGCCGACCTCCACGGTGAGCGCGGCGTCGGCCACCGACGGCGGCACGCTGGGCGCAGAATGCTCGACATAATCGTCCCAGGCCCGGGCGGGAATGGGCACGAACCGCACGCGATCGCCCGGCTGGAAGTAGGCGGGCGGCTCGCGCGCGGGGTCGAACAGCCGCAGCGGCGTGCGCCCGAGGATGTGCCAGCCGCCGGGAAAGGCGAACGGGTAGATCACCGTCTGGCCGCCGGCGATCGCCACCGAGCCGGCCGGCACGGCGGTGCGCGGCGTGGGCCGGCGAGGCAGCGCCAGCACGGGCGGCAGGTCGCCCATGTACGGGTGGCCGGGCGCGAAGCCCAGGAAGTACACCCGCTGCACCGTGCCGGCGTGCAGACGCACCACCTCCTCAGGCGGCAGGCCCACGCGCGCCGCCACCGCGTCCAGGTCCGGGCCGTACTCCCCGCCGTACACCGTCGGCACCTGGCGCAGCCGCCCCGCGCGCCGCGGCGCCGCCGGCAGCGCGGCCAGCGCCTCGCGCACCGCGGCCGTCACCGCCTCGTAGCTCACGGCCAGTGGGTCGTACTCGATCAGCAGCGAGGCGTAGCCGGGGATCGCGTCCTCGACCCAGGGCTGCGGGCGCAGCGCCTCGGCCAAGGCGTGCACGCGGGTGTTCAGCGCCGCGTCGATCCGCTCGCCGAGGGTGACGAGCACGGCGGCGTCCCCCGCGGGCGCGAGACGGGGGCAAGCGGGTGGGGCCGACGGGCGACTCACGTGGGCTCAGGCGGCCGCGGCCAGCAGCTCGCGCAGCGGGCGCACGGCGATGCCGGCCTCGGCCAGGCGGCGGCGCGCGGCGGCAAGGATGACGGGCGCGCCGGGCGTATCGCCGTGGAAGCAGATGCTCTGGGCGCGGATCGGCACCACCGTGCCGTCGTGGGCCACGGCGCTGCCGTCGCGCGCGAGGCGGAGCACTTGCGCCGCCGCCTCCTCGGGGTCGGTGAGCAGCGAACCCGGGGAGCGGCGGCTCTGCAGCGTGCCGTCCGGGTTGTAGCGGCGATCGGCGAACGCCTCGGGCACGAACCGCAGGCCCGCGTCGGCGGCCGCCTCGGCGAACGCCCGCGAGCTGGCCAGCCCCACCAGGGGGATCGCGCGGCTGAAGCGGGCCACCCCACGGGCGATGCCGCGGGCCAGCGCCGGATCCACGGCGGCCTGGTTGTACAGCGCGCCGTGGGGCTTCACGTGCTCGATCTCCACGCCGTGGGCGCGGCAGAAAGCGTACAGCGCGCCGAGCTGGTACAGCACGAGCTGCTCGATCTCCTCCGGGGCGAAGCTCATGGCGCGCCGGCCGAAGCCCTGCAGGTCGGGGTAGCCCGGCTGGGCGCCCACGGCCACGCCCGCCTGCTTGCACAGCGCCACCGTGCGGTCCATGACCGTGAAGTCGCCGGCATGCAGGCCGCAGGCCAGGTTGGCGCTGGTGATGCCCCGCACCATCGCCGCGTCGTCGCCAAGCGTCCAGTTCCCGAAGCTCTCGCCCAGATCGCTGTTGAAATCGACAACGGGCCGCTCAGCCATCGGCCAGCTCCTCGTCGCGCAGGTCGGTGATGAACATGTGCCCCGGGGCGTGGGTGATCATGAACTCCAGCCGCGCCGCCTCGGCCGCCGCCTGGGGCGTGACGCCGCAGGCCCAGAACACGGGCACCTCGCCAGGCGCCATGGGCACCGGGGCGCCGTAGTCAGGGCAGCTCAGGTCGGCGATGCCCAGCGCGGCGGGATCGCCGACGTGCACCGGCGCGCCGTGCGCCCGCGGGTAGCGCGCGGTCACCGCGCGGGCCAGCTCGACCTGGGCCGGCGGCAGCGGCCGCATCGATACTACCAGCGGGCCGTGGAACGGCCCGGCCGGCGCGCAGGCCCGGTTGGTGCGGTACATCGGCACCGCCGTGCCCTGCTCCAGGTGGCGCAGCCGCACGCCGGCGCGGAGCAACGCGGCCTCGGTGGTGAAACTGCAGCCGAGCAGGAACGCCACCAAGTCCGGCCGCCACAGGTCGAGCAGGTGGTCCACCTCGGCCATCACGGTGCCATGATGGTAGACGCGGTAGCGGGGCACGTCGCGGCGCAGGTCGGCGCCCGGCGCCACGCGCCGCGGCTCCGGCGAGCCGGGCGCCGTGACCTCCAGCAGCGGGCAGGCCTGTGGATTGCCCGCGCAGAACTCGTGGAACGGCTCGGCCAGCGCGGCCGGCAGGATGACCACGTTGGCCTGCGCGTAGCCCACGGCCACCCCTGCTGTGGGGCGGCGCCACTGGCCAGCACGGATACGAGCGCGCGCCTCGGCACCGGTGAGCCCGGCCATGGCGGCCAGGTCTGGCGAGGTGGTGGCCATCATGCCGCTCCTATCCGCCTCTCCGTCTCGCACGCCAGGGGCGGGAGCATCTCGTCGCCACTCAAGGGCGGAGCGCGATGTCGGCGGCCGTGCTGGCGTCGAGCGTCGTCTCGGGTGGCAACAGGCCGTTGCGCTGCAGGAGGTAGGCGATGACGTCGTAGTATTCCTGCTCGCTCAGGCTGCCGGGCGCGTCCATCGGCATGGTGCCCCGCACGTACTGGTACAGCCGCGCGGCGGTGCCGTAGGCCGTCAGCCGGGCGGCGTCGAGCGGCGGCCCGACCGTGCCCTCCAGATTAGCGCCGTGACAGCTCTGGCAGGCGCGCGCATACACCTGCTCGCCCTGGACCACCTGCGCGCTCTGGCCGGGCACGCGCGCCGCCACCGGGAGCGGCCCCCCGCCGATCAGCCCTCCCACCGCGATCATGGCCGCCGTACCTAGCACAGGGAGCAGGCGCATCGCCCGCAGATGCTCGCTCATCACACCACCGTCACTGGGAAGGAATAGATCGCGTTCATATAGTATCCCTGGCGGTTCCACTCCACCGTTTGCGGCTGCACGTTGCCCGCCTCGTCGGTCGCTCGGGAAGCGAGCGTGTAGCTCCCGGTGGCCTGCGCGTCCCAGGGGAAGTCGAAGCGGACCCAGGCCAGCGGGAACCGCGGCTCCAGCAGGCGTGCCTCCTGCCAGCTCTGGCCGCCGTCGGTGCTCACCTCCACGCGAGCGATCGGCGCGTGGCCCGACCAGGCGTAGCCGGTGATCAGCACTTGGCCACGCGGCACCGTGCTATTGGGCGCGGGCCGGTTGATGTACGACTTCACGGGCTGCAGCGTGGCCGGCTCGGGAGGCGCGCCGCTCGGCCGGCCCTCGAGCACGTAGCGCACGGTGTTGTAGATGCCGTCGAACGGGCGGTCGATCACCTCGAGGCGCTGCAGCCACTTGACCGATGCTACCCCGATCCACCGTGGCACCAGCAGCCGCACAGGATAGCCGTGGTCGGGCAGTAGCGGCGCGCCGTTCATCGCCCACACCACCATCGTGTCCGGGTCCATCGCCACCGCCATGGGCAGACCGCGCGTCACCTGGGCCGGGTCGCCCCCCTCGCACACCAGGTCCACGGCGCCCGGCCGCACCCCCGCGCGCTCCAGCAGCACGTGCAGCGGGACCCCAGTCCACTCGGCCGTGCCCGCCGCGCCCATGATCCACGGTGTGCCGTCGGCCGGCGGGTCGAAGCGGCCGCGGCCGTTGCCCGCGCACTCCAGGAAAGCGAACAGGCTCCGCTGCTCCGGCAGGTTGCGCAGCTCGTCGTAGCTCAGCTCGTAGGGCCGCTCGACGTGCCCCTCGATCCGCAGGCGCCAGGTGGCGGCGTCGATCTGCGGCGTAGCCGAGTGGTTGCGGATGAAGAAGTTCGCCGTGGGTACCAGCAGCCCGACCAGCTCCTCGACGCGCGTCTCCTCCAACGGCGGATTGTTGGAGTGCACGATGTTGGTCGAGCCCGGCGTGCGGGGCGTCGCCTCCGTCTGCGCGGGCGGGGCCGGGGACGCGGCGAGCCCGCCCGGCGCCTGGCCCAGCAGCCCGAGGCCCACCGCCGCGCCCACCGTCCCGCCCACGAACCGGCGCCGTGGCAGCGGGCGCTGCCACAGCCCGTCGGTAGCCTTCGACGTGTCCTCACGCATAGTGTCCTCCTCGACACTGCCCACGTGGCAACAACTCGACCATGGCCCCAAC
>JADGHJ010000196.1 GCA_019686175.1 Chloroflexota bacterium | reverse complement strand
ATGCCAGAGCCTCCGCAGAGACTCCCCATCGTCCAGGAGCCCTAGCTCCCCTCCACTCTTCGCTTGTTAAGGTCCCCGCGCCTCCCCAGCGCGCACCCACTATCGTATCAAACGGCTCCTCGCTCCGTCAAGGGCGCCTCGCCATGTTGCCAGGCGCTTCAGGAGGGCTCCACACCGTTGCTACGGGGGGTGCGCTGCGTGGCTCTCTCGCCATGGGGGCAGCGCCGCTCTAGATACTACCGCCTCCGCCCTCCAACTGCCAAGTCCTCCACGCTAGAGCTGCGTTAGAGCGCGTGGCCGTTCGGGCCGCCCCGGCTCTAGCGCCCAGCCACCCGGTCCACCTACGATAGGACCCAGTAGCGGGAGCGCGCTGCCGTAGCCCCATGCCTCGGCACGCAGCTTGCTCAGGAGATCGCGCCTGCTCTTCGGGAGGTGCTAGCGATGGGGCGACTCCCTGTCAGCTCGCTGTCGATCAGCCTTGTCCTCGCCCTCGCGATGGCTGCGGCGCTGGCCGCCTGCGCGCCGGCTCCGCTGCCTCGGGTGCACATCGTGCAGCCCGCCGCCGGCGGACTGGTCCCTTTGGAGCCACAGATCGCGCTGCAAGCCGTCGGCTCGACGATCGAGAGCGTCCATCTAGACCGCCTCGACGATCCGCAGGCACCGGCACCCAGCGTGATACCCGCGCCGGACGGCTGGCGGCTCACGGCGCCGCTCGCGCCCGATGCCCAGTACCGCCTACTCGTGCAGGCGCGGGTCACCTCGACGGGCTTCCGGCTCCCCTGGGACCCGGAGCCACCGGCCGTTATCGAGCAGGAGCAGCGCTTTGCCACGGTCCGTACCCCGCGGCTGGCCGATGCTCCGCCCGAGCTGACGGCGCGGCGCGACACCCCGCTCGTGCTGCGCTTCACGGAGCCCCTCCAGCAGGTGACCCCGCGCGCGCCGTTCCCCGCCACCGCGGAAATCGACTCTGGCGATCCTCGGCAGGTGAAGGTCCAGTTCGCGGAGCTAACCCCGGGTGAAACATTCTCGTTGGCGCTCACGGGAATCGTGGGGCGCGAGGGCGCGGTGCCGGGGCCAGACGTGGAGCTGGCGGTCCGGACCCCCGAGCCTGCCGAGCTGGTGGCGATCAGCGGGGTGCCCGTGGCCGGCGCGAGCGCCACGGTGCCCATGGAGGTGCCGCTCACCTTGGAGTGGTCCCAGCCGCTGCGGCGCCTGAGTTATCGGCTTGGTGACGAGGAGCGCCAGTGGCGCGGAGAGCCCACAGCCACCATCCCGCTGGGCACGAGTCTGGAGCAGGGGCAGCAGCGCACGCTGGTCGTGCTCGATGCCGAGACCGCGGAGGGCGGCTGGCTGCGCCAGCCCGCGACGCTCGCTCTGAGCGCGCCAGCGCCGCTCCAGCTCGCCGCCTACTGGCCGGCCGATGGAGCCGTGAACGTCACGCCCAACGCCGACCCGACGTTCCGCTTCAGCGAGCCGATCGCCGATCGGGCGGCCGCCGAGGAGGCGATCCGCTTCGAGCCCTCCGTCCCCGGCCGCTTCGAGTGGCTCGCCGACAACCGCGTGCGCTTCGTGCCCGAAGAGCCGTTCCCCCGCGAGACCCCCATCCAGGTAGAGGTCAAGGCCGGTCCGGCTGGCGCCCGGGGCGCGTCCGGCAGCTACCTGATCGAGCCGGTGACGTTCACGTTCCAGACGGGCAAGCTGAAGGTGATCGACGTCTCCCTGCGGGAGCAGCGCCTCACGCTGCTGGAAGACGGCGTGCCTGTGTGGAGCGCGCCGGTCGCCACCGGCGTGCGCGGCGCCGAGACCCCGCCCGGCCGCTATGAAGTGCTGTACAAGATGCCCATGGCCCGCTTTCGAGGCGTCAATCCCGACGGCTCGCGCTACGATATTCCCGATGTGCGTTGGGTCCTCGCCTTCTATGGCGACTACACCATCCATGGCGCCTACTGGCGCAGCACCTTCGGGCGCCCAGGCTCGAATGGCTGCATCAGCCTCACCGACGCCAACGCCAAGCACGTCTACGACTGGGCTGATGTGGGCACCCCGGTCGTCGTCCGGCCCTAGGCTGGCTCACGACAGCGGTGCCGTGTACCGCGCCCAGGCCACCGGGGACTCGACCAGCGTCACGCTGAGCGTGGCACCCGGCCGTCGTCCCAACGCCCGAGCCAACCGACTGTGGATGTGCGCGCACAGCACCTCGGTCGTCGTGTTGACGCCGGCGAACTCCGGCAGCTCGTCGAGGTTCTGGTAGGCGAGCGGGGCTAGCGCCGCTGCTAGCGCCGCCCGCAGGTGACCGATGTCGACCACGATGCCGTGTGCGTCGAGCTGTGGCGCCTGCACCTCGACGCGCACCTCGTAGGTCGCACCGTGCAGGCGCTGCGCGGGCCCGAACACCTCGCCCCGCAGGCTATGAGCGATCATGACGTGATCCGAGACGCCCACCGCGTACACGCGCACCTCCCGCGAGCCCGTTTCTGGCGTGGCGCTGCCGTGCGCCCGGCCCCTGGGCGCGCCGATTGTACCACCCCTGCCCCCGCGACCTGCACTCGGTCAGCTACCTCTTCGCGACGCCCGATCTCGAGGCGGCTGGCAAGTGGGCGCTCGGCGGCGCGCTGGGCTCCGAGCCGTGCTGAGGCTCGCTGGCGCGTGAGCAATCCTGGCCTGGCACGTCGGTTCCCGCCAGAATGTAGCCGATGGTGCGTTGGCTACTCTTAGCGGTGTTCCTGGCGGGTGTGCCGCTCGGTATGCTACTGCTCCACGAGCTGCCGCCTGCCGGCCCGGTGCGAGCCGAGCTGATGGCGCAGGCGCGGGCGCGCGGTGGAGAGTGGGTGCCGCTCACCAATGTCCCCCGTGCGCTGCGCGAGGCCATCATCGCTACCGAGGACGCCCGCTTCTACGAGCATCACGGCCTCGACCTGATCGGCTTCGCGCGCGCGGTGCTGGCCAACATCGAGGCGGGCCGCCCGATGCAGGGCGGGAGTACGATCACCCAGCAGCTGGCCAAACGGTACCTGGGCCGCGAGGAGCCCACCCTCCGTCGCAAACTGCTGGTCCTGGCCATGGCGGTCAAGCTGGAGCAAGCCTACAGCAAGGACGAGCTACTCGAGATGTATCTCAACTCGGTGTACTTCGGCCCCTACGCTTACGGCATCGGCGCCGCCGCGCGTGTGTACTTCCACAAGCCTGCCAGTGCCTTGAACCTCACGGAGGCCACCCTGCTAGCAGGTCTGCCGCAGGCGCCCGCGCTGTACGATCCGCTGCACCGCCTGGACCGGGTCAAGGCGCGCCAGGATGCCGTGATCAGCGCGATGACGCGGCAGGGGTACCTCACCCCCGAGGAGGCACGGCAGGCACGCGCCACGCCGACGGCGCTCGATCGCTAGCAGGCCTCGGATTTCCACGTGGAGGGGTGCGTCGCCTGTGCGGCCTTCGACGGGCGCGGCTCCTCGATAGGAGCCTGCAGGCCCTCTCCTTCGTTCGGGCCACGGATGCATGGCGGCCGATGGCGTGGCCCGCTCGCTCATGCTACAACGCGCCGGGGCGTAGCCCCTGGAGTGACGCGCGAGCCGTCGTGCACTGTCGACTGGGGGCTGTGGCCCGTTTTCTCGCAGCCGTGCTTAACGAGGAGCGAGCGATGAGTCGTCCCGATGGCCGCGAGCCAACCGTCCTGCGGCCCGTGCGCCTGGTGCCGGGCTATCTCCCGCTGCACCCGGCCAACTGCCTGATCCAGATGGGGCAGACCTGGGTGCTGTGTGCCGCCAGTGTGCGGGACCAAGTGCCGCCGTTCCTGCTCGGACAGGGACAGGGCTGGGTAACCGCCGAGTACGGCATGCTGCCGGCGTCGTCGCGCGAGCGCATCGCCCGCGAACGCCAGGCCAGCGGCCGCACCCAGGAAATCAGCCGCCTGATCGGGCGCAGCCTGCGCGCGGCGGTGGCGCTGCCGCTGCTCGGCGAGCGCACGATCACCGTCGACTGCGACGTGCTCCAGGCCGATGGCGGGACGCGCACAGCCGCGATCACGGGGGGCTACGTGGCACTCGCGCTTGCCCTGCACCAGCTCGTAGCCCAGGCGCTAGTGCCTCCGGAGGTGCTGCGCCGCGCCGTGGCGGCGGTGAGCGTGGGCATCGTGGAGGGCGAACCGCGCCTCGACCTGCCATACGCTGAGGACGCCCGCGCCGAGCTGGACATGAACGTGGTCATGAGTGATGCGGGCGAGCTGGTGGAGGTGCAGGCCACCGCCGAGGGCGCGCCGTGCACGCGCGAGCAGCTCGACAGCTTGCTCGACCTGGCGGCGCGCGGCATCGCCGAGCTACTGCAGGCCCAGCGGGACGCGCTCACCGCCGCGGTCCCTCGTGCCTCCAGCGACGTGTCGCCTGGTTGAGCGGTCAGCCCGAAGCGCAAGGCCTGATTGTCACCGCGGCCACAAGCTCAAACGTTCCTGCTCTAGCTGCCGCTGAGCCGCCGCAGACGCTCGTGCCACTGGGGTAGCACGCGCGGGTTCTTCACGTAGACGGGCTCTTCGCCCCGCAGGCCCCGCAGCGTGTTCTCGATCGCCGTCTGCGCCAGCGCGTCGTAGCACTCTTGGGAGTGGGCCAGGTTGTGCGGCGTGAGGATCGCGTTGTCCTCGAACTGGAGCAACGGGTTGTCGGGTAGTGGCGGCTCGCGCTCCCAAACGTCGATGCCGGCGCCCGCGATCCGGCCGGCGGCCAGGGCACGGGCCAGCGCCTGCTCGTCGACGGCGGCGCCGCGCGCCGTGTTGATCAGATACGCCGAGGGTTTCATCAGGGCGAGCTCCCGCTCGCCGATCAAGTGCCGCGTCTCGTCGGTCAGCGTCACATGGATGGACACCACATCCGACTCGCGCAGCAGGGTGTCCAGGTCTGTCAGCTCCACGCCGAGCCGCCGCGGGACCTCCGGCGCCACGTACGGGTCGTAGCCCAGCATGCGGACGCCCCAGCCCTGCAGTCGCTCGGCCACGCCCACGCCGACGCGGCCCAGGCCGATCAACCCGAACGTGCGTCGCCAGAGCATGTGGCCGGGGTCGGACGGCCGCCACCGCAGGGAGCGCAGGTCCCGCTCCTTGCGCTTGAGCTCGCGCACGAGCGCCAAGGCGAGCAACACGACCGCTTCCGACACGCCCAGGTAGTTCTCCGGCACCGCGCCGTGCGCCACGACGATCCCCATCTCGGTGGCGGCGTCGACATCGATCTGCTCGGTGCCGATCACCGCGCTGGAGATGATGCGCAGCTTGCGCGCGGCGGCCAGCACGGCGCGCGGGTACAGCTCGCGCGGCGTGGCGATGATGGCGTCCACGTCGCCGAACAGCGCGTCGAGTTGCTCCGGCGGGTACTCCACCATCACGCCCGGCGTGCCGCGAGGGCCGCGCTTGATGCGGCAGCCCGCGCGCTCCAGGCCGGGCACCACCGTTTCCTCGTACAGCATGTCGCCGGGCAGGAATACGGTCCAGTTTGCCACCCCGTGCCTCCAGATTCTCGATCATACGGATGCCGGGCGCACGACGCCCACCCCATACTAGCGGCCGCGCGCCTCGAGCTGCTCGCGCGCACGGTCGGCCAGCGCCGTGTTGACGAACGGGCGCACGTCCAGGGGCGTGCTGTAAGTCAGGTGGCCCATGCGCATCAGCGCCTCCTGGAGTTGCATCAGCTCCTCGGCTCGCACGGTGAAGTCGGTGGGGAACACCGGCAGCACCGAGCGGGCGAGCAGCTCCTGCTTGAAGCCGATTTGCTCCTCCAGTAGCTGCGCTAGCTGCGGGTCCTTGACCCAGTCGCCCTGTAGCTCGCGCGACGCGCGCAGGGAGGCGACCAGGAAGCGCGTCGCGGCATCGGCCCGGCCGTCGGCGAACTGCTCGCTGAAGATGAAGTGCGTGAACTGGATTGGGCCGATCGTCTGCTGGTCCTCCTCCAGCCGCACGCCAACGCCCTGGTCGATGGCCACCGTGCCGAACGGCTCGCTGGCGACCATGATGTCGATCGAGCCATTGGCCAGGCCGGCGACCTGGTCGGGGAACGGCAGGATCTGCTGATTGACGTCTTCGAGCCCCAACCCGCGTCGCCCGAGGATCAGCCAGGCGGTGTACTCGGTGATGTTGCCACGCGCGTTCACGGCCAGGCGCCGGCCGCGCGCATCGGCCAGGGAGCGGATCTGCCCGCTGTCCCAGAGATCCTTGCGCACCACCACGCTGGTGGGCATCAGCCCCTCGGCGGGGTACACCGAGGTGGGAGCCACGACAATCATCTTCACCCCGCGCTGCCAGGCGTTGAAGGTGCCCGCGCTGACAGTGCCGACACTGACATCGAGCTGGCCCGTGCTCAGCGCCGACACCACATCGGCGGTGCTCTGGAACTCGGCGGTCTCGATCTGCAAGCCTTCCTGCTCGTAGTAGCCCTTACCCAGGGCGACGTTGAACGGCGCGAGGTTGAGGCTGCGCACCCAGGCCGCTGTGACTCGCTCCAACGGACGTGGCGCCGCGGCGCTAGCGGCGGGAGCCGTGGGCGCGACCGCCGCGGGTGCGCCGCTCGCCGGGGCCGGTCCGTCGCTGGGCGCCGTACCCGACGAGGGCGCAGGCGCCGCGCAGGCCACTGCTCCACTCGCGATCGCGACGCCGATCAGGCTACACAGCCATCTCCAAGCCCACATCGCCCACCCCCGACTTTCCCGTCCGCGCCTTGACACGCGCGACGTGCTCCCGGGCCGGCCCAATGCCTGAGGTGCGGCCATTGTAGGGCCTGGAGGTCCGCCTGCCCAGCCTTTGCTATCACCGCCTAGCTGGACGCCGTGCTACGCGGCACCCGTACGTACAACAGGATGGCCAGGGCGGCCACCGAGGCCGCGGCCAGGACCACGAACGCGACCCGATAAGTGTCGAACGTGTCGATCAGGAATCCGGACAGCACGACAGAGAGGGGCAGCGCGATCGACTGCACCGTCGCGCTCAGCCCCGCGAACACCCCCGTCTTCTCACGCGGGATCAGCGTGGTCAGCAGGGGCCACCACAGGACCGAGAGCGCCGCGTTGCCTACCCCGGCTAGTAGCTCCAGGAGCAGCAAGTGCGGTAGATCGCGCGCCACGGTGCCGAGCAGCGCTGCCATGCCGAGACACACGACCCCGACGGCGATGAGCGGCTGATACGCGGGAGCCGGCCCTATCCGCAGCCGCCCGATGCCGGGCACGGGCAGCTCGCCTTGATCGCCCAGCCGGCCGAACGGTACGGCCAGGATGCCGGTGACCGCCACCAGGATCACGAACAGATACAGCGCTTCGCCCGCCGAGACTCCGATCTCGTTGACCGCGTACAGCGTGAGGAACGGCACCACGGCGTTTAGGCCGAAGAAGAGAACGAACAGCCCGAGGAAGAACTTCATCGCCTCGCGGCAAGCGAGCAGGCTCGCCACATATTCACCCACGGTGAAGCGCTGCCGTTCAGCGGCTAGCACGGGTTCGCGCACGCCGAGGAAAGTCGCGGCGAAGCCAGCGACCAGCACGACGGCCACCAGCAGGAACGCTGCGGGCGGGATGCCGCCGTGGCCCATCGGGGCCACGGCCAGCGTCGTGCCCACCTGGCCGCAGAACTGCACGACCGTCGCCACGCTGCTCAGGGTGGCCCGCTGGCGTCGCGGCGTGATGTCGGCCAACAGCGCGCGATAGGGGTCCACAGCAATGTTGAAGGCCAGCGAGGCGACGACCACTCCCACGATCACCCCGCTCAAGGATGGGACGAACGGCGTAAGGGCGAGAGAGACGGCCGCCAGCGGCACGGCGGCGAGCAGAAACGGTCGCCGCCGCCCGAACCGGGTGCGTGCCCGGTCGCTCCACACGCCGACCACGGGTTGGATGACGGCCCCGGCGATGGAGCGCGTGCTGCTTAGCAGCCCGATCAGCACGTCGCTGCCCGTGAGTCCACGCAGGAACAGCGGGAGCGCGGCGTTGGTAAAGGCGTAGAAGGCGCCGGCCCCCAGCTCGCCAGCCGCGTAGGCCAGCATCTGCCGGACGCCCAGGGGCGCGGGCTCAAGGCTCGCGGCCGCAGTGCCGGCCGGCACGCCGGCCGGCTCCCGGGCCGGACGCGGGGCATCCAGGGGCCGTCCCACGGCTGGCCTCCTCACAGAGATGTCGCGGCCGACGCTAGCATGGCGGCGGGCGCGCCAGCAGCGCGCCTGCTTTGCGCCAAGGCGACGCCCTATGGTACTATTTGACGTGTGATCCACGGGCTCGTGGTGTAGTGGCCTAACATGCGGCCCTGTCAAGGCCGAGATCGGGGGTTCGAATCCCCTCGAGCCCGCCCCCGCCCCGCGCCCGCATGGCGGCGGGGGCGCGGGGGTGGTGTGTGCCCCCA
>JADGHJ010000195.1 GCA_019686175.1 Chloroflexota bacterium | reverse complement strand
ACGAGGGGCGCACCTGGACCTCGGTCAGCGGCGCCCTCAGCGGGGCGTTGCCCACGCGCCACGTGTCGAGCTTGAGCTTCGATCCCCACAGTGGCGAGATGGCTACCACGCCAGATGGGCGCGAGCTACGCGGCACGCTGTACGCCGGCACCGATCGCGGCCTGTACAAGACGGTCGATCGCGGGCAGCTCTGGGTACGCCTGCCGCTGGAGGCCGACGTGGCGGCCGTGGCTGCGGTCAGCGCGCGGGAGGGCAGCGTGCTGCTAGCGGTGGACCGCGACGGACACGTGTACCGTAGCGAGAACCGAGGGATCCGATGGGATGGCCACTAACACCGCCGCGCTCCCCCAGCCGCGCAGTGCGGCGTGGGGCGGTCGCGGTGGCGATCGCTGGCGTGCTGCTGGCGCTGCTACCATTGCCCGCTCCCGCCCAGACCGCTGCAGCCGCCGAGAGCGCGCCTCCGTTGGAGATCGGGCGGCGGGTGATCACTGTGCTGAGCGCCGATGGCGAGCGCCACGCGCTGGAGATCCTGGAGCGGGTGGAGATCCGTAACCCGACCGATGCACCATTCGCACCCGATCCAGGCGGCGGGATGGGGCCGATGGGAGTGCTGCGCTTCTCGCTGCCGCGCGGGGCTTACGATCTCACCCTGGACGAGCGCCTAAGCAGCGCGGCGGCGATCCCGGTCGACCGGGGCTTCGGCTCGCTACTGACGATCCCGCCCGGCACGACCGACGTCACGTTTGCCTATCGGGTACCGTACACGGGCCGCGAGTTCGAACTGAACACGGGTGTGGTCTACCCCACCGACAGCGTCCTCGTCCTCGTCCCGGAGTCGCTCGAGGCAACTAGCCCACACCTGGCGCTACGGGAGACGATCCCTATCGGCCGGCAGCGCTACCAGGTGCTCGGCGCCGACGGGCTCGCGGCTGGCCAGCGGCTGGCCGTAACGCTGGCCGGCCTACCGTTTACCCCGCGCCCCTGGCTGCTCGATCCGGGCGTGCAGCGGGCGATAGCCGCGGGCCTGGCAGCGGCCAGCATCGCTGCGGTAGCTGCCTACGCCTGGTGGCGCCGTCGTCAGACCGTGTTGGGGATCGCGTGCTGGCGGTAGACGCGCGCGGACTGGTGAAGTTCTACGGCACGGCGCCGGCCCTGCGCGGCTGCGATCTGGCGGTCGCCGCTGGCGAGCGCGTGGCCCTGCTGGGCCCCAATGGGGCAGGCAAGACGACGTTGCTGAAGGTGCTGGCGACGCTGGTGCGCCCGTCGAGTGGCGCGTTGCGCTTGCTGGGCATCGATGCGTTGCGCTCCCCTTCCCTGGTACGCGCGCGGATCGGCGTGCTCGCCCATGAGACCTATCTCTACCGCGACCTGACCGCTGCCGAGAACCTGCGGCTGTACGCGCAGCTCTACGGGTTGGACGCCGTGGAGGAGCGGGTCGCCGCCATGCTGGCGCGCGTGGGCCTGACGGACCGTGCGCACTATCGCGTCGGCACGCTGTCGCGGGGGCAGCAGCAGCGCCTGGCGCTGACGCGCGCCCTGCTGCACACCCCGGCGCTGCTGCTGCTCGATGAGCCCGACACGGGCCTCGACGAGCCGGGGCAGGCGCTGCTGGCCGACATCGTGCGCGCGTCGGGCGCCGCCGTCGTGCTGGCGACTCATGCACTGGAGCGCGCGCTCGCACTGGCCGACCGAGTGGTGCTGTTGGCGGAAGGACGGGTGATCCACACGGCGCGCACGGCGGAGCTCGACCTGGCGACGCTGCGCGAGGTGTACGGCACCGCGGCGCCCGTGCGGGCCTGAGGGATCGGGGGGAGCCGCGATGCCCGAGCATGACGCCCCGCGTGCCGCGGCCGGTGCGCTCGGGCACTACGCTCGTCAGCTCGTCGCGCTGGTCGCCAAGGACCTGCGCCTGGAAACCCGCCGCCGCGAGACGATCGTGGGCGTGCTGGTGTTCGTGCTGCTGGTGCTGGCGTTGTTCCAGTTCGCGCTCGACCTGGAGCGCGACACCGCGCGTCGGCTGGTCCCCGGCCTGCTGTGGATCACCTTCCTGTTCGCGGGGCTGCTGACGCTGGGCCGCACCTTCGCAGCCGAGCGCGATCAGGGCACACTCGACGGGCTGCTCCTGGCGCCGCTCGATCGCAGCGTGCTGTACCTCGCCAAAGTGGTCGCCACGGTCGTGATTATGGGGCTGGTGGAGCTAGTCGCCCTGCCGGTGTTCGCGGCCGTGTTCGACGTGCCGCTGCTCACCCCCGGGGTGCTGTTCACCGTGCTCCTTGGCACGGTAGGCTTTGCCGCTGCGGGCACGCTATTCGCCGCGTTGGCCACCCAGACGCGAGCACGCGACGTGCTGCTGCCGCTGCTGCTGCTGCCGCTGCTGGTGCCGCTGCTCATCGCCGCCGCGCGAGCCACCGACGACCTCCTCGCGGGCGCGGCGACGCCGGTGACGGCGCCGTGGTGGGAGCTGCTGGCCGGCTTGGACGCGCTGTTCCTGGGCGTGGCGGTGCTGCTGTTCGAGGCGCTGCTGGAAGAGTAGGCGCCAGACACACGAGGTGCGAGAATAGATACAGACCACGGTGCACCCCTGATGGGCCGGGGCCCAGCGCGCGGCCTCCATGGAGATCGGCAGAGATCAAGGATGAAAGAACCGCTTGTCCTCACCGAGGCACGGCCGACAGCGCCCGCGGCCGCGCCGACTACGGAACGCTGGGAGCTGCTCCGCGTCCTGGACATGCCGTTGCGGGTTGTGCTGGGCGCGACGCTGGTGGCGATGGTAGTGGCGCTGTACGCGATCTTCGTGTGGGCGCCAGCTGAACGCACGATGGGTCACGTGCAGCGCATCTTCTACGTGCACGTCTCGCTGGCCTGGCTGTCGTACGTGGCGTTCTTCGTGGTGTTCGTGTGCAGCATCGTCTACCTGTGGCGGCGGGACGAGCGCTGGGATGCCGTGGCTCGGGCGTCGGCCGAGATCGGGGTGGTGCTCACCACGCTGTTCATCGTCAGCGGTGCGCTATGGGGACGGTCGGTGTGGGGTACCTGGTGGACCTGGGACGCGCGACTGACCACGACGGCGATCCTGTGGTTCATCTACGTGGCGTACCTGATGTTGCGGGCGTATGTTCCCGACGTGCCGCGGGCGGCGCGGTACGCCGCGGTGCTTGGGATCGTCGGCTTCCTGGACGTCCCGATTATCCATATGTCGGTGCAGTGGTGGCGTACCCTGCACCCCGAGCCGACCGTGGTCCGCCCTGACGGGCCGCAGTCGCCGCCCGAGATGGTGGTAACCCTCGTCCTAGCTAGCCTCGCCTTTGGGCTGCTGTATGTGGCGCTGTTGCTCATCCGGACACGTCTGGAGCGCCTCAAGGACGAAGTGCGCTACTTGCAGCAGGAGTCGCGCCTCCGAGGAGAATGAGATGCAAAACCTTCCCTATTTGTTCGCTACCTATGCTATTGTCTTCCTTGCACTGTTTGCCTACCTGGTCACGGTCGCCGCACAAGTCCGAGGGGTGCAGCGCGACCTGGATGCGATCAAGCTACGCCTGGCCTCTATGGAAGAGGGGCTAGGCCACCACGACGAGTAGAGAGCAAGATGGATACACGCAAGTCGGCGGACGACCTGGAGACTCGCCTGCCGGCCGCGCCGCGGCTGACGCGGCGCCGCCTGCTACAGAACACCTTGGGCCTGGCGGCGCTCGGGGCGCTAGGTGCCGCCTGCCAGCAGGCGCCCGCCTCGACTGGCGCGCCGGCCAGCGGGGGAGCCCCGCCGGCCGGCGGTGCGACGGCTGGCGCCACGGCCAGCCCGGCTGCGGGGGGGGCGGGGACCTTGATGCTGTCGCCGCGGCGTCCTTTCAAGATGGTATGGACAGCGCTGACCGGCTCGCAGGCCGCGATCTGGATGGCCCATGAGACCGGCGCCTGGCGCGAGCTTGGACTCGACGTCGAGCTGGTGCGCATCCCCTCGAGCTCGCGCCTGGCGGCCGCCATGCAGGCCAACGAGGTCGACGGCGGCTCGTTCGACTGGGCGCTGGCCTTCCAGTTCGCCGCGCAGAACGGCAACGCCAAGGAGGTCGGGGCGATCACGAACCGGCAGGTCTTCAGCATCCTGAGCGTGCCCAGCATCACCGGGCCGCAGGATGTACGAGGCAAGCGGTGGGGCATCACCCGGATCGGCTCTTCGACCCATACCGCCTCGCTACTGGCCCTGGAGCTGTGGGGGCTGCGGCCCGACGATGTGCAGTTCCTCCAGGTCCAGGAGGTGCCGGCCATCCTGGCCGGGATGGAGGCCGGGCAGATCGACCTCGGGGCCGTCTCGCCGCCCACGAGCATTCGCGCCCGCAAGGCCGGGTTCCGCGAGCTGATCGACCTGGCCGAGGAGGGACCCGACTACCCCTCGATCGGCCTGGCGATCATCGATCGCCACCTCACCGAGAGCCCGGATCTGGTCCGCGCGTACATCGCCGGCTACGCCATGGGCGTGGCGCGGTTCCGCAAGGACTCGGAGCGCGGCATCGCGGTGATGAAGCAGTACCTGCAGCTCGACGACGACGAGCTGCTCAGAGAGCTGTACCAGGCCGCCACGCGCTATATCGCCTTCCCGCCAGTGGTCCCGATGGCCTCCCTGCCGCGTGTGAAGGAAGATGTGACCCGCGACGACCCGCGTGTGGCCGGGGTGCGCATCGAGGACGTGGTCGCGCCGCAGTTCGCCGACGAACTGCAGGCCCAGGGCTATTTCGCTAGCTTGCTGTAACTCGCGACGCCGGGCTCAGCGGCGTCGCCAGATCGTGTAGGCCACGAACGTGGCCACCGGCTCGTAGTGGGCGCGGATGTAGTCGTCGAGCAGCGTGACGCCGCTGCTGAGCGCACTGGCGTTCGGCTCGTGGACCCCCTCGTAGTTGTCCGTGGTGACGACATAACGCACGGCCTGGCGTTCGAGGTCGGCCACGATCTCCTCCTGCACAGGGCGCGTGGTCGCCACCCCAGAGATCAGCTCGTGGTAGCGCGTGGCGCTGTGGCGCTCCGCCAGGAAGTAGAAGATCACGTCCGAGGCGTAGATCCGGTCGTGGCGGGCCAGCCCGACGAAGATACGCTCGTCGGGAGCCGTGTGCGCCTGGATGTAGGCGAACGCCTCCTCCTGGTCGGGGTAGAGGTCGGCGCAGCCCGCGCGCGGCAGCTCGGCGTGGCACACCAGTGGCGTGAAATAGCTCGTGCGCTCCCAGTACAGCCGCAGCGGCGCCACGACAAAGGCGCCACCGAGCGCAACAGCGAGCAGGAGGGCGATGCTGAGCCGGAGCGCGCGGCCAGCCGGCGGCATGTGGGCCAGCAGGCCGGCCGCCACGACAAGGGCGCACAGCGCGGCGGGCAGCGCGTGCATGCGGTCATAGCGGTTCAGTGTATGGTTGCATAGCATCAGGCCGAACAGGGCGAGCAGCGCCAGCGCCCGCAGCCGGCTGATGCGCGCCGACGATCGGGCCCGCCGCAGGCACCAGCCGGCAGTCGCCAGGCCGAGCACGCACACCAAGGGCGGCACATAGAACCACAACCACGCCTCGCCGAACTGCCCCCACCAGCGCGCCAGCTCCGCCGCGTCTCGGGGCGGCAGGGGCGGTAGCAGCGGGGGGTACGGCAGATAGCTGATGGCGCGGTTGAGCGTGAGCGGATAGACGACAAGACTGTCCCAGAGGATCGCCGCGTCGACGTTGGCGAGGAGATAGGCCGCGACCGGCCCGAGGACGACGACCACGCCGGCCGCCAGCGCGAGTTGCGCCCCGACTACTCGGCGCAGCACGGCTCGCAGTCGATGCGGCGCTGGGGCGCCTGTGCAGGCCAGCGCCAGCGCCGCCAGGCTGACCGGCACCAGCGTGTAGCCACCGATGTCGTGGCGGAACAGGGTGCTTCCCCCGATCGCCACACCGGCCGCGGCGAGCCAGCGCGCGCTGCCGCGCTCGGCCGCGCGTAGCAGGCACCAGATGGCTGCCAGGCTGCAGGCCAACGCGGGGAACACCGCGTAGCCGAAGTAATCGGCCGCGGCCAGCCAGATAGTGACCAGCAGCACGGCGGCCACCGCCGCCCGCCGCGACGCGAGGCGCCGCGTCAGCGCGTACACCAGCGCGACGATGGCCAGCCGCGCGGCCACGTCCCACAAGCGCTCGACGAGCACGGACTCGCCGAACAGCTTGAACAGCCCGGCCAGGAGGTAGAACTGCCCCGGCGCGTAGACGAGCCAGAAGTCGCGATACGGCACCTCCCCAGCCGCCACGCGCGCTGCGCCGTAGAGGGCGAACCCCTCGTCGTACGCGTTCACCACCAGGTGCACGCCGGCCAGGAGGTAGAAGAGCGCACCCACGAACAGGGCGAATACCCCGGCCTGCGCCACGCCGCGCAGGCGCAGCCCGGCGCGCCAATCAATGACCAGAGGGCGGGCGACTACGCCACTGACCGGGCGGTCTTGCGCCTCGCTGGCCACCGCTACAGCACTCGCCTCACAGTGTACTCCGCAGACATGAAACTCCCGCTCCCCCAGGGGACGAGGGAGCGGGGCAGCTCACCACAGGCGGGTCACTCGGCGGCCACGATCGGATTGCGCAGCACGCCGATTCGCTCGATCTCCACCTCGACCACATCGCCGGGCTGCATGAACTCGGGCGGCGTACGCGCGAAGCCGACGCCGCTGGGCGTGCCGGTAGCGATGATGTCGCCGGGCTCCAGCGTGATCCCCTGCGACCAGTCGGCGATGCAGGTGGCCACGTCGAACAGCATGTGCCGCGTGTTCGAGTGCTGCTTCTCGACGCCATTGACGCGGCACATGATCTCGAGGACCTGCGGGTCGGGGATCTCGTCCGTCGTCACGATCCAGGGGCCGAGCGGCCCGTAGGTGTCGAGGCTCTTGCCCATGTCCCACTGGCCGCCGCGGGCCCGCTGGAGGTCGCGCGCCGAGACGTCGTTGAAGCAGGTGTAGCCGAACACGTACTCCAGCGCCCGCTCGCGCGGGATCCGTTTGCCGCGCCGGCCGATGATCACCGCCAACTCGGCCTCCCAATCCATCTTGGTGGATACACGGGCGTCGTGGATCACGGGCGCGTCCGGCCCCACGATGACCGTCGGGGGCTTGCTAAAGTACACGGGCTCCTTGGGCAAGTCGCGCTGCACGTTCATCGCGCGGCTGCCCTCTTCCACGTGCTCGGCGTAGTTGAGCCCGAGGCAGATGACATTCTTGCGCGGCCGGGGAATCGGTGCGAGCAAGCGCACGCTGCTGAGGGGAAAGGCGACCGAGGACGGTAGCTCGCCGCGGGCGCGGTCGAGCAAGGCGCGGGCACGAGCCAATCCCTCCGGTCCGAGGTCGATCAGCCCCAACATGTCGCTGGGAAGCTGCTCGCCCTGGGTGGCGGCAAGGGCCGCGAGATCGACCGCGCGATCGTCGACGACAGCGCCCAGGCGCGCCGCACCGTCGCGCTCGAACGTGATCAGGCGCATGGCACACTTCTCCTTTTGCGGACCGCGATCGCTCACGAGTCGGCGCTGATGATAGCAGATTCGGCGCTGGCGCGACGGCCACGCCCGAGCGGTCCACCGGAGTGGAGTGTAGAGCGGGGGATGGACCCGGCCAGTGGCGGTCCCGGCCGGGCCCGTCGGGGGATTAGTGACCGCGCGTGGCCGACGAGGCGTTCGAGTCGCTGCCGCTGCGGCCCGAGCGGGTGCGGCGCGCTCGGGTGCTGCCGGCAATCGACGGCTCATCGCGCAGGTCCTCGTTCCACTCGCGGACCGAGCGCTGCGCCTGCTTCGCCGTGGGGCGATGCATCCGGTGCTGCTCGGCGTAGGTCTCGGACTTCTTGTAGGTGCCGGCGGTGATTGGCTCGCTCTTCGATGGGTTATTAGGCCCCTTCGAGCGTTCGTGGCCGCCGGGCTTGGATTGATCGCGGGCGTTGTTGTGATGCTGGCCGGCCTTGGCCATAACTCCTCCAAACGACGGGTTCAGCCCTCCGAGCTGCTGCCCTCCGAGGGCGGGCGTGCGCGGGTCTGGCTGCGGCTTCCCCGAGACCGCTTCGGTTTCTCCCCGTGGGGGTCGCGCCGCTCCCCCTGCCGGGGCGAATCCATCTTGCTGACTGCCAACTGCCCCTTCTTCACCATGGCCTCGCTCCTTCGCGGCCGGTGCCGCTGCAGCACAGGTCGCAGGATCCGTACCCGCGGCGCTCGCCGTGATCGACTGGGGTGACGAGAGCGCTGCACTGCCGCTTGCCAGCCGGCCACGGCGCGAGTACCCTAGCATCATGCCCTCGTCGCGGCGTCATGCCCGGCCGATGCGCGTCGCGGTGGCGGCGGGGCCTGAAAGGGGAGGCGGAGGATGGTTGCCAGCGCGCGTGCGG
>JADGHJ010000194.1 GCA_019686175.1 Chloroflexota bacterium | reverse complement strand
GGCCGTCGACCGGGTGCTGCTGTCCGGGCCGCTCCGGTGCGCTCGTCGCGGGCGGCGCCGCGCGCTGCGGGTGACCCTGCCGGCGGCGTCGCCGTACATCGCCACGGGGCTCCGGATCAGCACCAGCATCGCGCTGATCCTGGTCATCACGGCCGAGCTGGTGGCCAGCCGCAGCGGGCTGGGCTACGCTGTACGCGCGGCCGAGCAAGCGAGCCGTGTGCCGGAGGTGTACGCCGGAGTGCTGACCATCGCGGTGGTGGGCTTCCTGCTCAACGCACTGTTCGTAGCCGTCGAGGGCCGCGTGCTAGCATGGCACCGCGGCTACACCGCGCGCGAGGCGATCTAGCATGGGGCGCGGCGCGTACCCCGCGGGAGTGGCCGAGCCCGGCGTCGGCGCGCGAGCCGAGCCGTGGCTCCCGTCCGCTCTCGGGCAGGCGCTGAGCCGGCAGGCGCTAGGCATCGCCACGTTGGCCGTCGTGCTGGTGGTGTGGGAGATCGCCAGCCGCACACGGCTGGTCAACCCGCAGCTCGTGCCCCCGGTGACCGATGTGCTGAGCACCTTCGGCCAGCTGTGGACCGACCGGCCGTTCCCCAACCAGACGTTCGTCACCCAGACGGTCGCCACGCTGTGGCGCATGGCGGTCGGCTATGTGATCGCTGCGGTGCTGGGCATCGGCCTGGGACTGGTGATGGGGCGATCGCGCGCGGTGGCCGACCTGTTCTCGCCCCTGATCGAGTTCCTGCGGCCCATGCCACCGGTGGCGCTGATCCCCGTGCTCCTGCTGCTCGTGGGGATTGGCGACGAGATGCGGCTGATCATCGTCGCCTTCGCGGCGTTCTTTCCCATCCTGCTGAACACCATCGACGGCGTGCGTAGCGTCCACCCGACGCTGTTGGATGTGGCGCGCACGTTTCGCTTCAGCGGCGCCGATCTCCTGCGGCGCGTGATCCTGCCCGCAGCCCTGCCCCAGATCATGGCGGGCCTGCGCATCAGCCTGGCCATCGCGCTAATCGTGGCGCTAGTGTCGGAGATGGTGGGCGCCACCAACGGGCTCGGCTACTTCATCCTGCAGCAGCAGCGCGGCCTGCGCATCCGCGAGACATACGCGGCTATGGTGCAGCTCGCGGTGGTGGGCTTCCTGCTCAACGCGCTGTTCGTGGCGGTCGAGCGCCGCGTGCTGGCCTGGCATCATCAGAGCACCGGCCAGACGTAGCATACGGCTGTTGCCCCGCTAGCGGGCCGCTGGTAGAATCGGGGGCATCCCCCGTCGGTGTTGGGAGCAGACAGCATGAAACCTGCCGCCTTCGAGTATCATGCGCCGCGGAGCGTCGCGGAGGCGCTCGACCTGCTGGCGCAATATGGTGATGAGGGCAAGGTGCTGGCTGGCGGCCAGAGCCTGGTGCCGCTCATGAACTTCCGGCTGGCGCGGCCCGCACACCTGATCGATCTCAATCGGATCGCCGAGCTGTCCTACGTGCGCCCACACGACGGAGGGCTGGCGTTTGGGGCCATGACCCGCCAGTACGTGCTGGAGGAGGACCCCCAGGTAGCGGCGCGCAACCCGCTGCTGCCGGTGATCGCTCGCCATATCGGCCACGTCCAGATTCGCCACCGTGGCACCATCGGCGGCAGCATCGCCCACGCCGACCCGGTGGCCGAGCTGCCCCTGGCGGCCACGCTGCTCGATGCCGAGCTGGTGATCCGCAGCCAGGACGGCGAGCGCGTGGCGCGACCAGAGGAGTTCTTCCTGCACTACCTGATGACCAGCTTGGCGCCCACGGAGCTGCTGTGCGAGGTGCGCTTCCCCGCCCTCTCGCCGCGGGCGGGCTGGAGCTTCCAGGAGTTCGCCCGCCGGCACGGTGACTTCGCGATCGTGGCCGCGGCGGCGGTCCTGGAGGCGGATGCCAACGGAGTGTGCACCGCCGCGCGGGTGGCGGTGGCGGGTGGTGCGCCCACCCCACAGCGCAGCAGTGGGGCCGAAGCGGCCCTGGTGGGCCAGAAGCTAGCGCCCGACACGTTCGAGGCAGCTGCTGAAGCGGCCGCGGCCGAGGCCGACCCCGAGAGCGACATCCACGCCTCGGCCGACTATCGCCGCAAGATGGTCCGCGTATTCGTGCGCCGCGCGCTGGAGGAAGCCGCGAGCCGCCTGCCGAAGGGGAGCTGAGAGGATGGCCGAGAAAGTCACCGTGCGCCTGAAGGTCAACGGGCGCGACTACGAGGGCACCTGCGAGCCGCGCAAGCTGCTCAGCGACTTCATCCGCCAGGATCTGGGGCTCACGGGCACCCACGTCGGTTGCGAGCACGGTGTCTGCGGCGCCTGCACGATCATCCTGGACGGCCGCACGGTGCGCTCGTGCTTGATGTTCGCGGTGCAGGCCGACGGCGCCGAGATCCTGACCGTCGAGGGCCTGGCGGCGCCCGACGGGACCCTGCACCCGGTGCAGCAGGCGTTCTGGGACCAGCACGGCCTGCAGTGCGGTTTCTGCACGCCCGGCTTCCTGATGACGGTGTACGAGTTCGTCAATCAGGTCAAGGCACGCAACCACCAGCCCACCGAAGAGGAGATCCGCGAGGCGCTCTCGGGCAACCTCTGTCGCTGCACGGGCTACGTCAACATCGTGAAAGCCGTGCAGCAGGCCTGCGGCATCCCCGTGGAGAGCCCTGTCGCGCACTGAGAAAAGTGCTCAGCGTGAACTCACGCGCTATGACGTGGGCGCGACGCCGGCCTGCTGGGCGCGGAACTGCGTCTCGTAGAGGCGGGCGTACAGACCGCCGCGGGCGAGCAACTCGGCATGCGTCCCCTGCTCCACGAGCCGGCCCTGGTCGAGCACCAGGATGACGTCGGCCGCCAGGATGGTGCTCAGGCGGTGGGCGATCACCAGGCTCGTGCGCCCGCGCATGGCTTCGCTGAGCGCTGCCTGGATCAGCGCCTCCGACTCCGAGTCCAGGTGCGCCGTGGCCTCGTCGAGCACCAGGATGCACGGGTCCTTGAGCAGCACGCGGGCGATGGCCAGGCGCTGCTTCTCGCCGCCCGACAGGCGGTAGCCGCGCTCGCCCACCACCGTGTCGTAGCCGTCGGGCAGGCGCACGATGAAGTCGTGGATGTTGGCCGCCCGGCAGGCCGCCTCGATCTCGGCCTGGGTCGCGTCGGGCCGTGCGTACAGCAGGTTCGCCCGAATCGTGTCGTGGAACAGGTACGGCTCCTGAGTCACCATGCCGATCTGGGCGGCCAGCGAGTCGAGGGTCAGGTCGCGCAGGTCGTGGCCGTCGATGGTGATGCGCCCGCTGGTGGGGTCGTACAGCCGCGGCAGGAGGTAGGTGACGGTCGTCTTGCCTGCGCCGCTTGGCCCCACTAAGGCAGCCAACTGCCCGGCGCGCACGGTGAAGCTGACGTCCTCCAGCGCCCACCGCACCGGCGCGAGTTCGGCGCCGTCGCGCACGTACATCTCGGGCGCCGTGGCGCGCGCCGCGCCGTTCGTCCGCTCGAGGGCGGATAGCGGCGGCAGATCGCGCTGGCGCCAGCGCTGCACCTCGGGCAGCTTCCCCGCAGCCTGCTCGGCGAGCTGGTAGCTGAACGAGACGTGCTCGAAGCGCACCTCGCCGGCCACCCGCTCCAGCGGCCGGGCGTCTGGCCGCTCGCGGATATCGGGCGGCAGGTCGAGCACCTCGAACACGCGCTCGAAGCTCACCAGTGAGGTGGCGAACTCTACCCGCGCGTTGGTCAGCGCCGACAGCGGGCCGTAGAGCTGCACGAGATAGGCACCGAAGGCGACGATCGTGCCCACGGTGAAGGTCCCCTGCAGCACCAGCCAGCCGCCGACCCAGAACACCAGGGCCGTGCCGACGGCGCTCACCAGGCTCAGGCCGAGGAAGAACCAGCGCCCCACCAGCGCCTGGCGCACGCCGACGTCGCGCACGCGGCGGGCCCGCTCGGTGAACCGTCCGCTCTCGTAGTCCGCCCGGCCGAACAGCTTCACCAGCAACGCGCCGCTCACACTGAGCGTCTCGGTGAGCAGGGCGTTCATCTGGCCGTTGAGGGTCATCTGCTCGCGCGCGATGCGGCGCAGCAGGTCGCCGACCCGCCGCGCGGGCAGGATGAACAGCGGCAGCAGCCCGATGGCCAGCAGCGTGAGCCGCCACTCCAAGGCCACCATAACGGTCAGCGTGGCGGCTAGGGTGAGGACGTTCGAGAACAAGCTGACCACCGTGCTGGTCACCGCCTGCTGCGCGCCGACCACGTCGTTGTTCAGCCGTGCGACCAGCTCGCCGCTGCGGGTGCTGGTGAAGAAGCGCAGCGACATGCGCTGGAGATGGGCGAACAGCGCGGTGCGCAAGTCGCAGATGATCCCCTCGCCAACGCTGGCGGAGAGGTAGCGCTGCAGCACGCCCAGCAGGCCGGTCAGCACGGGCACCGCGATCATGCCCAGGGCAAGCAGGTTGAGCAGACCGAGGTCGCCGCGGGGCAGCGCCTGGTCGATGAGCGCCCGCTGGAGCAGCGGTGGGATGACGCCGAGCCCGGCGCTGGCCAGGATCACCATGAACATCAGGGCGATGCGCCAGCGGTACGGCCAGGCGTAGCCCAGCACGCGCCGCAGCAGCGGCCAGCTGATCCGGGGACGGTCGCGCTCCGCGTCGTAGCGCAGATACGACCACCAGCCACCGTCCATGCCCATGCTGGCCCCCCCGCCGCGGCGCGACATCCCGGCCTGCTCCTGCGTGCTCGTAGCTCTCTGAGCCACTGTCGCCAGTGCGGCTCGCTAGGATGATACGGCGCTCGCGCTAGGCCAGTGGGCCAGGGGCGGCCTAGCCGATCGGCTAGGCGGACCCGGCGCTGGTGCCGCTGAGGCAAGGTGCGGCATGCGCACGGGGTCCCTGCCATGGGACGAGCAGCCCGCTCGCCCTAGGTCCAGGGTGGTGCTGTCGCGAGAGAACAGAGGCATTGCGCGAAGTACCGTCTGGCAGTACGGTTGTGGCGCCCGGCGTGTAGTACTGCGCTGAGCAGGGCTGTCCCGCTCCCGCACGCCGGCGAGGAAGCGCCGCGGACGCCGCTCGGTTCTCTCTATCTCAGTCAGGCAGGGCTAGAGGCCAGGGCGGGCCGTGTAACGACTGGCGCGGCGGGCAGCCGGTCGAGGCGGTAGAAGCGCGTCGGGTTGTCGTAGAAGATCTGGCGCTTCACCGCGTCGCTGACGTCGCCGCGGGCCAACAGCGCGGGGATGTCGCCGCTGAAATCGCGCTGGTCGCGCTCGTGCGGGTAGTCCGACGCCCAGAGGATCACGTCCGGGCGCACGTGCTCAATGGCTAGCGGCAGCGCCGTCTCCTCCACCTCGCAGGAGAAGAAGATGTTGCCCGAGCGCACGTACTCGCTGGGCTTGCGCTTGCAGTGCGGCGAGTAGCGGCCCTTGCGCTCCAGTTCCTCGTCCATGCGGTCCATGAAGTACGGCACCCAGCCGATGCCGCACTCGAGGCAGCCGTAGCGGAGGCGCGGGAAGCGCTCGAACACGCCCTCGAAGATCATGGCGCCGAGCTGCTTCATCTGGGCAAACGGGTGCTCCAGCAGGTGGCCAATGGTGAAGTTGCCGCCGATGCCGTCCAGGCCCAGCTCCAGCGAGGTGCCGCCGTGGGTAGAGATCGGCACGTCGAGCTCCTCGGCGGCGGCCCAGAGCGGGTCGAACTCGCGGCCGGCCACCGTGCGGCCGCCGGCGATCACCGCCGGCAGCACGGCGCCCGGCATGCCCAGCTCGGTCACGCAGCGGCGCAGCTCTTTGACCGCCTCGCCGATGTCCTGCACCGGCAGCAGCGCCACGCCCACCAGCCGCGGGCTTACCCGCATGAAGCGATCGTACAGCCAGTCGTTGTAGGCGCGCGCCAGCGCCACTGCCCACTCCGGCTCGCGGATCAAGCCATGCGTGAGGCCCTGGGTGGGATACAGGATCGTGCGCTCGATCCCGTTGAGGTCCAGGAAGCGCAGCCAGTCCTGCGCGTCGGGGCCCGTACCGCCGCCGGCCCAGCCACCCGGCGCGCGCAGCGAGCGCAGGAAGCCGTCGGAGGTCAGGCCCGGCCAGAAGCTGTAGCTGCGGTGCCACTCCAACCGGTTGAACGGCGGTCCGATGTACTCGCGGAGCTGCTCGTCCAGCTCCATGACATGGCCATCGGCGTCGATGATGCGGTACTCCGTCGCCATCGCTGTCCTCCCGCCCGACTGCCTCGGCCCGTCCCGCGCACCCCACGCGCAGGGGGCTTGGCGGCATGGTAGGCAGCGAGTACCATCAGGCGCAAGGGGAGCCATGCTCGGCGAAGGAGGGAGGCGAGGGGTGCGGGCGTTTCGCGGCGAGATCCGCATCGATACGGTGATCGGCAGTGCCCTGCGCGACAATCCCCATGGAGACCCCGTGGAGCGTCCGCTGGTGGTGTGCCTGCCGCCCGGCTACGAGACGCAGCCCATGCGCCGCTACCCGGTGATCTACTGGCTCCCGGGCTACACGGGGACGGCACTGAGCGCCCTCAACCACGACCCCTGGCTGCCATCCGTACCAGAGGCGCTCCAGCGCGCCTGGGACGTCGACGCCCCACCCGCCATCCTCGTCGTGGTCGACGGCTTCACTCGGTTCGGCGGTGCGCAGTACCTCAACTCGCCGGCGAACGGCAACTACGAGGACTATGTGGTGCACGACGTGGTGGGCCACGTCGATGCCAGCTACCGCACGCTCGCCGCCCCGGCGCATCGAGGTTTGGCGGGCAAGTCCAGCGGCGGCTACGGCGCGCTGGTGCTGGCGATGCGCCACCCCGACGTGTTCGGCGCCGTCAGCGCGCACAGCCCCGACTGCTACTTCGAGCTGTGCTACAAGCCCGACTTCCCCAAGCTCTTACAGGCGATCGCGCGCTATGGCGGCGTGGAGGCGGTGCTGGCGCGCTTCCTGGAGCTGGAGAAGAAGCCGGGCGATCTGATGGCTGCGGTCAGCGTGGCGGCCATGGCCATGGCCTACTCGCCCAACCCGGCGCGGCCGCCCTACTTCTTCGATCTCCCCTTCGACCCCTACACGGGCGAGCTGGACGCCACGGTGTGGGCGCGCTGGCTGGCGTGGGATCCGGTGAACCTCGTGGCGGAGCACGCTGCGGCGCTGCGCGGCCTGCGACTGCTGCACTTCGAGTGCGGCACGCGCGACGAGTACCACCTGCACTACGGCGCGCGCATCCTGGCGCGCCGCCTGACAGCGCACCAGGTGCCGTACCTGCACGAGGAGTTCGACGACAGCCACACGCGCACGGCATACCGTTACCCGGCCGCGTTCGCGCGGCTGGCCGCGGCGTTGGCCCCGCCGTGATCCGCGCCCGCGGGCGGCTTGTAATACCATTGCGAGTTTCCGCGCGCCCGCGCTGACCGTTCTGGAACGCCGGACCGCGTAGCATAGCCCTCGGCAGCGAGAGGCCGCCCGGATCGGCGCGCACGCGCCTCTCCTGCAGTCCGCAACTGGGAGGAGCCACGCGGTGGTGATGTGGTTGAAGGGATGTCCGCGCTGCCACGGCGACCTGTTCGAGGAAGCGGCCGTGACCGCCGAGGCGTACGGCCGCCGGTTCGTGAGCTGTTTGCAGTGCGGCCACACGCTCAGCGAGGAGCAGGAGCGCCGGCTGACCTGTCGTCCCCAGGCGCCGGCCGCCTCGGTCCTGCGTCGGTTGGCCAGCCGGCTATCCGCTTAGCTCGCGCCTGTCCAAGCGGCGAGCGCGTCATCCCGCGCGGTGACCCGCTCGCCGCTTGGCTTCTCCCCTTCCTTGGGCATGGGCGGTCGGACCGCGTATAGTAGGCGTCACCAGCCGCGACGCCGGCCGCTCGGGAGCGTGCCGGGTGGCCGCGCCGCGAGTCGAGGAAGGAGGCCACAATGAGCGCCGAGAGCCCGCCGCGCACCGCTCTGGACGTCCTCAAGCAGCACGCACCCGAGGCTGCCGATGCCTTCAGCGCCCTCCGGCGTAGCCTCACCGGCGCGGGCAGCCTGCCGCCCGCCACCCAGGAGCTGATCGTCAGCGCGACCTTCGTCGTCACGGGCCAGGAGGGCGCCTTCCGCACCCACGCGCGCCGCGCGCTCCAGCACGGGGCATCGGTGGCCGACCTGCGGCAAGCCGTGCTGCTTACCCTGGGCGCCACGGCCTCCCTGGCGCAGGTGGCTAGCGCGCTGCGCTGGCTCGAGGCGCTTGAGGCAAGCTAGCCGCCGTGCAAGTCGCCGGCCGGGAGGACGCGTATGCTTCGCAGCATGCCCACCCTGGTTAGCGGGGTCGTGGCCAGCGCGCTGCTCGGCTTGCTGGCCTGTAGCAGCCCCGCACCGCCGACCGCTCCCAGCGCCGCCCCGCCCTCTGCGAGCAGCCAGGCGAGCGCACCGTCAGCC
>JADGHJ010000193.1 GCA_019686175.1 Chloroflexota bacterium | reverse complement strand
CTCGGATATGTTTATATGAGACAGACTCAGTACAGTATAGGGGGCAGTGTCTGCCCCGCATCATTGCTGCATCAGCCAGCGCGGCGCGCGCCGTGCCGCCGACCCCTCGCCGCCCGGGCGCTAGCCCGACCGGGGCAGGGGTTGTTGGTGTGCCTGATGCCCGCAGTCATTCCCCACAGTAGCGTGTTCCTCACGGCAGTGGCGGTTTAGCGGAGGTACAACGGATGGCTCTCGCCCCGGCAGTCTCGCGTGCGATCGGCCCGTACCGGGAGCGCCATGATTTTGCGCGCTTCCCGGAGGTGCAGCCGATTCCCAACCTCATCACGATCCAGCGCGATTCGTTCCGCTGGTTCCTCGAGGAGGGGCTGAAGGAGCTGTTTGCCGAGATTTCGCCCATCAATGACTTTACTGGCAAGAACATGGAGCTGGAGCTGGCCGTGCCCGGGCCCAACGGCGAGCCGGGGTACACGTTTGGCGAGCCGAAGCTTTCCGAGGAGGAGTGTCGCGATCGCGACGCCACCTATGCGGCGCCGTTGCGCGTGCGCATGCGCCTGACGATCAAGTCGGGCGAGGCGGCCGGCGAGATCAAGGAGCAAGAGATCTTCATGGGGGACTTCCCCATGATGACGCCGACCGGCACGTTCGTGATCAACGGCGCCGAGCGGGTGGTGGTCAGCCAGCTCGTCCGCTCCCCCGGCGTCTACTTCGAGCTGCCGGTCGACCCGACGACCGGGCGCCGCCTGTGCACGGGCAAGCTCATCCCCAGCCGCGGCGCCTGGCTCGAGTTCGAGACCAGCAATCGCAACGTCCTGTTCACCAAGGTCGACCGCAAGCGCAAGATCCCGATCACCACGCTGCTGCGCGCGGTCGCGGCGGTCTCGCCGGGCTCGCGCCTGGGCCGGGCGACCAACGACGAGCTGCTGGCCCTGTTCGCCGACGTGGATACGGATCGCGACCACCAGTACATCCAGGCCACGATCGAGCGCGATCCCACCCACAACGCCGATGAGGCGCTGTTGGAGTTCTACCGCCGGCTACGGCCGGGCGACCCGCCGAACGCGGAGAACGCGCGTACGCTGCTTAACTCGCTGTTCTTCAGCTTCCGGCGCTACGATCTCGGCCGCGTCGGCCGCTACAAGCTGAACAAGCGGCTGCGCCTGCAAGTGCCGATCAGCGAGCGGATCCTCACCGCCGAGGACCTGATCGAGATCGTGCGCGAGATGATCCGCTTGAACAACGGCTTCGGCCGGGCCGACGACATCGACCACCTGGGCAACCGCCGCGTGCGCGCGGTGGGCGAGCTGATCCAGAATCAGTTCCGGGTCGGCCTGCTGCGCATGGAGCGGGTGGTCAAGGAGCGCATGTCGATCACCGACCCGAAGGACGCTACGCCGTCGTCGCTGGTGAACATCCGCCCCGTCGTGGCGGCGATGCGCGAGTTCTTCGGCGGCAGCCAGCTCTCGCAATTCATGGATCAGACCAACCCGCTCGCCGAGCTGACGCACAAGCGGCGCCTGTCGGCGCTCGGTCCGGGCGGGCTGAGCCGCGACCGGGCGGGCTTCGAGGTGCGCGACGTCCACCACAGCCATTACGGCCGCATCTGCCCGATCGAGACGCCCGAGGGGCCGAACATCGGGCTGATCGGCTCGCTGGCCACCTACGGCCAGATCAATGAGTACGGCTTCATCGAGACGCCGTACCGCCGGGTGCTCCACGAGGTGCCCAACGACGGCCAGGCGCCGGTCGGGCGCATCCTGCGCGACCGGATCGTCGACCCCGCTACCGGCGAGGTGGTGGCCGAGGCGGGCACGCGCGTGGACGAGGCGTTGGCTCAGCGGCTGGCCGCCCTGGCTGAGACGCACCGCGCGCTGCGCATCAAGCCGGTGGTGTCGAACCAGATCGATCACCTGACCGCCGACGAGGAAGACCTGTACACCATCGCTCAGGCCAATGTGGAGCTGAACGCCGACGGCACGTTCAAGGCCGAGCGCGTGCCGGTGCGCCATGGCGAGCGGTTCCTGGTCGAGTCGCCGGAACGCGTCGACTACCTGGACGTGTCGCCCAAGCAGACGGTGTCGGTGGCCACGGCGCTGATCCCGTTCCTGGAGCACGACGACGCCAACCGCGCGTTGATGGGCGCGAACATGCAGCGCCAGGCGGTGCCGCTGCTGCTGCCGGAGGCGCCGCTGGTGGGCACCGGCATGGAGATCCAGACGGCCCGCGACTCCGGGCACGTGGTCCTCAGCGACGTGGACGGCGTGGTAGAGAGCGTCGACGGGCGACGCATCGTGGTGCGCGACGAGGCGGGCGCGCAGCATACCTACACGCTGCGCAAGTTCGTCCGCACCAACCAGGCCACCTGCATGAACCAGCGGCCGATCGTGGTCAAGGGCCAGCGGGTGACGCGGGGCCAGCCGCTGGCCGACAGCTCGTCGACGCAGCTCGGGGAGCTGGCCCTGGGCCAGAACGTGCTGGTGGCGTTCATGTCCTGGGAGGGCTGCAATTTCGAGGACGCCATTATCCTCAGCGAGTCGGTGGTGCGCGACGACAAGTTCACCTCGATCCACATCGAGAAGCACGAGGTGGAGGCGCGCGACACCAAGCTCGGCCCGGAGGAGATCACCCGCGACATCCCGAACGTGGGCGAGGACACGCTGCGCAACCTGGACGAGAACGGCATCATCCGCGTCGGCGCGGACGTCAAGCCGGGCGACATCCTGGTGGGCAAGATCACGCCGAAGGGCGAGACCGAGCTGACCGCCGAGGAGCGGCTGCTGCGGGCGATCTTCGGCGAGAAGGCGCGCGAGGTAAAGGACACCAGCCTGCGCGTGCCCCACGGCGAGCGGGGCAAGGTGGTCGACGTGCGCGTGTTCGAGCGCGACGCGCACACCGAGCTGCCAGCGGGCGTGAACAAGCTGGTGCGCGTGAGCATCGCCCAGAAGCGCAAGATCTCCGAGGGCGACAAGATGGCGGGCCGCCACGGGAACAAGGGCGTCATCGCCCGCATCCTGCCCGTGGAGGACATGCCGTACCTGCCCGACGGGCGCCCGGTGGAGATCATCCTGAATCCCATCGGCGTGCCGTCGCGCATGAACGTCGGCCAGATCCTGGAGACGCACCTGGGCTGGGCCGCCGAGCACCTGGGCGTGCGCTTCTCCTCGCCGGTGTTCGATGGGGCGACGGAGGACGATATCCGCGCCCGGCTGGAGGAGGCCGGGCTGCCGACCGACGGCAAGATCACGCTGTTCGACGGCCGCACCGGCGAGCCGTTCGACCAGCCGGTGACCGTGGGCCAGATCTACATGCTGAAGCTGGTCCACCTGGTGGAGGACAAGATCCACGCGCGGTCGACGGGGCCGTACTCGCTGATCACGCAGCAGCCGCTGGGCGGCAAGGCGCAGTTCGGCGGCCAGCGCTTCGGCGAGATGGAGGTGTGGGCGCTGGAGGCCTACGGCGCCGCGCACACGCTACAGGAGATCCTCACCGTCAAGTCCGACGACGTGGTCGGCCGCGTGAAGACGTACGAGGCGATCGTCAAGGGCGAGGACATCTTCCAGCCGGGCGTGCCCGAGTCGTTCAAAGTGCTCGTGAAGGAGCTGCAGAGCCTCGGCCTGGCGGTCGAGGTGCTCAACGAGGAAGAGGAGGGCATCCCGTTCGTCGAGGATGTGTCCGCGCCCGACACGCTGCGCGCGATGAACATCAACATCTCGGGCTTCGAGCGCGGCGACGGGTTCGACGAGTAGCGCTGGTGGCGGGGGGGGGGGGGGCCCCCCCCCCCCCCCCCCCCCGACCGAGCGCGAAGGCCCGTGGGCTGGAAACGAACGAGGGTTAGAGATCGATGCTGGAAGTCAATCATTTCAACGCCGTGCGCATTACCCTGGCGTCGCCGGAGCAGATCCGGTCGTGGTCGCGCGGTGAAGTCACCAAGCCCGAGACGATCAACTACCGCACCCTGAAGCCGGAGCGCGACGGCCTGTTTTGCGAGCGCATCTTCGGTCCGACCAAGGACTGGGAGTGCTCCTGCGGCAAGTACAAGCGGGTGCGCTACAAGGGCATCATCTGCGACAAGTGCGGTGTCGAGGTCACCCGGGCCAAGGTGCGCCGCGAGCGCATGGGTCACATCGAGCTGGCGTCGCCGGTCAGCCACATCTGGTTCGTTAAGGGCACGCCCAGCCGCATCGGGCTGCTGCTCGACGTGACGCCGCGCACGCTGGAGCAAGTGCTCTACTTCGCCAAGTACATCGTCACCGAGGTAAACGAGGAGGCGCGCGCCCGGGCCAAGGCGCAGGTCGATACCGACGTCGAGGAGCGCATCGAGCGCGAGGAGCGCGCCATCCAGGACCGCATCTCGGCGCTGGACGATGCGCTGGAGGCGAAGCTCGACGAGATCCGCGGGCGCATCGAGGCCGATGCCGCGCGGCGTCGCGAGGAGGCCGAGGCACGCCTGGCGGCCGCCGAGGAGGAGTGGGCCGCGAAGCGCGCCCAGCTCGAGGAGTGGATCGCCGCGGGCGGCGTGGCCCAGGAGACGCTACGCGTCGAGGCGCTGGACTGGACGGTGGTCGAGCAGGATGCCGCGGTGCGGCCCGACCATCTGCGCGAGGGCGACGAGCGCTTGCGGGAGTTCCGCGACCGCTTGCGCACCGACGCGGCCATGGAGGAGGAGCGCGATCGCCAGCGCCTGGCGGATCTGGAGGCGGCGGAGCGCGACACCATCGCCCATGAGCGCGCGCAGCTCGAGGCGAAGCTGGTCAGCCTGGCCGACCAGCTCCGGGCGCAGGCCGAGGCGCGCAAGGCTAAGATCGACAGCCTCAAGCGCATGATGTCGCTCACGGAGACCGAGTACCGCGACTACTTGGAGAGCTGCGGCCGGATCTTCAAGGCGGGCATGGGCGCGGAGGCGATCCGCGAGCTGCTCAAGAACATCAACCTCGATGAGCTGGCGATGGAGCTGCGGCGCGAGACGCAGGAGCACTCGGGCCAGCGGCGCAAGAAGGCGACCAAGCGCCTGCGCATCGTGGAGGCGTTCCGCAAGTCGGGCAACCGGCCCGAGTGGATGATCCTGACCATCTTGCCGGTGCTGCCGCCCGACCTGCGGCCGATGGTCCAGCTCGACGGTGGCCGCTTCGCGACCTCGGACCTCAACGACCTGTACCGCCGCGTGATCAACCGCAACAACCGGCTCAAGCGGCTGCAGGAGCTGGGGGCGCCCGAGATCATCGTGCGCAACGAGAAGCGCATGCTCCAGGAGGCGGTCGACTCGCTGATCGACAACGGCCGGCGCGGCCGCGCGGTGAGTGGTTCGAGCAACCACAAGCTGAAGTCGCTCAGCGACATGCTCAAGGGCAAGCAGGGCCGCTTCCGCCAGAACCTGCTGGGCAAGCGCGTCGACTACTCGGGCCGCTCGGTCATCGTGGTCGGCCCGGATCTCAAGCTGCACCAGTGCGGCCTGCCCAAGCGGATGGCGCTCGAGCTGTTCAAGCCGTTCGTCATGCGCAAGCTGGTCGAGCGCCAGCTCGCCCACAACATCAAGAGCGCCAAGCGGTTCGTCGAGCGCGTGCGCGACGAGGTGTGGGACGTGCTCGAGGAGGTCATCCACGAGCACCCGGTGCTGCTCAACCGCGCGCCGACGCTGCACCGCCTGGGCATCCAGGCGTTCGAGCCGGTGCTGATCGACGGCAGCGCCATCCAGATCCATCCGCTGGTGTGCGCGGCGTTCAACGCCGACTTCGATGGCGACCAGATGGCCGTGCACGTCCCGCTATCGGCGGCGGCCAAGCGGGAAGCGTACGAGCTGATGCTCTCGACGAACAACCTGCTGCAGCCGTCGAACGGCGAGCCGATCACGGCGCCGACGCTGGACATGGTGCTCGGCTGCTATTACCTGACGACGATTCGGGCCGGTATGCGCGGCGAGGGGCGCGTGTTCGCCGACCCGGTCGAGGCGATGCTCGCGCATGAGCTGGGGCAGATCCACCTCCAGGCCTCGATCAAGGTGCGCATCCCCGAGGCGGCGGCCGGTGGCAACGGCGGCAACGGCGCCAACGGCGCGCGGAACGGACACGGCGTGCTGATCAGCACCAGCGTGGGACGGCTGATCTTTGCCGACGCGATCAACAGCGTCCTGCGTGAGGCCGGGGTCGAGGAGCTGCCGTTCACCAACGACCCCGAGGACGCCGAGAGCCTGAACCAGTTGTTCGACAAAGCCGAGCTCAAGCGGCTGGTGGGTCGCTTGATCCGCCGCTATGGCAACCACGTGACGGCGAACGTGCTCGACGCGATCAAGCGGCTGGGGTTCTCCTACGCCACGCGCTCGGGGATCACGATCGCCATCGGCGACATCAAGATCCCGCCGGAGAAGGAGGAGCTGCTGCGCCAGGCCGAGGCCGAGGTGGCGCGCATCGAGCGCGATTACCAGCGCGGCCTGATCACCGACGAGGAGCGCTACGCCGACGTCGTCAAGGTGTGGACGGAGACGAAGGACGAGATCACCAAGATGGTGGACAAGGCGCTCGATCCCTTCGGCTCGGTCAGCATCATGGCGCGCTCGGGTGCCAAGGGGAACCTGCAGCAGATCTCCCAGATGGCGGGCATGCGCGGCCTGATGGCCGACCCGTCGGGGCGCATCATCGAGCTGCCGATCCGCTCGTCGTTCCGCAGCGGGCTGTCGGTACTCGAGTACTTCCTCTCGACACACGGCGCGCGCAAGGGCCTCGCCGATACGGCCATCCGCACGGCCGACTCCGGCTACCTGACGCGGCGCCTGATCGACGTGGCGCAGAACATCATCATCTACGATGAGGACTGCGGCACCGATCAGGGGATCCTGATCCACGACCTCAACGACCGCGAGAAGCGGAGCCTGCGGCTGGAGCAGCTCATCGGCCGGGTGCTCGCCCAGCCGGTGATCCACCCGGAGACCGGCGAGGTGCTGCTGGACCGCAACGACGAGATCGACGAGGCGCGCCGCGACCTCATCGCCCAGTCGGGCGTGGGGGCCGTGTACCTGCGCTCGCCGCTGGTGTGCGAGTCGCGCCACGGCGTGTGCCAGCGCTGCTACGGCTGGCACCTGGGTACGCGGCGCATGGCGCGGATCGGCGACGCGGTCGGGATCGTGGCCGCGCAGTCGATCGGTGAGCCGGGCACCCAGCTCACGATGCGCACGTTCCACACGGGCGGTGTGGCCGGGCAGGACATCACCAGCGGTCTACCCCGCGTGGAGGAGCTGTTCGAGGCCCGCGTGCCGAAGGGCAAGGCGGTGCTGAGCGAGATCGACGGCGTGGTGGAGGTGATCCGCCACGACGACGGCTCGCGTGTGCTGCGCGTGACCTCGCAGGAGACGTACCGCGACGAGCACGAGGTGCCCCCGGGCAGCGAGATTAAGGTGCACGACGGCGAGTGGGTCCAGGAGGGCCAGGAGCTGGCGGTCGTGGATGGACGGCCGATCGTGGCCGCGCTGTCCGGCCAGGTCGAGGTGCGCGACGGTGTGGTAGCGGTCGTCGCGGAGGAGCGCGACCAACGCGAGTACCAGGTGCCGCCCGCCGCCCGCATCCGGGCCAGCCTGGAGGAGGCGCTGCGCCAGAAGCAGGCGGGCCAGATCGCCGAGGTGCGGGTCACGGCCGGCGAGCAGCTCACCGAGGGGGCGAAGGACCCCCAGGAGATCCTTAGCATCCAGGGCCGCGAGGCGGTACAGCGCTACCTGGTGGACGAGGTCCAGGAGGTGTACCGTTCGCAGGGCGTCAACATCAACGACAAGCACATCGAGATCATCGTGCGGCAGATGCTGCGCCGCCTGC
Organism: Chloroflexota bacterium; assembly: GCA_019686175.1. Lineage (GTDB taxonomy): Bacteria > Chloroflexota > UBA6077 > UBA6077 > JAJPHF01 > JADGHJ01. Next base: position 630 of record JADGHJ010000193.1, on the reverse strand, counting down.
GGGTGGACATCGCCGGCGACACCGACCTGCTGCCGGGCGAGCTGGTGGACCGCTTCGAGTACGAGGAGAAGAACCGACAGGTGCTGGCCGAGGGCGGCGAGCCGGCCACCGCCAAGCCCGTGCTGCTGGGGGTCACCAAGGCGTCGCTGAACACCGACAGTTTCCTGGCCGCGGCGTCGTTCCAGGAGACGACGAAGGTGCTCACCGAGGCGGCCCTCAGCGGTCGGGTGGACCACCTGATGGGGCTGAAGGAGAACGTGATCATCGGCAAGCTGATCCCCGCCGGCACCGGGCTGGAGGCGCGGCTGCGGGCGCGCGAGGAGCGCCAGCGACTGGCCGAGGCCCGCGCCGAGGCTCGGGCGCTGTTCGAGGCGGGCGAGCCGTTGGGCGAGCTGCCACGCGGGGAGGGCGAACTGGACTTCGGCCGCTTGGAGCTGCCCGACTTGGAGGAGCCGCTGCCGCCCAACGTGTTCCTCGAGGAGCAGGGCGGGGTTGACAAGCCCGAGGGGGAGAGCTAAAATCAGGTTTTGGCATCCCCTGCCAGTAATGGTGGCATGAGCGCACTGGTGGTGGGGGGGGGCCCCCCCGGAGGGCCCCCCCCCCCGGCGCGGGGGCGGCCCCGCGGCCCCG
>JADGHJ010000192.1 GCA_019686175.1 Chloroflexota bacterium | reverse complement strand
GTCTGATGGATGGGCCGGTGGAGCGGCGCCGGCCGAGGCCCTCGGGCGCGCCGGCTCGACGTCTTTGGTACGGAGCACGGGTCGAGCGCGGCGCGGCCGAGAGAGGGCAGGGGCGGCGGGCGCCGGCCCGGGCCCCGGCGGGGCTGCGGGAGCCGGGGCGCGATCCTGAGGCGGTGCGTCTGGCGCGGGTGGTTCGGGCGCCTCCAGCCGCGCCCCGGGCGGCGGTGCTTGCTCCCATGCCGCCAGTCGCTCTCTCAACGTGGGCCACGACGCCCGGTCCAATGCGACCAGCACCTGCAGGCTCAGCAGAACGTCCGCGAAGGGAAACTCGGTCACCAGGCGATGCAGGATGGCGTCGAGCTGCTCCGGGGCAGGCACGGGCAACGGCGCGCCCTCGGTCAGCGCCGCGACATCTGGCAGATCCAGCTCGGCGCGCAGCGCTTCCAGCAGCGGTGCCTGCCGCTGGCGCAGGTAGGCCCAGGCGGCCCACAGGCCGAGCGCGGCGAGGTCGGGCGCCCGCAGCGCTTGCCGCATCCGCGCCTCGCGCTCGCTCGGCGCGAGGCGCCGCCATAATTTCGGCGGGATACGCTGGTCGCGGATCGTGGCCTGCTCTAAATCGTCCCACAAGGCGCGATCGTGCTGGCGCACGGTCGCCAGAATCGTTGCCCATTGTGCCGACCCGATACGCGCTACCAGTTCCTGCGGCCGCATGCCCGCTCCCTTCCCGCTCGCTCCACACAGCGCCCGCGCTCATGTCTCGACTAGGAGGCACGAGAGACACGGGAACCCTACTCGCCGCCCTCGGGGTACCCACGATAGTACACGATGGTTCGACAGAAATTGTAAACAGCGGCCGGACAGCGCGGGAGAGCGGGGCGCTACTCCGTGCGGCGCGCGCGGACCCGGCGCGCCAGCTCGACGGCCGGCACGCTGCAGCGGTCGAAGGTCGCTTTGAGGTGGCTCGTCTCGTAGTGGGCGTAGATGCGCTTGGTAGTCTCCGGCGAGGCGTGGCCGAGCAGGTCCTGCACCTCGGCGAGCTGCGCGCCGGCGTTGAGGAGTTGTGATGCCTTCTGGTGGCGGAAGGCGTGTGGGCTGGCGTGGACGCCGACGGCGCGCGCGTACCGCTTCACGATGTCGTAGATCGATTGGGCCGACAGGCGATAGCGTTCGCCGCCCGGGCCGGGCTGGCCCCGACCCCGATCGTGGCGCAGGAACAGAGGCGCAAAGTGATCGGCGCGCTCCGCCAGGTAGGTGCGGATGGCCGCCAGGCTGTCGGGATCGAAGAAAACGACGCGCTCCTTGTTGCCCTTGCCGGTAATGAGGGCGCGGTCGGCCCAGCCGTCCTCCACGTCGCGCCGGCTGAGGGCGGCCACCTCCGCGCGCCGCAGGCCCGTGCCGTACAGCGTGAGTAGCAGCGCGCGGTCGCGCAGCAGCTCCAACCGGCGCGGCCGATGCGCTTCTCCGGTGGGCGGCAAGGGCAACTCGAGGACGTAGGCGACGAGCAGCGGCAGGCCCTGGTCGATGCGCGGCGTGCGATAGCTCCCGCGCGCGAGCACGGCGCGCAGCGCCTCGCGCTGCTGCTCGAAGGAGGCGGCGCGCGGCCCCCAGCGCCGGCGCTCGAGGAAGCGCAGGAAGGCGCGGGCAGCCGCGAGGTATGTCTGGTGGGTGCTGCGGGCGCCGCGCCCGAAGCGCGCCACCAGCCAGGTATAGTAGCCCTCCAGTAGGTCTCCGGGCAGCAGGGCGGTTGGTGTGTCGGCGGCGACCCCTCGGGCCGAGAGGTACTCTTGCAGCCGGTCAAGCCCAGTGGCATAGGTCCGTGCGGTGTGGGGCGACTTGCCCGCGAGGGTGGCGGCGAAGGCGGCCAGGGCCTCGGCCAGCGCTGGCATCTCCGTGGGGCCTGGAGAGGCCCCGGCGCCAGCCGCCGGCGCGAGCGAGGCGTTGGAGGAGTGGCGCGCATGGGACTGTCCAGCCATCGCACCGTCAGCATACCGTGCGATGGGGCGAGCAGAGGCCCTGCGCGCCGTCGCGATCGCGTTACGGCGCGCGGTAGGCCGCGCACCCGTGCCTACGGATGCTCGCGCAGCCACTGAACGACCTGCTCGGCGTTCTGGTTCGGCGGAAACACGGGGTAGAAGACATGCTCGATCCGGCCATCGCGGGCGATGAGCGTGAGGCGCTTGAGGAAGGCCCGGCCCTCGACCTCGAAGGTGGGGAGCCGCAGGGCGCGCGCGAAGTGGAGCTGGTGGTCGCTGAGCAGGGGGAAGGGCAAGTGCAAGCGCTCGCGTGCCTCGCGCTGGGAAGCCGTGTCCTGGGTACTGAGGCCGAACACCTCCACGCCGAGGGCGCGGAGCTCGGCGTAGTGGTCGCGAAATGCGCAGGCCTGCGGCGTGCACCCGCGGGCTCCCGGAATCGTGTCCCAACCCGGGGGTAGCGGGACACCGGGCTGCCCTGTCATCGGGTAGCAGTACACCACGAGGCGGCCGGGCCAGCGTGCCAGCTCGATCGCGGTGCCTGTCGTGGAGGGCAGCAGCACCGCGGGCAACAGGGTGCCCGGGAGATGCGCGCAGGCGCCGTCGTCGACCGGCACGGGCAGATCTGCCGGCAAGCGGGAGTAGTCGGCCTCGGCCATCCTCCACCTCCTGTCAGGGTCACGATGCGCCACCATGGGGGCGGCAGCGGCCGGTCACCGCTGGCCGTAGCGCTCGTAGTGTGTCAGTTCGTGTAGCGGCTTGCGCCCACGGATGACACTGGTGGGCTGCTCGCCCGCGGCCGGATACCCGAGCGAGAGGGTGGTGCGCACCAGTCGTTCGGGCGGGATGCCCAGCAAGCGCTTGGCTTCGGTCTGGCCGTCGCCCACTAGCCAGCCGATGCTGGAGCCGATACCGTAGGCCCAGGCGGCGAGCTGGATGCGCTCGCTCAGCCGGCCCTCGTCGAAGGTCTCCTGGGCGCGCCGCTGCGGATCGCCGGCCATGACCAGGACGATGCCGGCCGCGGCGCCCGCGAGGTGCCAGACGAACCCGTCGAGTTGGCTCAGGCGCTCCAACATCGTCCGGTCGCGTACCACCACGAACTCCCAGGGCTGGAGATTCTTGGCGCTGCCGGTCCAGCGTGCCACTTCGAGGATGTCGCGCAGCGCGGGCTCGGGCAGCGGGTCGGGACGGAAGCGGCGCACCGTGCGTAGCCGGCGCAGCCAGGCGAGGCGGTCCTGCAAGCGCTCTTCGCTGGGCATCGCTCTACTCCCGCGGGGCGGCTTCATTATGCGGGTGCCGTGGCTCGGGCGCCAATGGACGTCTGCCGCGCCACAAACCAGGGTAGCGGACCCGCTCCTCCGTGCTACACATCGGGATCGGCCGGCGCCGGCGCTGCAGGGGATCATCACGGCGCCGCGTCACGCTGGCCCAGCGCGTCGAGGAGGCCGAGCGCGCCCTCGTAGCGACCGAGCACGCGGAGCTGGCCCTGGTCGAGCGTGAACTCGTGGAAGGTGCGGTCGTGCTCGGAGAAGCGCATCTCCAGGACGGCCAGGATCCGGCGCAGCTCCCCGCGGTGGCGCACGAAGCGCAGCAGGAGCACGTTCTCCGCCAGGTACGACAGCGGCAGGCGGGCGAGATCGAGATCGACGCCGAACACCCGCGGGGCTTCCTGAGTGATGAGCGCTGTGACGCCCTGCTGCCGCAGCAGCGCCGCGAGCGCGGCCAGGTACGCCTCGAGGCGCTCGTGGCCGAGCGCCTCCTCCAGGTTGGTCAGAGAGTCGATCACGAGCCGCCGGGCGCTTATAGTGGTGATCGCCTGCCGCAGGTCGTGGGCGAGGATGTCCGGATCGAAGACGATGGGCCACTCAGTGAGCAACTGGACCTGGCCACGTGCGACGGCTGCAGCGAGGTCGAGCCCGAGGGCGGCGGCCTTGGCGGCCAGCTGGGAGCGCGACTCGCGGAAGCCCACGTACAGCGCCGGCTCGCCACGCGCCAGCCCGGCCGCGACGAACTGCAGGCTGAGCATCGTCTTGCCGATGCCCGGGCTGCCGACCACGATGGTAGTCGTGCGCTGTGTCAGACCGCCGGCGAGCAGCGCGTCCAGCTCCGGCAGGTCGAACGGCGCGCGCCGGGCGGGGTCGAACGGGGTGTCGTCCCGCGATACCGTCAGCTCGAACTGGGGGAAGCACCGGATGCCCGCGGGGTCGATGGTGAACGAGTGTAGGCCCATGAGCGGGGCGGCGCCCCGGCGCTTGAGCACCTCGATGTACCGGCGGTGGCCGATGCGTGCGCGCTCGAAGTGCAGCCCGAGGATCAGGTCGCCGGTGGTCAGCTCGGGGAAGAAGCCCTCGGCCCGCGGATTGCCCTCTATGGCGACCACCAGCAAGCCCCGCAAGAGACCGACCTGAGCGCCCAAGGTGTACAAGAACCGGAGCACGGCCGCGTCATCGCCGAGCAGGTTCCTGAGGCCACGGAAGCCATCAATGAGCACCATCTGGCTGTGGGTCTCGCGGATCGTGGCGATGATCGTGCTCACCGCGTCCTGCGAGCCCTCGGTGACCGTCGAGGCCAGACTCAGGAGCTGGACCCCGCGGCCCACGAGCTGCTCGTCGTAGAAGGTGAACGGGCGCAGGTGCTCAAGGAGGCGGTCGTGCGGCTCGGACAGGCCCGAGAAGTACAGCGCCCGGCGCCCGTCGCGCGCGGCGGCGAAGGCGAGCTGCTGGAGCAGCACGGTCTTGCCCGTGCCGGGCGCGCCGAGAACGAACACGATGCCGCGCGTTGGCAGCCCGCCGCCCAGGAGCGAGTCGAGGCCAGGGACACCGCTGGGCATCAGGCCAGACTGTGGGTTCATCGCGCAGTGCCTCCGCGTACTGCCTCCGCAGGGGCTACCCGCGGGCAGCTTGCAGGCTGCAGCGGGCCGGCCGCCGCTGCGACTGAAAGCTGCAGTGGGCCAGCAAGGAGCGTGCCCTCCCCGGCGTCGTGACCGCCGAGGGGACGTGAGCGGCCCCACGGGAATATGCGGGAAGCGGGTCACCGGCGACCAGGGGGCACTAGCCGCCGTCCCCGCGGCCAACGGGCCGCAGCGCCAGGACGTCGTAGAGGAACGATCGCTGGCCATGGAGCTGCCCGAGCACGGGATCGCCGAGCTCCTCATTCCCAGGGCCAGCGGCTGGCTACAGGCAGCGCGAGGCGCTCGATCAGCGCCTGGGCCCGCGCTCGTACTTCGGCCAAGATACGCGCCTCGTCCAGGTGCGGGAAGCGGCGGTCGCGCAGTACGACGCGACCGTCGATGATCACCGTGGCCACGTCGTGCTTGCTGGCGCAGTAGACCAGCCCCGGCACCAGCGCGAAATCGTATAGCGGCGTGAGCGCGGGAGCGCGGGCGTCTACCAGCACCAGATCGGCGCGCTTGCCCACCTCGAGGGAGCCGAGCTGATCGGCGGCCAGCAGCGCGCTCGCGCCGGCGCGGGTGGCCATCTCCAGTGCCTGCTCCGCCGGGAAGATCACGCCGTCGCGGCGGGCATCCTTCTGTCCCCCGGCCAGGAGGAACATCTCCTGGAACATGTCGATGCGATTGTTGCTGGCCACAGCGTCGCAGCCCAGGGCGACGGTGACGCCCGCGGCGAGCAACTCGGGGATCTTGCCCTGCGCCACGGCGCCGTAGGCGCTGTGCAGGCTGGAGCCGGGACAGTGCGCCACCTTGGCGCCCGCCCGCGCGAGGAGCTGCACCTCCTCGTCGTCGATGCGCGCGCAGTGCGCGAGCAGCCAGCGGTCGGAGAGCGCATCGAGCGAGGCGAGGTAGCGGATAGGCGTGCGGCCGGTCTCGGCCTGGACCCACTGGTTGTGGCTGTCGGATACGGCGGCGTGGAGCTGGACGATCGTATCGCGCTCGCGGGCGAGAGCGAGCATGGCGCGGAGCAGCTCCGGGCTAGCGTTGGTGAGGGTGCGCACCGCGGCAGACACGCGGATACGTCCGCCCGCCTGGCCGTCCCAGGCGTCCATGAAGCGGCGAGTGGCGGCGAGCGCCGCGGCGGGGCTGGGGCTGCGCACGGCCTCCGGCAGCGGGCGGTCGGCGGGCGAGCGATCCCAGGTGTGCAGCGATAGCACGGCGCGGTGGCCCACCTCGGCCACGGCGCGCGCGACCGCCTCCGGGTGGGGACCGCCCGGGTCGGCGAAACAGGTGATGCCGCTGCGCACTAGCTCCAGCCCGTGCAGTAGCGCGCCCCAGTACACGTCCTCCTCGCTGAGCGCGGCGTCGTACGGGAAGATACGCTCGTAGCACCACTGCCAGAAGGTGCAGTCGTCGGCGAGGCCCTTGGCGAGCATCTGGGTGGCGTGCTGGTGCGTGTCGATGAAGCCGGGCAGCACGATGTGGTCCGCGGCCTCGATGCGCTCCGCCGTGGGAAACTGGGGTGCTAGCGCGGTCGCTTTGCCCACGGCGACGATGCGCCCATCGCGGATGGCCACCGCCCCGTCGCGAATGATGCGCCGGCGCGCGTCGAGGGTGACCACCACGCCGCCGGTCACGAGCAGCTCAGCCATGGGCTACTCCGCTTGCTGCAACTGGCGCTCGCCGGGGGCGACTGCCAGTTGTTGACTGGCGCGCGCCTCCGGGTAGGTGACCACCCGGTTGCGGCCCGCGCGCTTGCCGACGTACAGCGCGGCGTCGGCCCGCGCGATGAGCGTTGCGCCGTCGATGGCATCCTGCGGCAGCGACGCCAGGCCGATGGTGACGCTGATCGGAATGCGTTGGTTCTGCCAGCCGAACTCGGCCTGTTCCACCGCCGCGCGCAGGCGCTCGGCCAGGAAGCGCGCGCCGACCGGGTCGGTGTCGGGCAGCAGGATCACGAACTCATCGCCACCATAGCGTACCACGGTGTCCGACAGGCGCGTCTCGGTGCGGAGCAGGCCCGCCAGGGTGGCGAGCAGGTGATCGCCGGCCTGATGACCGTAGGTGTCGTTGACGATTTTCAAATTGTCGGAGTCCATCAGCGCCAGCGACAGGGGACGGGCATAGCGCTCGGCACGGCTGATCTCCTGGCTGAGCAGGTAGTGGAAGTGGCGCCGGTTGTACAACCCCGTGAGCCAATCGATGCGGGAGAAGGCCTCGACCTTCTCCCGGGCCTCCTGGATGCTCTGGCGAACGCGCGCCGTCTCCTGGGCGAAGAAGGCGGCCACGTAGGCGGTGAGCCAGAGCGCGGCGATGTTGGCCCACACGCGCGAGAGGCCGCTGAACAGCGCCTGGCCCGCCAGCGAGGACCAGCTCACGAGCCCGAGAGGCGCGCCCGATCCCGCCCCGGCCGGGCCGGCGACCAGCCGGAGCACCTCCTGACGTAACTCAGCAGGGAGGGAGAGCATCTGGCTCAGGGCGAAGGAGGCGACCACCAGGTACAGGCCGGAGGCGAGCGCGGCCAGGGCGAAGCAGGGGCGCAGGCCGAGGGTCAGGGCTGCGGCGAGGATCACCAGCAGGTAGACGAAGAAGAAGGGGCTGGCCTCGCCGCCGGAGAACCACAGCAGCATGGTCGCGAACAGGATGTCGATCAGGCTGCCGTAGAACAGCATCCGCCGCGTGAAACGGCGGTCGGGCAGGAGGCCGTGGTAGCCGAGCGTGAACAGCGCCCAGGCGGCCACCACGATCGCGGGACCGGCCTGGGCGGACAAGTCGAGGGAGAAGTACGCCCAGAGTAGGAAGGCGCACAACACCAGGAGGTTCGTGATGCCGAACAGGCGGCGGTAGCCGCGCAGTTCGCGCAGGTCTTCCAGTGACATGCCCCTCCGCCCGGCCCGCGTCCAAGAGGTCGCGCGACACTTCACGAGCGTCAGCCTATTGTACCGACGTGGTCGCGGCGTGTGCGCCAGCGGCGTCCCACGGGGGCACGGTGGCCCATGCCCTAGGGCGCGCGGGCTGACGACTCATTGCCACACGCCTCGCGGGCGACCGCCGGCTGCTCGCGCCACAACCGCTCGTTGCAGTACGCGCGGGGTCCATCCTGGCCCGCGGGCCACAGCTCGAGGACGCCGTCCGGGCGCAGGCGCAGGATGGCCACGCCCGACACCACCACGCGGTCGTCCGTTGTGGTCTGGACCTCCGCCACCACCCGCGCCGCATCGCGCCAGCGCAGGGCCAGGGCGGCCCGGCCCTGCAGATCCGCCCCGCGCTCACAGGGCTCAGCGGCCTCGGCCGCGCAGGCGCGGGGCTCCCACCACAATAGTTGCGCTTGGCCATCCGCCTGCACGACCAGCACGCCGTCGCGGCCCATCCAGATATCGGCCAGGTCGACGAAGCCGCTCGGCGCCGGGGCGGCGATGGCCGGCTCGCGCGGCGGGCTGGGCGGCAGGGGACCGGCGAGGTCGCTGACGAACGCTGGCGCACCAGCCCCCGCGGCGCCGCGAGAGGTGGCCGGGACCCAGCGCGCGGAGGAGGGGATGCCGGTGGGCTGCGGCGGCAGGGTGGGGGCGACGAAGATGTAGGC
>JADGHJ010000013.1 GCA_019686175.1 Chloroflexota bacterium | reverse complement strand
GGGCCCACTCCCGCCCCCGACCGGCCCCAGAGCGATGAGCGCGGGCCACGCTACGCCGGCTGGGCGACGGTCGCCTACCCCTGGATGTCGGCCGAGGCGATGCAGCAGGCTGTCGCTCGCCAGAAGGCGGCCGGGGCCAATGTGGTCTGGATCGGCCACAACAACCCTGGGGAGGTAGATGCCCAGAGCAGCGAGCCGGGTCTGTCTTATGCGGTGTTCGAGGCACTGCAGAACGAGGCCGATCCACGGCGCGAGGACGCCTTGGCCATCGTGCAGGCGCAGGAGCGGATGCTGCGCGCGGTACGCGCACAGGGCCTGAAGGCCGTCTTGCCCATCGGCTACCAGAGCCAGATGGGCAGCTTCTGGGACGCCGCCCATCCTGACTCGCTCCGCCTGGAGAGCCGGGGCGGGGTCAACTACACCACCGCCGTCTCCAACGCCTCGTTCTACTCGCCCGACTACCGGCGCGACATCCGCCGCTACTACGAATGGGTCAACGCCCGGTTCGTGCGCCCGTTCCGCGACGTGATCGTGATGCTGAACCTGGCCGACGAGCCTTCGGGCGGAGACTTCTCGCCCTGGGCCGACGAGGCGTTCCGCCGTGAGACGGGCTACGGGTTCGCGGAGGTGGGCACGGACCCCGAGCGGGTGCTGCGTCTGGGCGAGTTCCAGTCGCGCTACATCGTCGAGTACGCCATCTGGAGCGCCCAGCAGTGGGCGGAGTTGGCGCCGGACCTGGCCGTGACGATGTCGTTCGAGGGCGCAACCCTGCGGGTCCACATGCAGTTGCCGCACCTCGAATCGCTGTTTTCACGCACCCCCGCCAACTTCGTGCCGACCTTCGATGCGTACCCGCGCGACGGCCCGTACGATATGCCGATCGACGACGCGGAGTTGGTGCGCCTGTTCCACCTGGTGCGCACGGCGGCGCACTACTCGGCGCGCTATCAGAAGCCGTTCTGGCTGTGGTCGACGGGCAATAGCTGGGGGTTGGCCCAGGCAAGTGCCCAGCCCGCCAATGTCGCCGACGCCGTCGCCAACGCCTACTATCTAGCGCTCCTGGCGCGGCAGATGGGCGGCTGGCTGCAGGGCATCGCGGTGTGGAACTACAACGTCGTGGGGCAGGGCCTCTACAACGACACCCACCAGACCAGCTACGACCCGGACGTGATGTTCGCGCGGGTGTCCGAGACGTTCCCGCGGCTCCGGCAGATCATGGCCAGCCCGCCCGGGCAGGCCCGCGTGCTGGTGCTAGCGCCCGATCGTGCCGCCTGGCGGCAGCTCGGCGCCGATCGCCAAGTGGATCCGTTCCGCTTCCACTTCTACGACCTGCACCGGCTCATCGCGCTCGCGCGCAACAACGTGCCGGCTGCTGTCGTCGGCTCGCTGGCGGGTGAGGACCTCAGCCGCATCAGTGCGATCCTGGTGCTGGCCCGGGCACCCCGGGACCTCGCCGACGCGGACTTGGCCGCCCTACAAGCCTACCTGGCCCAAGGCGGCACGGTGGTGGCACTGCGCGCGCTGAGCGGAGTACTCGGCGCTCAGGCGCAGTACGTCGATGGCGACCGGCTAGAGGAGGCGTTCGCCGAGCCCGACAGCAGCGAGCGGGTGGCGCTGTGGCAGCGCGTGCTCGGCCTGGCGCAGCCGCTCCGCCAAGGCTACTACGTGGCCACGGCCAGCGACGCGCTGTTCTATACCCTCGCTGGCCAGCTACAAGCCGAAGCCCAGCTCACCTTCAGCGGCCAGGGGTGGCAGGCCGACCCCTCGGGTGTACCGTTGCGCCCATTGCAAGCCGACGGCGGCCGGCTCACCGTGCGCCTGGACAAGGGCCAATACGCCTTCCTCAGCCGGTAGCGGGCTATAATCGCGGCGAGCGCAGGCTCAGCGCGGGGAGGAGGCGGGTATGGCCGTGCAGGGACAGGGAGTCATCGCCTGGCAAGCCAGCGTCCCGGTAGCACCCGAGCTGCTGGAGATCGACGAGCCCGGCCCCCACGAGGTGCTGGTGCGTATCGAGGCCAGCGGTGTGTGCCACACGGACTTGCACATCCAGAAGGGCTACATCGGCGAGCTGCCGCTCCTACTGGGCCACGAGGGGGCCGGGGTCGTGGAGGCCGTCGGCCCGGGCGTCACGCAGCCCCGCGTTGGCGATTATGTCATACTGGCCTGGCGCGCGCCGTGCGGCGCCTGCCGCTTCTGTCGGATCGGCCAGCTGCACTACTGCGCCGCTAGCCTCAACGGCCAGCCCCGTCAACACACCCCTGATGGCCGCTACCCGCCGCCCATCATGGGCCTCGGCACCTTCGCCACGCACACCGTCGTGCATGCGGCGCAGGCGATCCCCGTGCCGCGCGAGATCCCTCCCGCGCAAGCGTGTCTGATCGCCTGCGGCGTCATGACGGGCGTCGGCGCCGTGCTGTACACGGCGCAGGTGCGGCCGGGCAGCACGGTGGCCGTGTTCGGCGCGGGCGCCGTGGGCACCAGTGTGATCCAGGGTGCGCGGCTCGCCCATGCCGCGAAGATCATCGCGGTGGACATCGAGCCGCGCAAGCTGGAGTGGGCGCAGCGCTTCGGCGCCACCCATACGGTAAACGCCACGGACGGCGACCCGGTAGAGCAGATCCGCGCGCTCACCGACGGCTACGGGGTGAACTACGCCTTCGAGTGCGTGGGACACCCGCAGGTGCTGCAACAGGTGCTGGCCGCCCGCGACCTGGCGGGCGTCGCCGTGCTCATCGGCGTCCCCCCGGCGGGCAGCGTGCTGCCCCTCGACCTGCAGTGGCTGTTCTCGCGCGGCGGCGCGCTCAAGCCGAGTTGGTACGGCGACTGCCTGCCCACGCGCGACTTCCCGATGCTCGTGGACTGGTACCTCAAGGGCGAGCTACTGCTGGACGAGCTGGTCACGCGGCGCATCGGGCTCGGGGATGTCCAGGCGGCGTTCGACGCCATGGAGCGCGGCGAGACCCTGCGCTCGGTGGTGGTGTTCGACCGCTAACACACCAGCCTCACACGAGAGGGAGAGCGAGCGATGAGCCAGAGCGAGCCGCGCGACGGGCGTGCGAACGTGGGCGACCTCACCTTGCACTACGTCGAGTGGGGCGACCCGCAGGCGCCGGCGATGGTGCTGCTGCACGGGTTCATGGCCCACGCCCGCACCTGGGACCTGTTCGCGCCCGAGTTCGCGCGCGACTACCGCGTGCTCGCGGTGGACCAGCGGGGCCACGGCGATAGCGACCCCGCGACGGAGTACGGCCCCGAGCTGTACGTCCGCGACCTGGAGGGGTTCGTCCGGGCGCTGGCGCTGCCGCCCTTCGTGCTCGTGGGCATGAGCATGGGGGGGCGCAACGCGATGCTCTACGCGGCACGGCACCCGGAGATGGTCCCGCGGCTGGTGATCGTGGACATCGGCCCTGAGGCACCGCCCCCGCTGCCGCCGCGGCCCGATGCCCCGGAGGACCCGGGCGTCTTCGACTCGGTGCAGCAGGTGGCCGACTTCCTGCGCGCGCAGGACCCGTATCCGCCCGAGGACTACCGGCAGCGGGTGGCGGCCCATTCCGTGCGCCAACGGGAGGACGGCAAGTACGTCTGGAAGTGGCACGAGGGCCTGCTGTGGGGCCCGAGCCCGGCGGAGGGCAACTACTGGGAGGTGGTGCGGGCGATCCAGTGCCCCACGCTGGTGGTGCGCGGCGCCGAGAGTCCCATCCTGCCGCGTGAGATGGCCGAGCGCATGGTAGGCGCGCTGCGCGATGGCCGGCTGGTCGAGATCCCCCGCGCGGGCCACGCCGTGCAGGAGGACAACGCCCCGGCGCTGGTCGCCGCGGTCCGCGAATTCCTCGGTCTGCCCGCGCGCTGAGCGATCGGGGCCACCGCTCCCGTTGCCTCCCCCGCGGCGCCCCTTGCCAGGCGGCATCGCCTGTGCGATGCTAGCGCATCGCCCGTTGAGGGTTGGGTCCACCAATTCAGGGACGGTGCGGTGAGCGGAAGGAGTGCGCCATGCAGCGCGACGCGTCCGGGTACGTGTTGTCGGCCGAGGAGGGCGAGGGCCTCTGGTTCCTTGGCACGCTCTTGACGATCAAGGCCGGGGGCCCGCAGACAGGCGGGGCCCTGACCGTGGTCGAGCAGTTGGCGCCGCCGGGGTTTGGGCCGCCCCGCCACCTCCATCGCTGGGAGGACGAAGCCTTCTACATCCTGGAGGGCCAACTCACTGTATCGTGCGGCGACCGCACCTGGCTGGCGGACCGTGGCGCCTTCATCTGGCTGCCGCGCGGGATCGCCCACAGCTTCGTCGTGTCCAGTGCGGCGCCCGCGCGCCTGCTCCAGATCACCGCGCCTGCCCAATTCGAGCGCTTCGCGGCCGAAGTCGGCGAGCCGGCGGGCCAGCGGGCCCTCCCACCGCCCGCTGCCCCCGATCTGCCACGTCTGCGGGAAGCCATGGCGCGGTACGGCTACGAGCTGGCAGAGCTGCCCGGGAGCGGGCCAGCCCATTCAGCAAGGCACCAGAGCTAAGCACCGCATCACGCCCTCGCAGTCCCCCACGGCGCGCTCGTCAACGGGCCTGTCGTCTCCGGCCACCAGAAGCTATGGCCGTCCCTCACTGTGGGATCGGGCGCCACGCGCCGTCCTGGGCGATGAGCGGGTAGAAGTCCCAGGTCACACGGCCCTCCGCCGTGATCTCCTTCGGCTGGAGGACCCCCGGGAAGTTCTTGAGGTTCATGAGCGCCTGCCGCGTCCGCTCCCGGGCCTCCGCGACCGGAGTACTGCCGTTGATCCCCGCGTTGCGCATCGCCTGCACCAGGATCGAGGCGTCGTCATAGGTCTGGATCTCACAGGCAAACCCAATGTCGCCGATGTCGGCGCTCGGGTTTTCCGCCCGGATCTCCGCCTCGTACTTCGTCAGCCACTCTCGCACGCGGGGCTGGTCGGCCAACGCCGGACTGTAGAAGAACGTCTGGATCATGCCATCGGCGGTCTTGCCCAGGATCTTGGGCAGCGGCGGCACCGTGTGGAGATGCGCCGAGGTCACCACGGGTAGCCGCGTCCCCTGGCGCTCCAACTCCTGGAGCAGGCTCGGGGCGGCGGGGGAGAGCGCGCTCAGGGCGATGCCTTCGGCGCCCGAGGCCCGGATCCGTGTGGCGATGGGACTGAAGTCGCTGGTGCTGAACTGGAAGGTGATCGTGTCCACGATCTCGTACCCGCGCTCCGGCAAGACCTTGGGCCAAACGTCGCGCAGGGTGACCGCCGTCACCGCGGTCTGAGAGTCGCCGACCACCACTATGCGGCGCACGTTGGGATACACCTTCTGGAAAGCATCGAGCGCGATGGAGACGGTGCGCTCCTCGGAGCTGTCCGCCAGGAATGCCCACTCGTTCAGCTCCACCACGCCCGGATGGGTCGCTGCGGGGGTGAGCGGCAGCAGCGGGAGCTTCAGCTCCTTCAGCATCGGTACCGCGGCCTGCATCTCGCCCGTGTAATACGGGCCCAGCAGGGCTACCACGCGGTCCTCGTTCGCCAGCCGCCGCAGCCCCGTCACCGTCTGGTTCGGGTTGTTGGGGCTGTCGATGGTCACCAACTCCAAGGGACTCCCGTTGATCCCGCCCGTGGCGTTGGTCTCCTTCACTACCAGGGCGGGGGCGTACTTCAGCGCCGCGCCGTACGGCGCGACGGGGCCGCTAAGGGGCGCGATGAAGCCGATCCGCACCGGCGGTCCGCTGAGGCCGCCGGCTGCCTGCCCCTGGGCGGGGGCCGGATTGGCGGCCGGAGCTTCGGCGGGCTTGGCCGCCAGCGGCGCCGCCCCGCTGGCCGTGCCACCGCCCCCCCCGGACGCGCAAGCGCTCAAGATCAGCGCCAGGGCGGGGAGCAATCCGCGCAGCGCCTGCACCGTGGGCCTCATGGGCTCTCTCCTCTCGCTTCAATAGCGCCCGGCGGCGCGTCGCCACATGCCGCCGCTGGCGACGGCCTCGCGGCTCGCCGGCGACCGGGCCACCACGCCGCCAGCAACGTGCCAAGCCGCCGCTGCAGATACGGGGTGTATAGCCCTTGCGGGCGCAGCGCGATCAGCGCCATCACCGTCAGGCCGAACACCAGCAGCCGCCACTCCCTCAGCGGCTGGAAGTACTCGGGCAGCAGCGTCACAATGGCCGCCCCCAGCACGGGACCAACGACCGTACCCGCGCCACCGATGGCCACGTAGAACGCCGGCCAGACCGATTGGAAGAAGCCGAATAGCTCCGGAGAGATGAAGTAGATGTAGTGCCCGTACAGCGCGCCCGCCAGGGCGGCGAACGCCGCCCCCGTGCTGAACGACAGCAGCTTCAAGTAGGTGGTGTTCAGCCCCAGGGTACTGGCCACGACCTCGTGCTCCCGCACGGCTTGAAGCGACTTGGCGAGCCGCGAGTGCTGCAGTCGCAGGAGCAGCAGGCCCAGCGCCGCGACGCAGAGGTACACCACGGGCAGCGTGGTCCCAGTGAGGCCGTAGAAGCCCGTCTGCGCGCCGGTGTACTCGAGGTTGATGAAGACGTTCTCGACCAGGAAGGCGAAGGCGATGGTGGCCAGCGCCAGATACACGCCACGCATGCGTAGCGCCGGCAGCCCAACGAGCCAGCCCACCACGGCGCCGACGATCACAGCCAGCAGCAGCCCCACGATGTAGGGAAGCCCGAGCTTCACGGTGGCGATCCCCGCCGTGTAGGCGCCCAGCGCCATGAAGCCCGCGTTGCCGAACGAGAACTGGCCGGACATCAGCATCACGTAGAAGCTCCAGCCCATCAGGATGTTGATGCCCAGCAGCACGAACACCGACTGATCGACCATCACCCTCGTCCCCGGCTAGATCGACTCGCGCTGGGTCCGGGTGCCCAGGAGCCCCGATGGCTTGAACAACAGGACGACGAGCAGCAGCACCCATGCGGCCACGCTAGAGTACGCCTGCGAGAGGAACGCAAGCGTCATCACGTCCACCAGTCCGACCAGCAGCCCAGCGACCATCGCTCCGCGGACGTTGCCCAGCCCGCCGATCACCATCACGGCCAGCGCCCGCAGCCCGTACGACAGCGCCACGTTCGGGTCCGCTAAGCCCAGCCGCATCGCCAGCAGCATCCCGGCGAGCGCGGCCAGCACACCCGACAGCAGGAACGCCAGTACCACGGTGGCCTGCACGTTCACGCCCAGCAGCTGCGCCACGTCGCGTCGCTCGGCCACGGCGCGCAGCGCGTAGCCCATCCGCGTGTGCTGGAGCAGGTAGTCCACGCCCAGCATCAGCCCGAACGACAACACCAGGATGACGAGCTGGACGCTAGAGATCTGGAACATGCCCAGGTCGAGGGTCGCGCCAGTGACCAGCGGCGGGAGCCGTCGTGGCTCGGCACCCCAGACCTTGGCGACCAGCTCGGTGAGCACGAGGGCGAACGCGACCGAGGAGATGGCGGGCGCCAGCTCGTCCTTGAGGTGTGCGGCGGGCCGGAAGCAGAGCCGCTCGGTCGCCAGCCCCAACACAGCGCCGCCGACGATCACCACGCCGATGGCCACCGGCAGCGGCAGCGCCAGCATGGCCACCGCGGTGAACAGCAGGAACCCACCGAGCGCGCAGACGTTCGGATGGGCGAAGTTGAGCATGCTCAGCACGCCGAATACCAGCGTGTAGCCGATGGCGACCAGCGCGTAGTTGCTGCCGAGCATGAGCGCGTTGACGAGTTGCTGGCCGATCATGCCGCCCCTCCCTGCGCAGCACGGCGCCCGAGGTAGGCGCGCACCAGGCCCTCGTCGGTCAGGAGATCGCGCGCGGGGCCGTGTAGCACCACGCGGCCTAGCTCTAGCACGTAGCCCCGATCGGCCAGGCGGAGTGCGGCGCGCGTGTTCTGCTCGACCAGCAGCACGGCGGCGCGCTCGCGGATCGCCACGATCATGCGGAACACCTCGGCGACCATCCGCGGCGCCAGCCCGAGCGACGGCTCGTCGAGCATGATCAGTTGCGGTCGGGCCATCCAGGCGCGGGCGATGGCGAGCATCTGCTGCTGGCCGCCCGACAGCAGCCCCGCTGGCTGGTGGCGGCGCTCGTGTAGGATCGGGAAGCGCTCGCACAGCTCGGCGATGTCGCGGTCGATCTCGCCGTCGCGGCGCGTGTAGGCGCCCATGCGCAGGTTCTCTAGCACCGTCATCCGGCCCAGGATGCCGCGCCCCTCTGGCACGTGCGCGAGGCCAGCCGCGGCGATGGTGTGCGGCGGCAAGCGCGTGAGGTCGCGGCCGGCTAGCCAGATCGCTCCGGCGACAGGCCGCAGCAGTCCGGAGATCGTCCGCAGCAGAGTGGTCTTCCCCGCGCCATTGGCACCTAGCACCGCCACCACCTCACCGGGATGCACGGCAAGCGCCACGTCGTGCAGGGCGCGGACCGGCCCGTAGTTAACCTGCAAGCCCTCGATGCGCAGCAGCGGCGCTGACGTCATCTTCGCGTCCAAGGTACGCTTCCAGCACCAACGGATCGTTCTGGATCTCCTCGGGCGTGCCCTCGGCGATGACCTCTCCGAAGTTGAGCACCGCGATGCGGTCGCACACCTCCATCACCACCGACATGTCGTGCTCGATCAGGACGACCGTGATACCGCGCTCGCGGATGCGGCGGATGTCGGCGGCCAGCGCACGGCTCTCCTCCTCGTTGCAGCCGGCCGCGGGCTCATCGAGCAGCAGCAGGCGCGGGCTGCTGGCTAGCGCCCGCGCCACCTCGACCCGTCGCTGGATGGCGTACGGTAGCTCATTGGCGTTGGCCTCCGCGTAGGGCGCCAATTCCAGCCATTCCAGCGTGTGCAGCGCCTCGCGTCGCAGCGCGGCCTCGCGGCGGTCGGCGAGCACGGGCACCAGGCTGAGCAGGCCGGCGTGGGCGAAGCGGCTCTGGCCCATCAGCACGTTGTCGAGCACCGTCATCCCCGCGAACAGATGGATGCTCTGGAAGGTGCGCGCCACACCGAGCCGGGCGATAGCCGCAGGGCGCCAGCCCGTCACATCGCGCTCCCCCACGAAGATGCGCCCCGCGGACACCGGGTAGATGCCGTTGATCAAGTTGAACAGCGTGGACTTGCCGGCGCCGTTCGGGCCGATCAGCCCGTAGATGGTCCCTTCCGGCACCGCCAGGGTGACGCGTGAGAGCGCGGCCACGCCGCCGAACTGCTTCGACACCTCCAGCAAGCGCAGGGCGCTCATCGCCGGCTCCTAGCTACAGGCCGTAGAAGCGGCGCGCGTTCTCGCCCAAGATCTTGCGCTTCTGCTCCTCGGTCAGGTCGTCGCGCTCGGCGATGTCCTGCAGGGAGTTCTCGCGTGCCTCCATGTGCGGCATGTCGGCCGAGGCCATCATCTGGTCGTCACCGAGCCACTGGAGCACTGTGGGCAGCAGGCGCTCGTCTCCCTCGCAGGTCAGGAACACGTTGCCTCGCCGCAAGTAGCTGCTGGGCGGCTCCGGGGCGAGGTTAGCCCAGCCCAGCCGCGCGTCCACGCTGTAGTACTGGTCCATGCGCTGGATCAGGTACGGTAGCCAGTCCGCGCCCGCCTCCAGGAAGCACACGCGTAGCTCCGGGTGCCGCGCCAGGATGCCGCCGCCGAGGAAGCTGAAGACCGCCATCAGCACCGGTAGCGTGAACCCCACGAGCTGGGCGGCGAACACGTCCGTGCCGCTGGCAAGCAGGCCCGGGTGGCTCCAGCCCGTGTGCACGACCACGGGAACGCCCAGCCGCGCGGCCTCCGCCCAGAACGGGTCGAAGTGTGGCTCGTGCAGCATCGTCTCCCCGACCGTGCCGTACATCACCGCTGCCACCGCGCCCAGCTCACGCGTGCGCCGCAGCTCGGCGATAGCGTCGGGCACGCTGTGGAGCGGCATCACGGCGGCCCACTTGAGGCGGTCGGACGCCTCGGCGCAGCGGCGGGCCAACCAGGTGTTGTAGCTGCGCATCAGCGCTGTCAGGTATCCGTCGTCGCTGCTGAGGCGCTCTAGAAACACGGTGGGGTACAGGACCTGGATGTCGATGCCGGCGCGGTCCAGATCGTCGAGGCGCGCCCGGACATCGCTGAGCGTCTGGCTGGCGATGCTGAACGGCTTGGCATAGGCCAGCGTGGAGACCGGCGGCGTGGCATACACGGTGGTGCCGCGGCCCCGCAGGCGCGGGTAGGTGTGGCCATCGATCAACCAGAAGGCGTCCTGCACCGTCAGGCCGGGCGCCCCGCGCTTGTCCACCACCAGTGGCGGGCGCGCGGCATAGGGCGGGTCCAGGTACTGCCACGTCTCCTCGCACTCCTCGACGTGCGAATCGGCATCGATCACCAGCGGACGCACCATGGCCCCATCTCCCTTCGCTCAAGATACCGGGGCCGTGCGCTGGAACGCCGGCATCACCCGGGTCGCCAGGCGCTCCATCGCGCGCCGCACCTCGGTCATCTCCAGGCCACCCAGGCAGACGTTGGCGGCCAAGTAGGTCAATCCCAGATCCTCACGGAGACTGGCCAGCACCTCGATGCACTCGGCCGGCGGGCCAGCGATGACCCGCCGCTGGGCGAGCAGTGTATCGATATCCAGCGTGCGCACCTCTCCGCGTGAGCGGGCGTGTGCGCTGAACGCCTCGGGCAGCGGCAGGTGCGCCGTGCGCGCGTGGATCTCACCGGCGGCCGCGCGGTAGCGATTGAGCCCCTCCGCAGCCACCGCCCGGCTGGTCGCCCGGTCCGGCCCCACGTACACGTGGTAGGCGCCCAGCACCTCCCGCGTGGTCGGATCGTGGCCCGCCTCTCGCAGCGCCTCGCGATACAGCGCGACTTTCTCCCGCAGCTCCGCCACCTCGTGCAGGAAGGGGATCAGCATCAGGTGGTAGCCGCGCCGCCCCGCGAGCTGGAACGACTCGGGCGTGGTGGTCGCGGCCAGCCACACCGGCGGGTGCGGCCGCTGGATGGGACGCGGCAGGACAGTGAGCGACGGGAAGCGCGTGAACTGCCCCTGGTAGGCGACCTCCTCCTCGGTCCAGGTGCGCAGGACGATCGCCAGCGCCTCGGCGAACTTGGCGCGCGCCGTGTCCAGCGGGGCATCCCACACCTCGTTCTCCCAGCGCAGGAACCCGGTGCCCACGCCGAAGTCGAGCCGCCCGTCGCTCAGCACGTCCAGGGTCGCATAGTCCTCGGCCACGCGCAGCGGATGGTGGTACGGCAGCAGCGCCACGGCCGTGCCGATCCGCAGCCGCCGCGTGCGCGCCGCAATCGCGCAGCCCACGGCGGCGGGGCTCGACAAGACGCCACCGAACCCGTGGAAGTGGTGCTCGGCCAGCCAGATACCCGCGAAGCCCAGCTCCTCGGCCAGCACGGCCTGCTCGACGAGCTCGCGCAAGAGCCCGGCGGGCGCTGGCCCGACGGCGCTCGGGTAGGTCGGGAGATAGAACAGCCCGAAGCGCATCGCCCCCCCAAGGCTGGCGGCGACCCCGGCGGCGAGCCGTAGCGGGGCCGCGAGTGGACCCAATATAGCACCGGGTCCGGAGCCGCACAACGATACTCCGGTCGCGACGCGCTGGGGACGGCAGCGAGAGCAGAACGCCGCGCCCTGGCCACCGAGGCTAAGGCACGGATGGGCCGCCAGTGGGAGCGGGTGCGGGGGCACGGCCGCGGAGGGCCGGGATGACCTCGCGGCCGAACAGCTCCAGGTTGCGCAGCGTTTCCCAGTGGGTCATGGGACCAATCTGCAGCAGCGCCAGGAACAAGCCGCAGTTCAGCTCGCGCAGCCGCTCGCCGAGCTGGTTGGCCACGCTCTCGGGCGTCCCCACGATCGCCCAGCCCTCGGCCAGGAACTCGCGGAAGCTGTACTGCGAGAAGTGCTTGCGCCCGCCCACGGCGAGCTGGCTCCGTTCGGTGAGGTAGCCGGGCGGGAAGAAGTAGTGCTGCGGCATCTTGAGGCCGCGGTGGAACAGCCAGAGGATGTGCCGCTCGGCTTTGGCCAGCGCCTCGGCCTCGGTCTCGGCGATGTACACGGGCGCCATCCAACCGAACTGGCTGGGCGCCGGAGTGTAGCCGGCCGCCTCCGCCGCCGCGCGGTATTGCTCCATCCGCGTCCGCACCGTTTGGAGCGCCGAGTAGACCAGCACCAGGGGGTAGCGCATCTGCGCCGCCCACTCGATCGACTCGGCGCTGCCCTGGGAGGGGATCCAGATCGGCGGGTGCGGGCGCTGGAGGGGGCGGGGCCACAGGTTCACGTGGCGTAGGCGGTAGTGCTTGCCCTCGAAGCGAAACGGCCCCGGCTCGGTCCAGGCGCGGATGATCAGATCGTGCGCCTCCAGGAACCGCTCGCGCGAGTAGGTCGGGTTCATGCTGAACGAGTGGTACTCAGCGCCGATCCCGCGGACGAAGGCGCTGATGATGCGCCCCCCGCTGATGACGTCCATCATCGCCACTTCCTCGGCCACCCGCATGGGATGGTCGCGCAGCGGCAGCGCGTTGCCGACCAGTGCGATCTTGACCCGGCGGGTGCGCGCCACCAGCATGCTGGCGATGATATTGGGCGCGGGCATCAGCCCGTAGGCGTTCTGGTGGTGCTCGTTGACGCACACGCCGTCGAAGCCGAGCCGCTCCGCCGCCACGAGCTGCTCGAGGTAGTCGTTGTACAGCCCGTGGCCGCGCTCCGGATCGAAGTAGGAGTTGGGGAAATCGACCCAGGCGCTGTGGTAGCGCGTGTCGAAGTCGGCGGGCAGGTGGGGCCAGGGCATCAGGTGGAAGAAGTAGAAGTCGGTCCTCATCGCTCTCCCGCGGCCGGCACGGCCGCTACTGCGCGGCGCACTCTCGGACGAAGCGACTGATGGCCTCGGCGCACCGCTCGGGCTGCTCCAAAGGCGCCAGGTGCCCGCAGTCCGGGAATACCGTGAGGCGTGCGTCGACGATGCCGGCGCGCCAGGCGTCGGCCAGCGCCAGCGGGAACAGGCGGTCCTCCGCACCCCATAAGATCTGAGTCGGGGCACGGACGCGGTGCAGCCGCTGGCTGAGCTTCGGGTCGTACAGATACGGGTTCCAGGCCACGCGCGCCAGAGTGATCTGCCCTTTGAGGCGCAGCGCCGCCCGCTCGGGCGTCTCGGGCATCGCCAGCAGGCGCTCGGCCAGGGCGGGATCGTGGACGAGCAGGCGCAGCGTCTGCGCCGGATCGAGCACGAACAAGTCGGGCACCTCGCAGCCCGGCAGGTACAGGCCGGCCGGATCGATCAGCGTGAGGCTCTTGAGGCGGTGTGACGCCCACACCGCCAGTTCGGCGCCGACCCACCCACCGAGCGATAGCCCCGCCACGTGCACGCGCTCCAAGCCCAGGGCATCGAGCAGATCGAGGAGGTGGATGGCGATGTCTTGAACCGTATCGAGCCACTCGGGCCGGTCGGTGCGGCCGAAGCCCAATAGGTCGGGCGCGAGGAGGCGACACTGTGTGGCCAACCGCTCATGGAACGGGAGCCACTCGCTCCCAATCCCCGCCCCGTGGAGATACACGAGCGGCTCGCCGCTGCCGCCGGACAGCAGGTGCACGCGCACGTCCCGCACCGTGAGCATCTCGTCCCGATAGCCCGCGGCATCGGCCATCGCGCCTCGCCCTCGCGCCGTGATATGGCCGCAGCGGCGCAGCGTTGCGGCCCGCGCGGCTCCACTGTAGCACCGCGGCAGTCCGCAGGCAATCAACGGCGAGCCCGCGAGGGCGGGAAGCCTCAGGCGGCGGTCGGCAGCCGAGCGGTCCCTTGCCCTTAGCGCCCCGGGTTGATCTGCATGGGCATGATGACGTGCAGGTAGCCGTTGGTCTCGCTGATCGGCTTGAGCACGCCCGGATTGGTGGGGCCGACGATTTCCAGACCGACCTGCGCGGCGTCGATCGCCTCCAGCGCATCGCGCAGGTAGCGCCCGTTGAAAGCGATCTGCATCTCGCTGCCCTCGACGCTGGCGTCGACCTCGCCGGCGTTGTCGCCGACCTCGGCCGCCGTGGCACTCACTTGCACGCGGCCGAGCGAGTCGTCGCTCCCCGGCGTGATCGCCAGGCGCACGATCATCGCGTTGTCGCGGGCGAACACCGAGGCGGCCTTGGTGGCCCGCAGCAGCTCGGCGGTGTTCAGCACCGCGCGGGTCGTATGGCTACGCGGGATGATCTTCTGGTAGTCGGGAAACTGGCCCTCGATGAGCCGCGAGACGATCTCCGCGCGGCCCGCTAGCCGGAACAGCACCTGGTTGCGCTGCGGTGTGGCGGCGATCTCCACCTGCTCGTCGCCGTCGCCGAGCAGCCGCGCCAGTTCGGCCAGCGTCTTCGCCGGCACGATCATGCTCAGCGGCTCATCAGGCATGCTACTCAGCTCGGCGCTGCGCACCGCCAGGCGGAAGCCGTCGGCCGCCGCGAGCGTGAGCGCCCCGTCGCGCAGGGTGAATAGCACCCCGGCCAGGACCGGGCGCGTGTCGTCGGGCGCGGCGGCGAACACCACCGATTGGATGCACTCGCGCAGCACACTGGCCGGCAGGGCGTACGTCGTGGCGTCGGCCACCTCGGGGATGCGCGGGAACTCCTCGGCGTCGATCCCCTTGATGTTCGCCTGGTAGCGCCCGCACACCAGCCGCATAGCGAGCCCCTTCGGCTGGAGGCTCATCTCGATCTGCTCGTCGGGCAGCGAGGACACGAAGTCGGTCAACAGGCGCGCCGGCAGGGTCACCCGGCCCTCGCTGGCCACCGACGCCCCGATCCAGCAGCTCACGGCCAGTTCGAGATTGGTAGCCGCCAGCTTCAGCCGGCCATGGTCGGTCGCCAGCAGGACATTGGCCAGCACCGGCAGCGTGCTCTTGGACGGGACGACCCGCCCGACGATGTTCAACCCTTCCAGCAGGTTGCTCTTCAGGCAGGACAGCTTCATCGACTCCGCTCCTCCGCACCTCACCGCGCCTACGATAGCGGCCCCAAGAGGTGGGCCTCCCACGCCGGCCCTACACGATCGCTCCGCTCCACTGTAGCCGACGCCTGGCTCACACGGCGCACGAGCCGTCATAAAGCGTCCGTAACAAATTGGCCGAGCGTTGTGAGGGCAGCGCCACGGGTCAGCCCGGTAACCCGTGAGAGAGGCGCAACGTCCGGCGCAGACGTTACAGGTCCTCCATTACAAACTAGTCACACTTCCTCAGCCAGCAGTGGTGTGCTAGAATGCCGCGCGGCGGCCCCCCGGGGGCTGCACGTGGCGGAAACAGCGCCGTCCCGGGACGCGCGGCCAATCCGTTGGCCGCACGCGCGCCCTGGGGGCGGCAGGCGGAGCGTGTGTGCAGATTCAGGAACCCCCGCGGGCCACGGACCGGCGTCCTGGCCGCTCCAACGGCCTGATGCGGCGCAGCCAAGTGCGCCGCCGCGACGCGGCTAGCACCGCGGCTGTGATCATTCTACTGGTCTTCGGTCTAAGCCTGCTCGTCATCGTCGTGGCGCAGGCGGCGCTGGGCTTCGATCCGTTCGGGCTGGGGAGCACCCCCCAGGAGCACGCTACGGTCGTGGTGGCCGGAGCTACGCCGCCCGCGCCGCTGCCCACGCTTTCGCCGCAGCCCCCCGAGGTAGCGGTGCCGGACGCCGGGGCCCGCCCGCTGGTGGCCGACCCGGGCCTGGCCGCCCTGGCCCAGCAGCACCTGGGCGGGCAGCGCACCGCCATCGGCGTGGCGATCAAGAACCTGGAGTCGGGCCAGGGCGTGCTGTTCAACGCCGACCGCGAGTTCCCGGCGGGCGCGCTAGTATCGCTGCTGATCGCCTACGAGGCGTACCACCAGCGCGATACCCACCGGTTGGCGTTTAGCGACCCGTTGCGGGTGACAGAAGAGGTGGTCCGGCGGGGGCCGACTGAGGCGCCGCCAGGCAGCACCGTGAGCGTCGGGTGGGCCGTCGATCGCTTGCTCACCCGCGGTGATCCGGCGATGGCCGCGCTCCTGCTCGAGCGCCTCGGCCCCCACAACCTCAACGCCACGTTCAGCGACCTGGGGCTGCTCGAGTCGCGCGTCAATGGCGACCGTGCCACGACCTCGCCGCGCGACCTGCTGTTTCTGCTCGACCGGCTGGCGCGCGGCGAGGGACTGAGCCCGGCTAGCAACGCCGAATTGTTGCGCTACCTCGCGGAGGCTCGCCCCTCCGACCGATTGCCCGGGCTGCTGCCACGTGGTACCGTCGTGGTTCAGCGCTCGGCCAACGACAACAGCGTCGTCGGGCAAGCGGCCATCGTGTACAGTCCTGCGGCTGCCATTGTGGTCGTCACGCTGGCCGGCGACCCCCCCAACGCCACAGCCATGGGGCAAGCGCAGGCGGCGCTGGGCAAGGCGGTGTACGACTACTTCAACACCCCGCGCCCCGACGCGACGCCTGGGCGCACCACTCTGGGTGCCCCACCGGTGGGGCCGCGCCCGTCACCACCGCCCGCGCAACTGACTCCCGCGGCCACCGCGGCGCTGCCCACGGCGCCACCAGCCTACCCAACGCTCGAACCCGAGGTCCCACGCCAAATGGTGCCAGCACCGGCCCAGGCCCCTACCGCGCCACTGCTGCCGACCGCAGTCCCCACGGCGCCGCGGTTGGCCGAGCCGCCCCCCTCGCCGGCGATCACGGCGGTGCGGCCCACGGCGCCGCCGCTGTTGCAGCCGACGGCCCCCAGCTCGTCGTTCGCCCCGGCGCCCACGGCTGCACGCCCGACCGCGGCGCCACCGACGGCGGTGCGGCCCACGGTCGCACCGGCGCGGCCGACGGCGGCGCCAGCGCTCGTACCGACGGTGTCCGCTCCGCCGCCCACCGCACCGGCGCGTGGCCCACTGCCACCGACCTTGGGGCCGCAGCCGAGCGGCCCTACCCCAGCGCCACCGGTGCCACGCTTCGGCCAATAGCGCTCGGGAGGCGGACACTCGGGGGCGAGCGGTCTGCTATCATCCAGCAGACAGATCAGCCTCGACCTCGCGAGGCTCACCTACCGTGGCCGTGCGGCTTGGGGGGAGTTGAAGATGAGCTGGACACCCGAGCCAGATAGCGCGCTCTTGATCGTGGATGTGCAGAACGACTTCTTGCCCGGCGGCGCACTGGGCGTGCCCGAGGGCCACGCCGTGATCCCGCCGCTCAACGCGCTGGCAGAGCAGTTCGCGGCGGCCGGGCGCCCTGTCATTGCGTCGCGCGACTGGCACCCCGCCGTCACCACGCACTTCCAGCCACAGGGCGGGCCGTGGCCGCCGCACTGCGTGCAGGGTACTCCCGGCGCGGCGTTCGCGGAAGCGCTCCGGCTCCCGCCCGGCGCGCTCATCGTCTCCAAGGGCATGGGCCCCGACGAAGATGCCTACTCGGCCTTCCAGGCCCGCGATGAGCAGGGCCGCCCGCTGGCCGAGCTGCTCCGGGAGCGCGGGGTCCGGCACCTGTATGTCGGTGGGCTGGCGACCGACTACTGCGTGCAGGCCTCGGCGCTAGACGCGCTGGCCCACGGCTTCCGCGTCACGGTACTGGAGGATGCGGTCCGCGCCGTCGACTTGCAGCCCGGCGACGGCGCGCGAGCCCTGGAGAAGCTGCGGGCGGCCGGGGCGACGATCCGGCCCGCGGTAGGCGTGGGCGGATGAGCCAAGAGCCGTTGACCATCGGCGGGGAGGTTGGCAGCGGCCCGCTCGATCGCCCGCTGCTCGATACCGCGCTCAACCGGAGCTATGTCGCCTACCATCCCGGGCTGATGACCGACCTCTACCACCCAGACGCGGCCTATGTCGCGTGGCGGGCGGGCAAGCTCCAGGAGACCACCTTCGACCTATACACGCGGCGCGCGCCGTTCGGCAGCGCCTATATGCTGTTCGCCGGCCTGGAGCAGGCGCTGGAGTTCATCCAGGCGTTCCACTACAGCGACGAGGACCTCGCATTCCTGCAGCAGATCCGCGACTACGACCGTGCCTTCCTGGCCTACCTGCGCCGGCTGCGCTTCACGGGCGAGGTGCTGGCGATGGCCGAGGGGACGGTAGTGTTCCCCGAGGAGCCGCTACTGCGCGTCACTGGGCCGTTCTGCGAGGCGCTGCTGCTGGAATCCGGGCTGCTGCACGCGATCAACCTGTCGACGCTGATCGCCACCAAGGCCGCACGGGTCGTCTACGCCGCGCAGGGGCGGCGCGTGGCGGAATTCGGAGCGCGGCGCGCGCAGGAGCCGTTCACCGTCGCCCGCGCCAGTTACATCGCGGGTTGCACCTCCACCTCGTTCCTGGCCGCAGCGTTCCGCTTCCGGCTGCCGGCCACCGGCTCGATCCCGCACGCGCTGGTGCAGCTGTTCCCCAGCGAGGAGGAGGCGTTCGAGGCGGTCGCCGAGACCTTCAACCGCTACACGCTGCTGCTGGACACCTACGATCCCCGCCGGGCGATCCACATCGCCTGTCGAGTGGCCAAGCGCGTGCGTGACCGGCTGGGCCACCGGCTGGCGGCGGTGCGGCTCGACTCGGGCGACCTGGTGGGCGACGCGAAGTACGTGCGCCAGGTGCTGGATGAGGAGGGCCTGCACGATGTGAAGATCCTCGGCAGCGGGGACCTCGACGAGTGGAAGATCGCCGACCTGCTGGCCGAGGGGGCGCCGTTCGACGCATTCGGCGTGGGCACGGCGCTAGCGGTAGGCGCGGGCGGCGTCGAGCAAGGCGTGGAGGGCGGCGCCCTAGGCGGGGTGTACAAGGAGGTCGCCTATCGCCGGCCCGACGGCAGCTACGCCTACCCCGTCAAAGTGGCGGGCCCCAAGACGACCTGGCCCGGCCGCAAGGAGGTGTACCGGCGCGGCCCGTTCGTCGAGGACATCGTCTGCCTGGCCGATGAACCCCCTCCCGCCGAGGCGGAGCGCCTGCTGCGCCCCGTGGTGATCGACGGCCGCATCGCGCCGGGCAGCCTCCCGCCGATCAGCGAGGTCTGGGAGCACGCCCGCGAGCAACTCCAGGCCTTGCCCGAGCGCTACAAGGCGCTGAACGGCGCGCCTCCCTATCCCGTGCGGTTCTCGGAGCGCCTCCAGGAGCTGCGCCGTCAGGCGATGCAGCGGGCGGGCGGCGAGATCGTCCCGCATCCGCTGCGCCGGGCGGCGCGGCCCGACCGCCCGGCCGAGGAGGCCACGGGCTAGCCGCGACACGACATCCTGCACCGGGCCACGCCGCTTCGTGGCCTCCGTGCGACCCAAGTGGGGACGGAGCGTGAGCACGTTTTGGCTAGAGATGCTCGGCGGCGAGGTGCGCTACTACAACGCGAGGGGCATCCGCACCCGCGTCCTCGAGGCCGGTAGTGGCCCGCCGTTGCTGCTGCTACACGGCACCGGCGGCCACGCCGAGAGCTTCATCCGCAACGTGGTACCCCTGGGCGCGCACTTCCACGTGTACGCCGTGGACCTGATCGGGCACGGCTTCACGGACAAGCCGCTCATCGACTACACGCCGCGCGACTACGCCGCGCACCTGGTCGCGCTGCTCGACGCCATCGGGGCCGCGCGCGCCCACATCAATGGCGAGTCGCTGGGCGGCTGGGTCGCTCTCTGGCTGGCCCTGGAGCATCCCGAGCGCGTCGAGCGCCTGGTGCTGAACACGGCGGCGGGGCTGAAGCTGACCGCCGCTCAGCAGGTCGTGCCGCCGCAGCGCGCCGAGATGGCGCGCTTGACGCGGGCGGCGATCGAGCAGCCCAGCGTGGCGACGGTGCGGGCCCGGCTGGAATGGCTGGTCAAGGACAAGACGCTGATCACCGACGAGCTGGTGGCCACGCGCTTGCGCATCTACGAGCAGCCGGACACCCGCCGCGTCATGCCACGCATCCTCGCCGGGGCGGCGCTCGGCAGCGGAGCCGAGGAGAACCCGCAGGTGATCACCCCTGCGCTCCTGCGCCGCGTGCCGCATCCCACGCTCGTGTTGTGGACGACCGATAACCCCGGCACCACGTGGGAAGAGGCCCAGGCAGCGGCTGCGCTCTTGCCCAACGGCCAGTTCCATCTACTCACCGACTGCGCGCACTGGCCCCAGTACGAAGTGGCCGAAGAGTACAACCGGATCGTGAGCCGCTTCCTGCGGGGGGAACCACTATAGCCGCTGCAGGGGCGGGGTTTCTTCCGTGCGCGTGCCGCGCACTCTACAATCGAAGCAGCACTCCCGCAGACCACCACGGAGGGGGCATGGCCACCTTTCAGCGCATCTCCCGCGAGGAAGCGATGCGATTGGTCACCGCACCGCGGCGGCTGGCACAGCCGGAATATAGCGAGTACATCCGTTATATCCGCCAGCTCGATGAGGCGACGGCCGGCCGCCTCGTGCTGGCCGAGGGGGAGCGCCCCGTCACCGTGCGCGCGCGCCTGCGGGCGGCAGCTCGCGCCGAAGGGAAGGAGCTGGACATTCAGCGGCGCGGCAACACCATCGTGTTCATGCTGCGCTCGGAGCGCTCGTGAGGCGGGCCGACCCCAGGCGCGCGGCTGCCTCGAACGGGCCTGTCCGGGAAATCCGGGCCGGGGTGTAACACTTGGGCCCACTTTTCGTTTAGCTAGATGGAGAGTGTCAGGACCGAAAAAGTGAGGGGACAGGGCGAGGTGCCGTCTCACCCTGCCCCCAACTGGGAGGGGGACCCAGACCGCCTGCACGCGGACTAGGTGTAGACACTATACCACCAGTCCGCTCCCGGCAGCCGCTACCACCGCACAGGCTGCTACCGGTGGCTTCTCCGCTTGCTGCCTGTTTCCGCGCGTTCGCGAGGCCGGCCGCCAGGGTGGGTCCGGATTCTTACGTAATTCTTGCATGCGGCCGGCTCCCTACCAGGCACGCCGCCAGGATTTCCAGCCGCGCTAGCAGTACCGCCGGTTCTCGCTGCCACTAACCCCAGGTTGCGCGAGAGGTCGGCGGTCTCCTCTAGTCCCACTAGCATAGAGAACCCGCGGTGCCCGCTGCCGCACCGGGCGCCCCCCCGGCCAGCCGGCCAAACAGCTCATCGCCAGCGGGCCTTCGCGCGCAGGTCCGGCGCGGCTGAGTCCATTCCCTTTACGCGCAACGCTGGCCAGGCACCGGCCACCGGGGCCTGCGGCAGAGCACGCCGTACAGCGCCCGCTGTCCTGCCAGCCGCGCCGGTGGCGCGGGCACGAGATCTGCGACCAGAGCAGCGTCATTTTAGGAGCGGCTGGCCTATCGAGCCGCACCAGGTAGCCTCCTTGACAAGAGTCGGCGCGGCCGCTACCATTGCGCAAACGATTGCGGAAAACGTTTGCGCGCGGGGACGACATGGTGCGGCTTCGTGACCTGGCCCGGCAAGTCGGCGTGCATCCCTCGACCGTGTCCCGCGTCCTCAACGGCGATCCGGACGCCCGCCTATCGCCGGCCACCCGGGCCCGCATCCTCGCGCTGGCGAGGCAGACGGGCTATCGACCGAATCGCCTCGCACGCTCGCTGAAGACTCAGCGCACGCACTTGCTCGGCGTGCTGGTTCCCGACATCAGCAACCCATTCTTCGCCATCTTGCTGCGCGCGGTCGAGCGGGCCACGGGTGTCGCGGGCTACAGCGTGATCCTCTGCAACACGGACGACGATTCGCGGCACTTCGTGCAGCATCTGCGCGTCCTCGGCGAGGGGCATGTCGACGGGCTGCTGGTAGCCACCGCGCGCCGTGGCGATCCGACCCTGGCTCTCCTCCCAACGCTCGGTTTGCCCTATGTGCTGGTCAATCGCCGCGGCGATGGGGAAGCCGAGCCGTGCGTGGTGTCCGACGACGCGGCCGGGGGGCGACTGGTCGCCGAGCACCTGGTGGCGCTGGGCCACCGCCGCATCGCCCACATCGCGGGGCCGCGCGACGCCAGCAGCACGGCGACCCGCCTGGCGGCCTTTCGGGCGCGGCTCGACGAGCTGGGCGTACCACTCGCGGAGTCGCTGGTGGTGCCGGGGGGACTGACTGAGGAGGCCGGCGAGCGCGGGATGGCTGCCCTCCTGGCGCTGCCCCCGGCCGAGCGGCCGACCGCGGTGTTCGCCGCCAACGACCTGGTGGCCGTGGGCGCGATGGCCGTGGCCCGGGCGGCCGGGCTCCGCTTGCCTGAGGAGCTATCGGTGGTGGGCTACAACGACATCCCCCTCGCCGCGCGGCTGGCGCCCACGCTCACCACCGTGCGCGTGCCGCTAGCCGAGATGGGGCAGCGCGCGAGCGAGCTGTTAATCCGGATGCTGGAGCCCGACCGGGGGCATGGCGACGGGGCCAGCCAAGTGGTGCTGCCGGTCGAGCTGGTCGTACGCGAGAGCACCGGGCCCCCGGCGTCACAGGGGACTTGACCGGCGGAGGAGGTGCGGCGAGCCGAGTGGTGCGGAGGAGTTAGCCGAGCGGAGCGGTGTGGCGTCTACCCCTGGGTAGCACGCAGTGCGGGCCGTGTACAACGGCGTATAAGGAGTCCACGATGCCTCGAGCTAGACACGCTCACTTCACTCGCGCGTTCGGATTGCTGGTGCTCACGGTGCTGCTCGTCGCCGCCTGCGCGCCAGCGAGCCAGCCGTCTGGTGGTGCGGCACCGGCGCGGGCCACGACCGCGCCCCAGCAGGCGAGTCCCGCTGGCCCGCCGACCGCGGCCGTACAGGCCAGCGCGCCGGCCAGTCAGGCCAGCCCGGTAGCCACACGACCGGCGGCGCCCCCCAATGAGAGGCTCAAGCTGGTGTACGGCAACCCGGTCACGCCGCCGAGCATGGTCCACCTGCCGGCGTATGTGGCGAACCGCCTCGGCTTCTTCGAGGAGATGGGCCTGGAGGTGGAGTTCAAGAGTTTCGAGGGGGGCGTCGGCGCGCTCCGCGGCGGCATCAGCGGCGGGCTCGACGTGGTCGGCACCAGCTCGGACCCGCTGTTCGCGGCCATCCAGGCCGGAGCGCCCGTGAAGGCGATCGGCACCTACGCGCCGAAGCTGAGCGTGGTGATCACGACCGCGCCGGACATCCGTACGCCGGCGGACCTCAAGGGGCGCAAGATCGGGATCCAAGAGGTCGGCGGCTTCAACGAGGTGATGGCGCGCCTGCTGCTCCAGAGCGCCGGCCTCACCGAGCGTGACGTGCAGTACGTGAGTATCGCCACGGCCAACCGCGTGCCGGCCCTCATTAACGGGCAGGTCGACGCGACGGTGCTTCACATCGACCAGTACTACGCCGCCATCGCGCAGAAGCCCGATCTGGTCAACCTGGCGCAGATGTGGGAGGTCGTGCCCGACTGGTGGTACTCGGCGTTCGTGAGCAACGAGTCGGTCATTCGGGACAAGCGCGAGGCGCTCACCCGCTTCCTGACCGCCGTGATCAAGGCACAACGCACGATGTATCTCGATCCGCAGGCGGTCAAGCCCATCGCCGTAGAGGAGACGCGTCGCAAGCCGGAGGAAGTGGACCGCGCCTATGAGGACCTGGTCCGGGGCGGCGTGTGGAACGTCAACGATGGGATGCCGCGGCACATGATCGAGTACACCGTCGAGAAAGAGGTCGAGGTCGGCATCGTGCGACCGGAGAACAAGCCGACCTACGACCAGATCGTGGAGCGCTCGCTGGTCGACGAGGCCGTGCGGCGCAACGGCGGCCCCTGGACGGGAGATCCGCGCTGGTACTAGGACCGGCGTGCGGCGACCACGCCGAGAGACGTGCACACACCGAAATCGTGCGGAAAGGAGACGGGCGTGACCACCGAGACGCAGAGGGCGGCTGCGCCGGGGTCGCCGGGCACCAACGCGCGTCCCAAGATGCGCATCGAGCAAGCGACGCGCACCTTTGGGGACGGGGCGGTGATCGCCTTCGAGAACCTGGACCTGACCATTGGGGAGAACGAGTCGCTGTGCATCGTGGGCCCGTCCGGCTGCGGCAAGACCACCCTGTTGCGCTGCCTTGCCGGCTTGATCCAGCCGACGGTCGGCCGCGTCCTGCTGGATGAGCAGCCGGTCACCCAGCCCAGCCCCCAGGTCGTCGTGGTGTTCCAGCACTTCGGGTTGTTTCCCTGGAAGACGGTGTGGGAGAACGTCACCTACGGGCTGAAGCTGCGAGGCGTGCCGCGGAGCGAGTGGGAGGCGCGCGTGCGCCCCTACCTCGACCTGGTCGGGCTGACGGGTTTCGAGCGCATGTACCCGTATCAGTTGTCCGGCGGCATGCAGCAGCGCGTGGGGCTGGCCCGGGCGCTGGCCGTCGAACCGGCGGTGCTGCTGATGGACGAGCCGTTCGGCGCGCTGGATGCGCAGACGCGCGAGCTGCTGCAGGAGGAGCTACTGCGCATCCTGGAGCAGCATCGGAAGACGATGGTGTTCATCACCCACGCTATCGACGAGGCGATCCTGCTGGGCGACCGCATCGCGGTGATGACGGCGCGCCCGGGCCGCATCCGCGAGATCATCGACGTCGGCCTGCCGCGGCCGCGCCAGATCGAGGCCTGCCGCCAGGCCGAGCGATTCGCGCAGCTCCATGCGTACATCTGGCAGCAGCTGCGGCCCGAGGCAGCCGCTGCTGTGAGGTAAGGACCGTGGCACAAGCAACCAGCCCAGAGACGCTCTCACCGAGCGTCACCGACGTACAGACCGCGCGGGTCGCGCTACTCCAGCGGGAGCGCGCGGTCGCCGCCGCCCGCCGGCGTCGCGAGAAGCTGTTCGAGTGGACGGTCCGCGGCGGATCGTTGCTCGCGCTGCTCGTGGTGTGGGAGATCTTCGGCCGGCAGGTCAACAAGGCGCTGTTCGCGCCGCCGTCCGCCGTGGTGCAGGCGGCGGCCGAGATGATCCGTAGCGGCGAGCTGTGGCAGTACTTGCAGGGCAGCCTCGTCGTGCTGACGATCGGCTTCGCGATCGCGCTAGTGATCGGCATCCCGCTGGGGTTCGCCATGGCCCGGTCGCCCGCGGTGTATTACGCACTCGACTGGTACATCGATGCCTTCAACTCGACGCCGAACGTGGCGCTGGTGCCGCTGATCACGTTGATCTTCGGCTTCGACATCACGGCCAAGGTGATCGTGGTGATCATCGCCTCGGTGTTCGCGATCATCGTGAACACCGAGCAGGGCGTGCGCCACGTCGATGCCCGTCTGCTGGAGGTCGCGCGCTCGTTCCGCTCCAGCGAGCGACAGTTGTGGAGCGACGTGATCCTGCCCTCCGCGCTGCCGTACATCGCTGCAGGCGTGCGCATCGCGGTGGGCCGCGCGCTGGTGGGGATGGTGGTCGCCGAGTTCTTCACCTCCATCACCGGCATCGGCTACTTGATCGTGCGCTACAGCAACGCCTTCCAGCCCGACCACCTGCTGGTGCCAATCGTGGTGGTCATGGTGTTGGGTATCGTACTGACCACGGTCACACGCGCCATCGAGGCGCGGATCGCGCCCTGGTCGCGCCAGACGGAAGAGAAGTAGGACGCAGGAGTTGGCGGCGCGCCCGGCGCCGCGCGAGGGGGAACGAGGATGCGACTGGTCGATCTCACCCAGCCCTGGGGCGACCGCATGCCGACCTGGCCCCAGTTCCAGTCCATCGAGGTCACGGATATCACCACGCACCATCGCGACCGCAAGAGCACCATGCTAGTCAAGACCAACATGCACACGGGCACGCACATCGACGCGCCCGCGCACTACTGCGAGACAGGCCGGCACCTCGGGCAGATCGACATCAACGAGTTGTTCGGCACCGGCCTGGTGATCGACCTCCGGCCGATCACCAGGCCCTGGGCCTACTATTCGCTCGACGACATCCTGAAGCACCTGCCGCCGGGAGAAGAGATCCGGGAGGGCGATATCGTCGTCCTGTACACCGGGTGGGAGCGCTACAACTGGACCAAGGAAACCCGCGATGACGTGATGTACTTCGACCGCCATCCCGGCCCGCAGCCCGAAGTGATCGACTACCTGATCGAGAAACGCATCAAGTGGATCGGCGCCGACCTGGCATCGATCGACCACTCGCTGTACACGCGCGTCCGCTGGATGCGGCCGGACCTCGTCAAAGAGTATGAGGAGATGACGGGCAAGCCGATTGAGGAGACGCTGCCCGAGAAGAACTTCGAGTACATCCACTACAAGACGGCGCGCAGCGATGTGTCGATGCTGGAAAACCTGGGCGGCGAGATCAGCCAGGTAGCCGGCCGTCGAGTCACCATGGGCGCGTTCCCGTGGCGCTGGATCGGCGGCGAAGGCTGCATCTGCCGTGTCGTCGCCTTCCTCGATGACTGACCGCCGTCCGCCACGAGCACGTTTGCAGAGGAGGAGAGAGCCATGACCGCCCCGACCGCGGCCCCGCCCACCGCCGAGCTGTTGCCCGCCACCATGAAGGCGGTGGTGCTCACCGGCCCGCACCACCACGAGATCCGCGAGGTGCCGGTCCCTGAGCCGGGGCCGATGGAGGTGCTCTGCAAGGTCGACTCGGTGGCGATCTGTGGCACCGACCTGCATATCTACGAGGGTATGTTTCCGGGGCGCTGGCCGAAGCGCTATCCGTTCATCCCGGGCCACGAGTGGGCAGGAGTCGTGGTCAAGGTCGGGCCGGGCGCCGAGGCGCTGGGCTGGCGGGTAGGCGACCGCGTGGCGGGCACGTCGCACGCCGGCTGCGGCTTCTGTCGCAACTGCATGACCGGCCGCTACAACCTCTGCGAGCTATACGGCCAGGAGCCCCTCCACCACCAGTACGGCCACTACAGCCAGGGCGCCGACGCCCAGTATGTCGTCCACTCCATCAAGTCGGTGTTCAAGATGCCGCCCGAGCTGGACCTCTCGCTCGGCGCGATGGTGGACACCGCTAGCATCGCGCTGCACTCCGTGAAGCGGGCGCGCATCGTGCCGGGCGATGTGGCGGTGGTGGTCGGCTCGGGGCCGATGGGCTTTCTCACGGCCGACTGCGCCTACGCGCTAGGCGCCGGGCGCGTGATCATGACCGGCTCCGGCGAGCGGCTCAAGAAGGCCGCGGCTATGGGCTTCGAGACGGTCGATTACCGCGACGGCGACCCGGTGGAAGCGGTCAAGGCGCGCACCGACGGCAAGGGCGCCCACGTCGCCATCGATACCGCCGGCACGCGCGACTCGGTGCTCCAGGCCATCAACGTACTCCGTAAGGGGGGGCGCGCCTCCTTCACCGGCATCCCGGCCGAGCCGGTGCCGCTCCCGATGCAGAAGATCGTGCTGGAGGAAATCGACCTGTTCGGTGTGCGCGCCAACCCTAACGCCATGGAGGAGGTGCTGCCCTTGATCACCAGCGGCCGCGTGCGGGTGAAGGAGCTGGTGACGCACATCTTCCCCATCGAGGAGTACGGCCGCGCGCTGGAGACGTTCGCCAAGCGCATCGACGGTGCGCTCAAGGTGCTCATCCGCCCCAACGGATAGCGTGACGATGCAGCCGCCAGGGGAGCGAGGACCATGAGCGTGAGCCTACCGACCACCATGCGGGCCGTCGTGG
This sequence comes from Chloroflexota bacterium, assembly GCA_019686175.1. Taxonomy (GTDB): domain Bacteria; phylum Chloroflexota; class UBA6077; order UBA6077; family JAJPHF01; genus JADGHJ01. Next base: position 4,914 of record JADGHJ010000013.1, on the reverse strand, counting down.
TGACGGCCCCCGACTGCTTCGCCGTGCGCGACGACGTGCCCGTGCCGCGCCCTGGCCCCGGTCAGGCACTCCTCCGCGTGATGAGCACCACCATCTGCGCCACCGACCAGAAGATCGTCGCGGGGCAGTTCCCCGGCACGCGCTTCCCCCACATTCCGGGCCACGAGTTCGCCGGCGAGGTCGTCGCGCTCGGACCGGGGGTGGACGAGGTGGCCGTTGGCGACCGGGTCGGTGTAGAGGTCCACGTCGGTTGCGGGCGCTGCGCGCGCTGCCGCGAGGGGCTGTACCAGCTGTGCGAGAACTACGGTCGGCCCGAGAAAGGCCACGCCCACATCGGCTTCACTGTGCCGGGCGGGCTGGCCGAGTACGTGGCCGTGCCGGTGCAGGCACTGCACCGCCTGCCCCCGACGCTCTCCTGGGACGAGGGCGCCTTCACCGACAACATCGGTATCGCGCTGTACGCGCTGGAGCGTGGGCGCGTGCAGGCCGGCGAGAGCGTGGTGGTGATCGGGCCGGGCGCGTTCGGCGCGCTGGCGGTCCAGGTGGCGCGGGCGCTGGGCGCGGCACCGGTGGTCCTGCTGGGCACGCGCCCCGAACGGCTAGCGCGCCTCGACTACCTCGGGGCCGACGCCGTGATCGCCGCGCGCGGCGAGGCGGCGCTCGAGCGCGTCCGCGCGGCGCTCGGCGGGCGCGGGGCTGACGTGGTGGTGGAGTTCGCGGGCACGTCGGACGCGGCGCGGCAGGCGATCCTGCTAGCGCGGCGCGGCGGGCGGGTGGTGCTGGCCGGTGCTACCGGCCCGGGGCGCGAACTGAGCGGGGTCGATCTGAGCGTCATCGTGCGCGGCCACCTGGACCTCTGCGGCTCGCTGGCCAACCCGCGCGGCATCTCCGGCCGCGGGCTCCAGCTGCTCGCGCGGCGCAGTGTGGACGTGCGGCCACTGATCACGCATCATTTCCCGCTGGGGGCGTTCGCCGAGGCGTGGGCCACGTTCGTGGAGCGTCGCGACGGCGCCATCCGCGTGATGCTGCACCCGCACGGCGCGCCGGCGGAGCCGCCGGTCGCGGCGAGTGCGCGGAGCGGAGAGGAGACCGGCCGATGAGCCTCGCCACCGACTCGCAGCCCTCGCCGGCCGCCCAGCTCACTCCCGAGCGGCTGCGCGAGGCATACCGCCTGATGCTCGCCATTCGCCGCTTCGACGAGCGCGCGCTGGAGCTGTACCGCGCGGGCGAGATGCGAGGCACCACACACCCCTATATCGGCATGGAGGCCGTGGCAGTCGGGGTGATCAGCGCGCTGGAGCCCCACGACTACGTGAGCAGCACGCACCGCGGCCACGGGCACACCATCGCCAAGGGCGGCGACATGCGTCGCATGATGGCCGAGCTGCTGGGCCGCGCGACGGGCTACTGCGGCGGCAAGGGCGGGAGCATGCATATCGCCGATATGGAACGTGGCATGCTCGGGGCCAATGGCATCGTCGGCGGGGGCATGGGCCTCGCCACGGGTGCGGCGCTCACCGCCAAGCTGCGCGGCTCGGGACAGGTGGCGATCTGCTTCTTCGGCGACGGGGCGCTCAACCAGGGCATCCTGCACGAGGTCAGCAACCTGGCGGCGATCTGGAAGCTGCCGGTGGTGTACGTTTGCGAGAACAACCAGTACGCCATGTCCGCCCGCGCCGACTGGAGCGTGGCGGGTGGGGACCCGGCCGGCCGCGCGCGCGCCTACGGCATCCCCGGGGTCACGGTGGACGGGATGGACTTCTTCGCCGTCTATGATGCGGCGAGCGCGCTTGTGACCCGGGCGCGGCGGGGCGACGGGCCAGCCTACCTGGTGTGCGACACCTATCGCTACCACGGGCACCACGCTGGCGACCCGCTGAACTACCGGCAGCGGGCCGAGGTCGAGGAGTGGCGCCGCCACGACCCCATCGAGCGGATGAAGCGGGCGCTCGGCGAGCGGGGGGTGCTCACCGATGAGGCGGCGGCGGCACTCGACCGCGAGGTGCAGGCGGCGGTGGAGGACGCCGTAGCGTTCGCCAAGAGCAGCCCGGAGCCGAGCGTCGACCAGCTCATGACCGATATCTATGCCTAGCCCCGGTTGCCCATCTGGGGGTGCAGCTGACGGGGACGGGAGAGGAGCGCGGAGGATGGCCGTACCGACGGCGCCAGCGGCCGGCGCGCCTAGCGCCGGCGGGACGATGCGCCACATCACCTATGCCGAGGCTCTCAACGAGGCGCTGCGCGAGGAGATGCGCCGCGACCCCACGGTCTTCGTGATGGGCGAGGATGTCGCCGTATGGGGCGGCGGGGGCGTGTTCGGCGTCACGCGCGGGCTCGTCGAGGAGTTCGGCCCCGAGCGGGTCCGCGACACGCCGATCAGCGAGGAGGCGATCGCCGCTGTGGCCATCGGGGCCGCACTCACGGGCAGCCGGCCCGTGGCAGAGATCATGTATGTCGACTTCATGGGCCTGGCCATGGAGCCGATCACCAACCAGGCGGCCAAGCTGCGCTACATGTTCGGCGGCAAGGCGAAAGTGCCGGTTGTGATCCGCGCGCAGGAGGGCGCCGGCCGCGGCAACGCCGCCCAGCACAGCCAGAGCCTCGAGGCCTGGTTCTGCCACATCCCGGGCCTGAAAGTGGTCACCCCGAGCACGCCATACGACGCCAAGGGGCTGCTCAAGGCGGCCATCCGCGACGACAACCCGGTGATCTTCCTGGAGCACAAGGTGCTGTACGGCACCCGCGGGCCGGTACCGGAGGGCGAGTACACGGTGCCGCTGGGCGTGGCCGACGTCAAGCGCGAGGGCCGCCACGTGACGGTGGTGGGCATCCACACCATGGTCCACAAAGCGCTCCAAGCGGCCGAGCAGCTCGCCGCCGAGGGCATCGAGTTGGAAGTGATCGACCCGCGCACGCTGGTGCCCCTCGACGAGGAGGCGATCGTCAACTCGGTGCGCAAGACCGGACGACTGATCGTCAGCCACGAGGCGTACCGCAACGCCGGCTACGGCGCGGAGATCGTCAGCCGCGTGGTGGAGGCCGCCTTCGACTACCTCGACGCACCACCCCAGCGGGTCTGCGCGCGCGACGTGCCGGTACCGTACGCGGCGCCGCTGGAGCAGGCGGCGCTGCCCCAGGTGGCCGACCTGGTGGCCACGGCGCGGGCCCTGGCGCGGAAGGAGCTGTAGCGTGGCGACGCCCGTCACCATGCCCGTGCTCGGCCTTACGATGGAGGAGGGCACCATCGCCCAGTGGCTCAAGCGGGAGGGCGAGCCGGTCGAGAAGGACGAGCCGCTGCTGCTGGTGGAGACCGATAAGGCAACCGTCGAGGTGCCCGCCCCGGCCAGCGGCGTGCTGCGCCGCATCGTTGTCCCGCCGGGGCAGACTGTACCCGTGAAGACCGTCATCGCCGAGATCGCGGCGCCGGACGAGCCCGAAACGGGGCCGCCTGTGGGCGCGCCGCCGGCAGCGCAGCCCGCCGCCGCGCCCACCGTCGTGACGGCCGCCCCGGCGGCAAGCTCCCCGGCCAGGGTACCGACCAGTCCCCCCACCTCCAGACCCGCTCCCGCCAGCGATGAGGGGGCCGGCGGCCGCGTGTTCGTCTCGCCGCGCGCCCGGCGCCGTGCCCGCGAGCTGGGCCTCGACGCTACCCGGCTGCGGGGCAGCGGGCCGCGCGGACGCGTGGTGGAGGCGGACGTGCTGGCGGCCGCAGCGACCGCCATGCCCGCCGAGCGGGTGCTGGCCACGCCGCTGGCCCGCAAACTCGCCGAGGAGCACGGGCTCGACCTTAGCACCGTGACGGGCAGCGGCCCGGGCGGGCGGATCACGCAGGACGACGTGCGCCAGGTGATCGAGCAGCGCGCCGCGGTTGCCGCGCCCCCACCGGTCCCCACGCCCGCGGCCGTCACACCGAGCGAGCCGCCAGTGGCGCCGCTGTCGCGCCTGCGGCGCCTCACGGCCGAGCGTATGGCGGCCTCCGCCCGCAGCGTGGCGCGCGTCACACTCCACCTGGAGGCCGACTTCACCGAAGCGGCGCGGTTCCGCCAGCAGCTAGCGCCCGAGTTCGCGCGGCTGGGCGTGGCGCGGTTGCCGTGGGACGCCCTGCTGGCCAAGGCGGCGGGCCTCGCGCTGGCCGAGCACCCACGGCTGTTGGCCCAGTGGGTGGAGGGCGCGGGGCTGCGCCAGCCGGCGGGCATTCATGTCGGGGTGGCGGTGGCGCTCGACCCGGAGGGCCTGGTGGTGCCCGTACTGCGCGATGCCGACAGCCGCTCGCTACGCGCCCTCACAGCCGACCTGCTGGCGCTGGTCGAGAAGGCGCGGGCGGGTCGGCTCCTGCCCGACGAGATGCACGGCGGCACGTTCACCATCACGAACCTCGGCGCTTACCGTATCGATGGGTTCACGCCGATCATCAACCCGCCCGAGACCGCTATCCTGGGAGTGGGCCGCATCGCGGACCGGCCGGCGGTGGTCGACGGCCAGCTGGCGATCCGCACCCTGTGTACGCTCTCGCTGAGCTTCGACCATCGCGTGGTGGACGGCGCCCCGGCGGCAGCCTTCCTGCGGCGCCTGGCGGAACTGCTCGAGCGACCGTACGCACTGCTGGGCATCTAACGCCATCTCGAGACCAGCATCACGCGAGAGGAGTCCGAGCATGTGGCAGCGCGCAGCTGTGGCCCTGGCGCTAGCCGGCGCGGTCGTCATCGCCCGCCCAGGGGTGAGTGGCGCACAGAGCGGCGGGTGGCTTGAAGGTCAGCTCACTAACTGGAACACGCCCGGCATGGCGCTGCCGACGGCGCCTCCCGCGACGACCACCAGCCCGATGTGCGTCGGCCTTGGTCGGCCGCCGCAATCGCCGGCCGACCAACAGTTGGCCCAACGCGGCTGGACGCTGTTCGGCGCCTTCCAGGGTGG
>JADGHJ010000191.1 GCA_019686175.1 Chloroflexota bacterium | reverse complement strand
GGTGGTATTGTTTTATACTCCCTCGGTGGGGGGGGCGGGGCCCCCCCCCCCCTCACTCTACTCACACCGCGCGGTCGGGAGCTACACCACCGCTAGCGCGGCGCGCAAGGCGGCTCGCAGCTTCATCACCGCCGCCGCGTGGAGCTGGCTGACGCGCGAGGTCGACACCCCGAGCACCTCGCTGATCTCCTTCAGCGTGAGCTCCTCGTAGTAGTACAGGGTGATCACCAGCCGGTCGCGCTCGGACAGCGCGCGGATCGCCGCTACCAGGTGCCGATAGAGATCGTCGCGCTCGACCTGCTCAGCCACTCCCGGAAGGGAGTCGTCAGCGAGCTGGTCGAGCAGCGTCAGGTGCTCGTCCTCCTCGCCGAGCGGGGAGTCGAGCGAGAGGATCGTCGCCGTCGCGTCGGCCACCCGTTGCTGGAGCTCCTCGACCGTGAGGCCGAGATGCTCGGACACCTCCTCGTCGCTGGGCAGCCGCCCGAGCCGCTGGACCAGGTCGTCGTAGGCGTGCTCGATCTCGCGCGCTCGGCGGTTGGCATCGCGCGAGACCGGGTGCAGGCTGCGGATGGCGTCGAGGATGGCACCGCGGATGCGGCGGATGGCGTAGGTCTCGAACTTCACCCCTTGCCGCGGATCGAAGCGATCGACGGCTTGAATCAGGCCGATCGTCCCGTAGCTGAGGATGTCCTCGTTGTTCAGCAGCCCCGGCAGGCTGACCACCATCCGGCCCACGACGTACTTCACCAGCGGGGCGTACTGCAGGATCAACTGGTCGCGAACCGCCGGATCGTGGTGGCGAACGTACTGCTCCCAGCGCTGCTCGATCTGTGCCGCTTGCATCGTTTAGTTACTCCCCACTGGTACCCCGGCCTCGTCGCGGGTCGGTGCCTGTGCCGCGCTGGAGCCGTCCGCGTCGGTCGCGTGGTCGGTTGGAGCGTCGCCGATCGTCACATCGAGCCGGCTGCTCGGTGCGCCGGGCTGGGACGGGGTGCTCTCGAGGCTCTCGAGTACACCGCGCGCGACGCGGGCCAGGACCGCGAGCAGGAGGGTCACCACGGCGGCGCGCCCCAGGGCGAGCTCTGGCTCGACCTGGGCGGCCAGCCCTAGGAGATAGAGAGCGACGAAGGCCAGCAGCACTGCCGGCAGCAGCGCGTCGGACAGGCGCCGTACCCACGGCGGCTGCGCGGCGGGACGCGGTGAGTCGTTGGCCATCTCGGCTGCCCCTCTGCGGATGTGGCATCCGCTCGCATCGTACGGGGGCCCCCGTTATGGCCAGTAGACGCAAGTGGCCTGAATCCCGGCGCCGAATGGCCCGTCACCGGACACCCATTGGTACCGGGAAACCGGGCAGGAGCGACGAGCGCCAGGGGGGAGGGCACGGGGCGCCGCGAGGCAAGCTACTGGGGCAGGGTGGCCAGGAAACCGCTCTGGCGCAGGCGGTCGGCGAACTGGAAGTCGATCACGTCCTCGGGCCGGATGGTGCGGGCCGGGGGGTTCTCCTCAACATCGATGGCCGTCTGGAGTGCGGCCGGATCGGGGTACAGGTCGGGCACCCAGACCTCGCGGTAGAAGTCGATCAACTGACCGAGCAGCTCGGTATTGTCATTGCGGCTATAGGCCGCCCAGGTGCGCACCCCGAACTCGCGGTCGGTTCGCATGCGGGCGATCCCCTGGGCTAGTGCCCGCAGGGTGCGATCGATCACCTCCGGCCGCTCGGCAGCGGTGCGCCGTACGGTGGCGACCGTGCCATTCATGAACACGAGGCCAAGCTGCTGCGCGTTGGCCAGCTCGCGATAGCCGCGCCGCTGTGCCTCGAAGGCCGCCTCGGGGCTGAGCGCGGCGCCATCCAGGACGCCCGCCTCGAGTCCTGCCAGCGTCTGCGGGTAGCCGCCCGTTCCCCGAATGACCAGGTCCGTGTCGGGATCGAGCCCGAGGCGCTGGGCGATGAGGCGCACCGTGACGTCGGTGATGGCCTTCAGCCGCGTGACGCCAATGGTCTTGCCGCGCAGGTCGGCGACGCTCGGCACGGCCTCGGGGCGCACGTAGAGGCTGTTATCGAGCAAGTTGGTCGTCGCGCCGACGATGATCGTCTCCAGCCCCTGCGCGTAGCCGAGCACAATGCTCGGCGCCCCCGAGTATGTTACGTCGAGCTCTCCGTTGCGCAGGGCGGCCAGCAGCGAGGCGCCGGGCTCGACCAGGACCAGCTCGACGTCGAGCCCCTGCTCGCGGAAATAGCCGCCTTCGGCCGCCGCCCACCACGGTGCTACCGAGCCGGAGAACGTGGTGTAGGCGGCGCGGATCTTGACCGGCGTCGGAGGCGCAGGCGCCTGCGCCGCGGCTGCCGCGGGCGCCGCCGCGGGGCGCACTGCTTCGGGCGACGGCCCAGGGCCGCGCGCCGCGGGACCGGGGCCGCAGGCCAGAAGCCAGACGGCCACCAAGCACGCGCCCACCAGTGCCAGCTCGCCCGGGTAGCTACGCGTACCCATCGCCCGCCTCCGCGTGACGGCCGGGCCCCGATCCAAGTGGGCCTAATATACCCGGCGGTCCGTCGGCTGGCAAGGGGCAGCGGGCGGACCGCAGGTGCCTCTCGGCGCCCTACTGCGCGCCCGCTGCGGTGGGCGTGGTCGGCAGCCACGGTGGGTTGGACTCGACGACCTCGCGCACGAAGCGGTTGTCGATGAAGTCCTCGGGGTTCGCCGTGCGGGCCGCGGGGATCTGCTCCGCGAGCTGGTCGAGCATCGTCTGGATCGTGTCGGGGGTGGTGTAGGGGATCAGCTCCATCGAGCTGAGCGAGTCGTGGTACGCCCGCTCGAGGTACTCGGGGTTGTCCATGCCGGTCCACTTGGCCATCACGCGCTTGCTCAGTTCTTTGTCGCTGGCGAACAGCGCGAGCGACTCCATGTGCGCGCGGATGAAGCGGCGGACGATGTCCTCGTGCTCGCTGATGTAGCGCTTGCTGCCGGTGGCGCCGGACATGGTGTAGGGGATCCGGTAGTCGAGCGTGTCGACCAGGCGGCGGAAGCCGGCATCCTCGAGGGCGTACGCCTGGGGCGGTAACACCCACCCCGAGTCGATGGCCCCACCCATCAGGGCGGTGAAGATCTCCGAGTTGCCCCCGAGCTGGCTCATGACCAGGTCGCGCTCCGGGTCCATCCCCGCGCGCCGCACGGTGATCAGGCCCGCAAGGTGCAGCCCGCCGCCGAAGCGGGTAACACCCATACGCGTGCCGCGGAGCTGGGCAACGCTGGTGATCTCGGGCTTGGTGTACAGCCAGAAGCGCAACCACGGCTGGAAGCTGCTGAGCATGACCAGGTCGGCGCCCTGGAGCGTCGCGGCAACGGTGCCAGCCCCGGCCGAGTAGGCGATCCCCAGTTCCCCCGACATCAGCGCGGGCGTGATCTGCGCGCTGCTCTGCATCGAGACGAGTTCCACATCGAGCCCGTGCTTCTGGTAGATACCGGCGTCCTGGGCCAGCCAGATGGGTGTCTGGTCGGCCGTGATGGCGTTGTACGCCACGCGGATCTTGTCCGGCGTCTGGGGCGCCGTGCTGGCCCCGGCCGACGAGGACGGTGCGGCCGCGCTGGCGGGTGGCGTGGCCGCCTCCGCAGGGGCCCTGCTGGGCGCGGTGCTGCCGGGTGCGGTGCTGCTGCCGCCGCAGGCGACAGTGACCGTGAGGAGGGCAACGAGGAGCGAGCCGTGCAGCCAGACACGCATGCTGGCCTCCTGAAGCGGGTATCGCTTGGGCGCCTAGCGATCGCGGCGTGGGATGTCTGCCCGAGAGGATAGCAGGTTCCGCAGGGGTCGCCCAGCGTTGCCCAAGCCGGCGACACGGACCAGGCAGCAGGACACAATCAGCGGCGTCAGCGGGCGGACGCGATCGTAAGCCGCTGACGCCGCTGCAGAGGACTATTGGCCGAGCAGTTCGTCGTAGCGGGCGCGATCGAAGCCGAGCACCACCTGGCCGTTGATCACCGCGGCCGGCGTGGCGCGCGCCCCCAGCGCGATCAGCTCCTGGAGCGCCTGAGGGTCCGCCCGGATGTTCTTCTCGATCAGCTCGACGCCTTCTTTGGACGCGAGATACTCCCGCGCACTGTGGCAGGGCGCTCAGCCAGGCTGGGTGTACAGCGTGACTTGCTTCGCCATCGTCGCTCCCCTTCGCTCAGTGTAGGCTCTCCGCAGGAGGGCAAGCGCGTCGGTGTGCCGCGCGGTGGACGACTATTGCGCCCTTCGGATTATAGAGGCCGTCTACCACCAGTATGTCCCGCTTGCCGCTAATGACGACCATTTGCGGTCCTTCGTGTCCACGTGGACCGAGAGGGGTGAGCGCAAGCCACTCCGCCTGGCGACGCAGTTAGCGGTTCAGGAACGTCGTGAGCGTCGGCAGCTCCAGGATGGTGATCATGACCACCAGGAAATCATACAAGCCATGGACCAGCGCGCACACAGAGGTGTTCGCGCGCGTGCGCAGCACACCGAACGCCAGCCCGAGGATGAAGACCGTGAGGAGCCCGTCGAAGTTGTACTGGTAGGCGTGAAGGGCCGTGAAGAACAGGTTCGGGAGCAGCAGGCCGAGCCGCGGCTGGAGCACCCCGCGGCAGAGCAGCTCCTCGCTGAGCCCGGCGGTGATGCCCATGACCACTGCCCCTACGGGATTCAAATTGCGGGCGAACAGACGCTCGACGGATTCCGCGGGGCTGACGGGCCAGCCGAGCCAGTTCCAGACCAACGAGATCAGGAGGGTGAGCGGGTCCATGAGCACGACCAGGGCGACCGCTACCGCGAGGCCGAGCGCGAGCTGGCGGCGCGTGGGCACGACGAGGGCCAGGCGCGCCAGTGCCGTGCCCAGGTTGCGGACTAGCGGGTAGCCTACCGCCAGCAACGCCGTGGGGATCGTCCAGGCGAGCGCGGTGGCCAGCTCCGAGAGCTGCTCGCGGGTGGTGGCCGGGGCGCCAGTGTTCATCGCCTCGAGGATGCCGCTCACCAGTAGCGGCGCTTGTCCCAGCGCCAGCAGCGGGACGCAGCTCAGCCAGGTGAGGCTCACTACGGTAGCCAGCGCGGTCGCGTGTACGAACGAGTCGGGAGCGAGGGGCAGCACGCGCGCCGCCAGCCGACGTACGGGTGGCAGGTAGCAGCCCAGCGCCAGCGCGACGCCGAGCAGATAGGCGAGCGGCAACCAGCCGGGGAGGGCGTGGTCCTCGACACTGGCCACTGCGCTCAGCATCAGCCCCAGGCCCACGGCGGTCGCGCCTCCTACCAGGACGATCAACAGCCAGAGGACGGTCGCCACCCGGGCCCAGCGGCGGCGGACACCCGTGTAGGCGAGCAGGACCAGGATGACGAACGGGAGGTAGGTCAGGCCGCCCTCTACTAACTTTCCCGGCTGGCCACTGACGACCAGCACGATGGCGATGGCGATCGCTATCGCCGCGACTAGCGGGAGCAGCCGCACCGGTCGCTTGGGGGCCGTACTGCTCGAGGTGGGCGTGGGGGGCCAGGTGCTCAAGTGGTGCTCCGTAAGCCGGTTATTGGCCGAGCCCCGCGCGCCGGCGCAGGAAATCGAGCGCGACCAGATTGAACAGGCTCGCTCGCTCGGTGTGGAACATGTGCGGCGCGCCCGGGGCGAGGAACAGCTCCGCGCCGGGGATCTCCCGCCACAGGTCGAGCGACTGCTCCAGCGCCATCACCTCGTCCCGATCGCCGCGCGCCACCAGCGTCGGGCAGTGGATGCGACGCGGATCGTCGCGCCGCAGGTCCGGCTGGCGCGTCCAGGCCACCGAGAGCTGCTCGCACAGGGTGCGCCAGTACTCCGGCCCGTACACTGTGGCGTGGTTCGCCTTCAGCGCCGCCGCCCACTCGGGATCTTCGCGCTCGATCTTCTCGGGTACGAAGGTGTCCCCGCGCGCCAGCGTCGAGCCGGCCACCTCGTAGCAGGCGCCCACGAGGATGAGTGAAGCGACACGGTCCGGGTGCGCCAGCGCCAGGTACAGGCCCAGCACGGCGCCGAGGCTGAAGCCGCAGATGTGATAGCGCGCGAGGCCGAGCGCGGCGCCGAAGCCCGCCACGTCGTCGGCCATCTGCCGGAAGTCGAGCGCGCCGGCCGGATTGTTGGTGCGCCCGTGGCCGCGGAGGTCGAGGGCGATGACGCGGTAGTAGGGCGAGAGCCCGGCGAGCTGTGGCAGCCAGTGCCGCGCGATCACCCCGGTGGACCCGTGGAGGAGCACCAGGGGCGCGCCCTGGCCCGCTTCTTGATAGTGGATCCGAAGGTCGGCGACGTGTACGTATGGCATGGCGCCAGGATAACACAGCCCAGCGGGTGGCTCATGCGCACGCCGTGGCTACATCGAGCGCGCAACCCGCCGGCGCCGCCCAGGGGGCGTCGTTGGGTCGTCGCGGGCGTGCTACCGTTGCTGGTCGCGCTGATTCCCGTCACGGCCGCGGCCCACGTGAAGTGGTTCGTGCAGCCCACCGACCCGGCCCGTCCGGAGATCCGCCCCGAGCTGATCCTCAGCGAGCGCACGGCCATCCTGGTCGGCGTGGCCGCGGCCAGTCTCGTGGTGCTGTACCTTCTCCAGCGCCTGGTGCGCACCCCTCACTGGCCGGAGCTGGGGCTGTTCAAGCAGATGGCCGTCGGGGCGCCGACCTTGCTCGCCGTGCAGTCGGCGATCACGTTGGTGTACGCCGCGGTCCAGCCGGCGCTGTTCGTGCCCAACATGGCGCTGGAGGTCGATCCGCTCGGCCTCGCTCTTGCCGCCGCGCAGCTCCTCATCGCCTTCAGCTTCGTGACCGGCATCGCTGACTGGCTGGCCGGCATCGCGGTCAGTCTGCTGGTAGTCATCGCGTTCGGCCTGTACCGCCCCACGGATGTACTGGATCAGTTGTACTGGGTCGGGATCGGCCTGGTGATGCTGATCGTGGGGCGATTTGGTGCGGCCGCGGCGTACCCGGCCCGGCCGTGGTTCCACCAGCGCAATCGTGCCTGGTCGGCTCGGGCGGTGGCTGCGCTGCGGATCCTCGCGGGGCTCGCGATCATCGCGCCCGGGCTCGATGAGAAGGTGTGGAACCCCGCGCTCGGCGAGGCATTTCTTGCCGAGCGACCGGCGTTCAACTTCCCGCGACACCTCCTCGGGCTCCCCTGGTGGACCGACGAGCGGTTCGTGCTGGCGGCCGGCGTCGTCGAGGCGACGATCGGGATCCTCCTGATCAGCGGCCTGCTCACCCGCGTGGTGATCCTGGGGATGTGGTTGCCGTTCAATATCGGCGTGCCGTTCCTCCCGCCGCAGGAGCTGCTAGGCCACTTGCCAATCTTCGGCATCATGTACTTCTTGCTCGTCCACGGTGCTGGCATCGCCCCTGGCGAGTCGCTCGATCGCCCGGTCCCGCCGGGCACACCGGGCGAGCCGGCGGCGGATCGGCCCGTTCCGGCGCTGCACCATAGCCCACCCTGGGCGCGGCCCGTCATTGGCAACGGCTAGCGGCCAGAGCGCGCGGCGAGTGCCGGCCCCAGCGCGGCCACAAGGTGGCCCATCTTGGGGTGCTCGGGCTGGAGATCGACCCGCACGCCGTGGGCCGCGACGGCCTCGGCAGCCACCGGCCCCACGGCCGCCACCAGCATGCGCGGGTCGTTGAGCGCCCGTTGGAGCGCGGGGGCCTGGTCGTGTGCCTCGGCAGCGGCGAACAGGTTGTGGATCTGCGAGGAGCTGAGAATCAACAGGGCGTCGATCCGCCCCGCGACACAGTCCGCGATCAGCGCGCGCAGCGGCCGCTCGTCGGTCGGTCCCGCCCAGCGATACGGGGCGACGGGGTGGAGCTGGGCGCCGAGCGCGGCCAGGCCGGCGCACAGCCGGTCGAGGACCGGGGTGGGGCCGCCGTAGAGCTGGAGCCCCACCTGCTTGCCCGTCAGGTCCCAGCTGGCCAGCCCGGCCAGGAGCTCGTTGGAGGTGTTGGGCTCAGGCGGCACGAAGTCGATGCGCACGCCGTACTCGCGCAGCACTCGGACCGGCTTGGGTCCGCGCGCGACCACACGGGTCCGGGCCAGCGCGGCTCGGACGGCGTCGAGTCGGTCGCGCTGCACGGCGCGCTCCAGCAGGGCCTGGCAGCCGACGCCCGTCAGGAAGATCACTACGTCGAAGCGCCCGTCCGCCAGCGCGGCGAGCCAGGCATCGAGCGGGCGCGGGTCGTCGACGGGCACCTCGCGCAGCGCCGGCGCGACATACGGTGTGCCCCCACGCTGCCGGATCAGACGCGCCAGCTCCTCGGAGCGGCGCGCTTCGAGAAAGGCGATCGTGCGGCCGGCCAGGGGCAGGGCCGTCGGCGGGTCGGCAGAGCGCATGTTCAGGCGGCGGAGGCGTCGTCGGCTGGGGGCGGCGCCTGGCCTAGCTCGGCCGCCAGTTCGCGCCCGGCATGCACCAGGTCGTGCCCGGCGGCGTGGGCGCGCGCTAGCCGCTCGATGACGTCGCCCACCCGCGACGCGGGGATCTTGTCCAGCACGGGGACGGCCGGGCGCGCGGC
>JADGHJ010000190.1 GCA_019686175.1 Chloroflexota bacterium | reverse complement strand
CGAACCAGCCGACTGCCACGACCTCTGCGGAGGCATGCGTCCCAAGCCGGGAGGATGCCCGTAGTGCCACGGCTGGCGGTGAGCCGACTGCCAGCCGGCCAGTCGCCCCGGGCGTCGCGCCGCAAGTGGACGGTGGTACGGTAGCCCAGTGTGAGGCGCCGGCGGAGCCCTCTACGGGTGGCGCGGGCACCCCACCGACAAGTCGCTAGCAGCCCGCCCACCAAAAGACGCGTCGCGCCCGCGCTGTCTCGCTCCCCGGGCGCGACGGGGCGCTGTGGCCTGCGGGTGACCTGGGTCGCCATCGGCGACCGGCGAAATCAAAGACCTGGCGGATTTCCGCCAAGTCTTTGCGTGTTGGAGCCGAGTCAGGGATTCGAACCCTGGACCTAGCGATTACGAATCGCTCGCTCTACCACTGAGCTAACCCGGCTAGCTTCGGACGTGCGCCCGCAGGCGTCAGCACCGAGCATAAGTATAGCATAGCCGGCCTATCCAGCAAGCCGTCCGCTGAAGGAGGAAGCCCGCTGCGCTGCTCGCCTACTACCGTCTACGCGTGGCAGCCGGGGCACGGGCACCAGGGCGCCTTGCTTACAGACCAGTGGGAGCGGTTGACCGCCCAGTGCGAGACACAGCAGAGCGCGGGCTCCCGTTATGGAGCCCGCGCTCGCGCAGCCCTCCTGCGGGATTAGCGGCCCGCGGTCAGCGCGATGCGGCGTGGTCGCGCGGACTCGGCCTTCGGCACCGTCAGGCGGAGCAAGCCATGCTCGCAGTGCGCCTGCACGTGCTCCGCATCCACCGGGTCCGGCAGCGTCACGCGGCGCTCGAACTGCCCGAACGGCCGCTCGCGCAGCAGGTAGCGCCGCGACTCCGGCGCGGTCGGGTACTCCCCGCGGATGGTCACCTCGTTGCCGAGGACCGAGATGTCGAGCGCGTCCGGCGCCAGCCCCGGCACCGCGGCCTCGATCACGTAGTTATCACCTTCGGTATAGACATCGATCGGTACGCCCGCGGCGCGCGTCCAGCTGACGAGGCTGGTGGGGCGCACGAAGCTCTCCTCGAACAGGCGGTTCATCGCCTCGCGCAGGCTCATCATCTCCGCGAACGGATCCCACCGTGCAATCGCCATCGTCGTCACCTCCTCGAGCTAACCAAATCACAGGGTCCACTTACCTTCTAGCACGCGCACTGTTAGAGGAGGGTCGGACGCCGGCTAGAAACGCACTAGGTCGTAGCAGGCGGCCAGCGTACCGTTCAGTAGCGCGGGGCGTTGATGTCTTCCATCCGCCCGGTGACGAGATAGATCACACGTTCGCAGATGTTGGTCGTCCGGTCGGCAATCCGCTCCAGATTGTGCGAGATCCAGATGAGATAGGTCGCGCGGGTGATCGTGCGGGGGTCCTCGATCATGTAGGTGAGCAGCTCGCGGTACACCTGCTCGTGCAGCCGGTCCATCTCGTCGTCTTCCGCCGCGATGCTGCGAGCGGCCTCGGCGTCGCGCTCGACGTAGGCGTCGATGCTGCGGCGCAGCATGCTGCGCGCCTTCTCGGCCATGCGGGGGATGTCGATGAGCTGCTTGAGCGGCGGCTGGTCGGCCAGGCGGATGGCCAGCTTGGCGATGCCCTCGGCGTAGTCGCCGATGCGCTCTAGCTCGACGATGATGTTGAGGATCACCACGATGGCGCGCAGGTCGCTGGCCATCGGCTGCTGGGTGGCGATCAGCGCGATGGCGCGCTCCTCGATGTCGGTGCGACGGCGGTCCAGGAGCGTGTCCTCGTCGATGACCTCCTGCGCCAGCTCCACATCCCGGGCCTTGAGGGCCGCGATGGCGCGGTCGATCGCCTTGTCGGCCATGCTGGCCAGGATAAGCACCTGATCCTGCAGCTCCTGCAACGCGTCCTGGAATCCTGCCCGCATGACCATAGTCGTTCTCCTGGTGGCTAGCCGAACCGTCCGGTGATGTAGTCCTCCGTGCGCGGGTCGCGCGGGTGGGTGAACAGCTCGGTGGTGGGGCCGAACTCGATCAGCTCGCCCGTGCGATCGTCGCCCATGAGGAAGAACGCGGTGTAGTCGGACACCCGCGACGCCTGCTGCATGTTGTGGGTGACGATGGCGATAGTGTAGTCCCGCGCCAGCTCGCGGATCAATTCCTCGATGCGGTACGTAGCGATGGGGTCCAGGGCGGAGCACGGCTCGTCCAGGAGCAGGATCTCCGGCTCCACCGCCAGGGCGCGGGCGATGCACAGCCGCTGCTGCTGGCCGCCCGACAGCGCCGCGCCGCTGCTGCGCAGCTTGTCCTTGACCTCGTCCCACAGCGCCGCCCGGCGCAGGCAGCGCTCCACGACCTCGTCCAGCCGCGCGCGCCGGCGCTCGCCGGCCAGGCGCAGCCCCACCACCACGTTGTCGTACACCGACAGGGTGGGGAACGGGGTCGGCTTCTGGAACACCATGCCGATCAGCCGGCGCACGCGTACCGCGGCGACCCCGGGGCCGTAGATATCCTCGCCGTCCAGCAGCACGTTGCCCTCCACGCGCGCGCCGCGGACCACCTCGTGCATGCGGTTCAGGCAGCGCAGGAAGGTCGACTTGCCGCAGCCCGACGGCCCGATCAGCGCCGTCACCTTGCCCGGCGCGATGTCGAGCGACACGTTGCGGATGGCCTGGAAGCGCCCGTACCAGGCGCTCACGTTGCGCGCTTGTAGCGCTTTGGGCGCGCTGGGGCCGGGGCGCGTCGCGGCGGCCGCTCCCGTGCTCTCTGGTATCTCCACCCGTTGCATCCCCGCGGTCTCCTTTGGGATTGGCCTCGCGCTCTGGGCCGGCGGCCAGCTCCATCCGCTCGCCGACCGGGCTTAGCGCTGCACGGTCCGCGCGGCGAGCAGGCGCGCCGCCACGTTGAGCGCCAGCACGAACAGCAGGAGGAAGAACGCCGCTGCCCACGCCTGCTGGTGCCACTGGTCGTAGGGCGAGATCGCGTACTGGTAGATGTTCAGCGTCAGCGACGCGGTCGGGCTCAGCAGCCCGTTGGGCCAGAAGCGATTGCCCAGCGCGGTGAACAGCAGTGGCGCCGTCTCCCCAGCGACCCGCGCCACCGCCAGCATCACGCCCGTCACGATCCCCGCCCGCGCCGTCGGCAGCAGCACGCTCAGCGTCGCGCGCCAGCGCGGGATGCCCAGCGCCAGCGCCGCCTCGCGCAGCTCGTTGGGCACCAGCCGCAGGCTCTCCTCGGTGGTGCGCGCCACGATCGGCAGCATGATCAGCCCCAGGGCGAACGCGCCCGCCACCGCCGAGAAGGTGCCCAGGGGCTTGACCAGCAGCGTGTAGGCGAATACACCGATGACGATCGACGGCAGCCCGTTGAGCACGTCGGCCACCAGCCGCATAGTGGCCACCGTGCGCTCGCCGCCGTACTCCGCCAGGTAGATGCCGGCGCCCACCGCCAGCACCGTCGCCCACAGCGTGGCCAGCCCTACCATCACCGCGCTGCCCACGAAGGCGTTGGCCATCCCACCGCCCGGCTCGCCCAGCGGCCGCGGCAGCGCGGTCAGGAACTCGAGGTTCACGTAGGCGATGCCCTTGACCAGCACATACAGCAGCAGGATCACCAGGATCGCGGCGCTCAGGCCGGCGGCCAGGCCGCACAGGGCGAGCATGAGGCGGCTGATCCAGATGCGTCGGCGCTCGCGGGTCATCGCTCAGCCTCCACCCTGTTGGCCGACGGCGCGCACGCTCAGCCGCAGCACCAGCAGCCGGGCCACGAGGTTGACGAGCAGCGTGATGGCGAACAGCACCAGCGCGAGATAGATCAGCGCGGCCAGGAACACGGCCGAGTCGGCCTCGCGGAACTCGCTGGCGATCTTGCTGGCCAGGGTGGTCGCCTGGGCGAACAGCGAGGGGTCGATGCGGTAGGCGTTGCCGATCACCATCGTCACGGCCAGCGTCTCGCCCAGCGCGCGGCCCAGCGCCAAGATGACGGCGCCCACGATGCCGCTGCGACCGTAGGGTAGCACCGCGGTGGTGACCACCTCCCACGGCGTGGCGCCCAGTGCGAGCGCCGCCTCGCGCTGGTGCGTGGGCACGGCCCACAGCACCTCGCGCACGATGGCGGTGAGGATCGGCAGCACCATGATGGCCAGCACCAGCCCCGCGGCGAACACGCCGATCCCGATCGGCGGCCCGCTGAACAGGGGCAGCCAGCCGAGGTGCTGGCCGAGCCACTGCTGCACGGGGCGGATGGCTGGTACCAGCACGAACAGCCCCCACAGGCCGATGACCACGCTCGGGATCGCCGCCAGCAGCTCGATCAGGAACGACAGCGGCTTTTCCACCCAGGGCGGCGCGAACTCGGCCAGGTAGATGGCCGCGCCCACGCCCACCGGCACGGCGAGCAGCATCGCCAGCAGCGAGGTGGCCAGCGTGCCGTAGATCGCGGGCAGAGCGCCGAACTGGAGCGTGACCGGGTTCCACGTCTGCTGCCACAGAAACGCGGCGCCGAACCGCTCGAATGCGGGCAGCGCGTCCTTGACCAGGTACACGGCGAGCAGCGCGGCGAACGCCACGACCAGCGCCGCGAGCAGGCCTACCAGCGCGTGGAACAGCCGGTCGCCGTCCAGCAGGCGCGGGCCGGCGCGCAGCCGCGTGGGCGCTGTGGTCGTGCCGACCTGGGCCGGGTAGTCGGATGCGGCCATTCGCTCCTCCTGAGTACAGCGCAAGGCAGGCGACGACCGCGTCGCGGTCGCCCCGGTCCTGCGCTGGTAGCTGGCTACGGGATGACGGGCTGACCATCCACCTTGATGCGGCGGATCAGCGCCTGCGCCTTCGCGACAGCGTCCGGCGACAGCGGCGCGTACTCCAGCGCGGGCGCCAGCTGCTGGGCGTCGGTCACGATCCACCACAGCAGGTGCGCCAGCGTCTGCGCCTTCGGGCGGTCGGGCTGGTTCTCGTACACCAGCAGCCAGGTGAACCCCACGATGGGGTACGCCTCGGGGTTCTGCGAGTCGACCAGCATCACGCGCATGTCGTCGGGCAGCGGCACGCCCTGCATGGCAGCAGTGGTGGTGGCGATGCTCGGCAGCACGTACTGGTTGGAGGCCGAGTTGCGGATGCCCGCGTAGGGTATGTTGTTCTGCAGGGCATACGCCAGCTCGACGTAGCCGATGGCGCCGGGGATCTGGCGCACCTGGCCGGCGACCCCAGGGTTGCCCTCACCGCCGATGTTCTGGCCGGGCCACTGCACGGCATTGCCGGCGCCGACGCGCGCCTGCCAGTCGGGGCTGATCTTGGAGAGGTAAGTGGTGAAGATGTTCGTGGTGCCCGAGCCGTCGGAGCGGCGCACGGGGGTAATGGCCAGGTCGGGCAGGTTCACGCCCGGGTTCTCGATCTGGAGGCGCCCGTCGTTCCAGCGGGTGATCTCGCCCAGATAGATCTTCGCTACCGTGTCGCCGCTCATGTTGATGTCGCCCGTGTTGAACCCGGGCAGGTTGTACACCACCGCCACGGCGCCGGCTACCGTCGGGATCATCAACGTGCCAGGGGCGGCCTGGTCCTGCTGCGCGGTCAGCAGCCCGTCGCTGGCGCCGAAGTCTACGGTGCGCTCGGTGTGCTGGCGGATGCCGCCGCCGGAGCCGATCGCCTGGTAGTTGACGCGCACGCCACACAGGTTGGCGTACTCGTCGAACCACCGGGTGTACAGCGGGGCGGGGAACGTGGCGCCCGCGCCCGTGAGGGTGGTGGCCGAGCCGGATGGTGGGCAGGGCGACACCTGGCGACTTGGCACAGCGCTGACCGTAGGGGCCAGGGCCAGGGCGACTAGCGCGAGTAGCACCCCGGCCGGCAACGAACGCGGAGCGTGCAGGAGAGAAACGAGCCTGACTCTCACCAGGACCTCCTGTCGCTAGTGTGTATGCGCTGGGCAGCGGCAGAGCTCTGCGCACGGGCCGTGTAGGGCGCTACCACTCGCCAGGGCGCCAGCGGCGAGCATCCGCTGCCGCCACTTCCAGGCTAGCGGGGAGATGTGAGCGGCTCGAAAACAGAAGGTAAGTAGTCTGTAAGCGGGAGCGCGCGCGTGTGGAGGCGCGGCGCGACCGAGTGGCAGCTGCTACGACTGGTCCGCCGGGGCACCGGGCTCGCCCGGGCCGCGGCGGCGCAGCTTGAGGTAGGAGTCGAAACTCCACCACAGCAGCACGTACCAGGGCGCTGCCTGCAGGCGTCCGGCCAGCACCTCGCGGAGTGCGAGGGCGCCGAGCCCCAGTGGCACCAGGGTGCGCAGGTCGAGGAGGTGTCCCGTGGCGCGCTCGACGCGCGCGTCCATCTGCCCCGCCAGCCGATCGATGAGCCGGCTGAGCGCCGTCGGCTCGCCGGGCGGGGACGCCGCGGTGTCGGGCGCCGTGGTGATGACGTGCAGGCCCGCGCGGTGGAGCGCGGCCATGAGGTCTTCTAAGCGCACGCTCGCCGGGTCGTACCGCACTAGCAGGCTGCTGGCAGGGCGGGCGACGCGTACCTGGAGCACCCCCCGCAGGCCGGTCAGCGCGTCGGTCAGCGGCGAGGTGTCGCGGGCGTCGAGCGCCTCGCGGGGCAGTCGCAGGCGCAGGCGTCCAGGGGTGTGATGGAGGACCCGCGCGACATAGGCCGGGTGGTTGTCGTGTACCGCCACTCCCACCTCCCTCGCCGCTCGCCAGCGGGCTCAGGCCGGCTCGGGTGTCGACGTGCCGTCCGCGCCCCTCTCACCCCGCGGGCCGGTCTCGTACTCGTGGCGCGCCTCGGCGTAGATGTCCTGCAGCTGCTCGCTGGCCTCGGCAACCAGCTCGCGCACCCGCTCGCTCGCGGTGAGGTAGCCGATGATCGCCTTCTTCAGCAGCGGCTTGGCCCGCGGCCCGATCAGCACCGCCCCCACCGCCACCGCGGCGATGCCGATGCCCAGCGGTGTGCCGCCGAACACCGAAGCTCCCATGTGCCCCTGCGCCGCCATCGCCTCTCCTCCAGGCCCAGCGCGGCCGCCACGGACAAAGCGAGCGACGCACCGACGAGAGCCGCCGCCTCGCGCACCCGGGCGGCTCCGCGGCCGTCGCTCGGCGCCGCATAGTCACCAGAACCTACCACAGCCGCCCTCCCCGCGCAACCAGGACGGCCGGCCGGGAGCCGTCAGGCGCGCCCCGGGGGCGTGCTCACCGCCTGTTCCTGGAAGCGCGGCATCACGTGCTGGGCGAACAGCTCCAAGGTGCGCAGCGCCCGCTCGTGCGGCATGTTGCCGAAGGTGATCTGCATCGACGGCTCGACCTCGCCGTAGTAGTCGCGGATCAGCCGCACCTGTGCGGCGACCTCGTCAGGGTCGCCGATGAACGCCTTGGTGTCCGCCAGCACGCGCTCGTAGGTGATGGCGCGAAGCTGCTCGACCGTCTTCTCGTAGCCCTTGTACTGCTCCGACACGCGCGTGTTCCAGCCCGCGGCGGCCTGGATGAACTTCGCCAGGTAGTCGTCCATGTACTCCCGCGCCTCGCGCCGCGCCTGCTCGCCGTCCTCGCAAATGTAGGCGTGGAAGCTCATCTGGACCTGCTCGGCGCCCGGCGGGTGGCCGGCCGCGCGCCAGGCGTCGCGGTACAGCTGCAGGAGCCGCTGCATATCCTCGTGCTTCGACAGGTAGGGCACGATCATCAGATGGTAGCCCTGCCAGCCCGCCCACTCGAACGATTGCGGCGTGGACACCGCCGCGATCCACACCGGCGGGTGCGGCTGCTGGTACACCCGCGGCAGCAGGGTCACCGGCCCGAACTGGTGGAACCGCCCCTGCCACACCACGTTCTCCTCCGTCCACAGGCGGAGGCAGGCCGCGATGCCCTCCTCGAACCGGGCGCGGCTCTCATCCATCGATACCTGGAAGGCGTCGAACTCGATGGGCAGGAACGCGCGGGCAAACCCGACGTCGAGCCGGCCGTGCGACAGGTTGTCGAGCATGGCCAGCTTGCCGGCCAGCTTGATGGGGTGGTTGAACGCCGGGATCACCGCGCCGGTGATCAGGCGGATGCGCCGCGTGCGCTGCGAGACGGCCGCCAGGAAGGTGACCGGATCGGGGCTGTAGCCGCCGTAGGGGTTGAAGTAGTGCTCGACGATCTTCACCGAGCTGTAGCCGAGCGCATCGGCGCGCTCGCACAGCGCCAGCGCCTCGTCGTAGAACTGCGCGCCGCTCTTCTCGTGCGGCGCCACGGCGGGGAAGAAATTGATGCCGAACTTCATGCCACCCTCCACCGCCCGCGCCCGACCCGTCCTGCTGTCCTGAATTTCAGGACGATGCTATCAAGCTGCGGGAGCTATGCCCTACGATAGCACACCGCGGCGCTGCCAGGCGAGGTCGCGCCGCCGGCCATCGGGTGGTACAGGCTCAGGGTGTCGCCGTCGTGCAGGGGCGTGTCCCCGCGCGCCAGCTCCCCGTTCAGCCCGGCGATGCACTCGTCGGCCGCTGTGACGCCCACCGCCGCCAGCGCGTCGGCCACCCGCGCGTCGCGAGGCAGCTCGACCCACAGCTCTTCCTG
>JADGHJ010000189.1 GCA_019686175.1 Chloroflexota bacterium | reverse complement strand
GCGGCCACGGCGTTGTTCATCCCGCTGGTCATGAAGGGCGCGACGCACGGCGATAGCGGCGCGGTGATCGAGACGGGTATCCAGGTGCAGAACCTGGGCGCGGCCCCGGCCGATCTCATCTTGATGTACTACGATCGCGACGGCTACACCACGCCGCAGTGGACCGAGCGGGCCACGGTGGCGGCCGGGGACTCGTACACGTTCTACACACCGGCCCATCCGTACTTGCCCGCTGGTTTCGTGGGGGCGGCCGTCTTGCAGGCAACGCAGCCCGTGGGCGCGCTCGTGAACGTCCAGACCCAGGTGGGTGGTCCGCGCTACTTCTTCGGCACGTTCGTCACCTCGTCTAGTCCGGCCCAGACCGTCTATCTCCCGTATGTGCTCAAGCAAGTGGGGACCCGGACCAGCACCGTGGCCGTGCAGAACACGGCGTCCGTGGGGACCGTGGCGAACCTGAACTTCGTCACCAGCGACGGCCAGATCTACCGCCTCCAACTGCCGCTGCCGCCCTTCTCGGCCCGGCAGGTGCGGCTCGCGGAGCGACCGGAGCTGCCCGCCGGGCTCGATGCGGCCCTTGTCGTGCAGGCCGATCAACCATTGGTCGTGGCGGGCGACATCTACGACACGGCTACCGGCATCTACCAGCTCTCGTCCGGGTTGACGAGCGCCGCCCCGGAGCAGGGGGTGCCACTGGTGTTCAAGGAGCGCAACGGTTGGAACAGTGAGGTGCGCGTGCAGAACACCACCAACGCCCCCATCACCGTCCGGGTCCGTGTGCAGCCCACGGGCGGCGGCCTGGAGATCGCGACGGCGCCGGTGAGTGTTCCGGCCAACGCGCCCTACACGTTCCGGCCCAGCGATCTGCCCGCGCTCCCCAATGAGTTCGTCGGCTCGGCGACGGTCGAGGCGGTCGGCGGCAATGTGGTGGCCATGTCCACGGAGAGCAACGTCAGCCGTGGCACCGGTATGGCCTACGACGCGTTCAACCCCGCTGCGGCCACGCCGCGCATCAGCGTGCCGCTGATCTTCAAGCGCCGCAACGGCTTCGATACCGGCATCCAGGTCCAGAACCTCGATGCCACCGACGCGCAGGTGCGCGTTACCTATCGCCTGAGCACCGGGCAGACAGTGGTGGAGTTCGGCGTAGTCCCGGCCAACGGCTCGTACACGTTCTACCAGCCGGAGAACCCGCAGATCCCCGACGGCTCGGTCGGGTCCGCCGTGGTGGAGAACATCGCGGGCGGGCAGCGCCTGGTGGCCATCATCAACCAAGTCAACTACGAGCGCGGTGGCGACGCCTCGTCGACCTACGAGGGCCTGAACTACTAGCCCGAGCCGGGGCGTGGGGATGGGGCCACACGGCCCCCTTCCCCACGCTGCCTCTTCGCTGGCTCGCTACCCCTCGCGCGCGGCAACACCGCGCGCCATAATGGTGAGGAAACGATCCCGACTCGGCGCGCCGTGCCCCGACACGCCGGGCAGGAAGGAGCGCCCACGCGTGGGCGGTTGGGCCGGCTTACTCGGTGCCATAGTTGGTGCGTTGATCGGTGCGATGCTCGCGGATCTGCTTGGCCACCCGGACATGCGGGTGCCAGCGGCTATCGCGGGCTCGTTCATCGGGGGAGCACTAGCACCGGGCGCTCGCTCGTCGTTCCCACCGCGACGGTAGCGCCCTGGGGCGCAGCAGGCGCGCCGCACCGCGAGCGACCCAGCGATAATAGCTGCCGACCCGAGTGACCAGGGCGTGCCGCGGGATGGGCCAGCGCCGTTCCTGCCACCCCTGGCCGTCCCACAGGCGCGCGGGGACCCACACCCGGCGCATCGTTCCGGCGGCGAGGGCGGCGAGCGCGCCAGCCGCCACCAGCGCCAGCCCGATCACTTCCTCCGGGTCGGGCGCATACGCCCCCAGCGGCCGGTCGTCGTACAGCACGTACACGTCCTGGTACTCGCGGTCGCGCAGGCCACTGGCGTAGCGCACCACCTCGCGGTGGCGCCCCAGCCAGGTTAGCGCGCTGGCCTCGACGCGGATGCCCAGCTCCTCGGCGATCTCGCGGCAGCCGCCGGCGAGCCCCTCGCCCGCCAGGTAGTGGCCGGCGGCGCTCACGTCCCAGGCGCCGGGCCAGGTAGCCTTCGCCCAGGCGCGCCGCTGGAGCAGCAATACCGGCCCTTGCGGGCCGAGCCGCACCAGCCAGCAGTGGAAGGAGCGGTGCCAGAGCCCAGCGCGGTGCACCATAGCGCGTGGCGCGCTGCAGGGCAGCGGATGGCCGCTCGCGTCCACGAGGCTCAGCAGCTCGGCGTCGTCGGCACGGGGGCTGCTAGCCGCTCCATAGACCGACGCGTCGCTGGCGGGGAGGGTGGGGCAGCGATGAGTCATGGCACAGCCTAGCATTCCAGAGGAGGAGTACTCGATTGCTAGAATACCAGGAGAGGGGGCAAGCGGGTGCGAGCAAACGGTAGGCAGCGAAGGACCGAGTGTGGCATCCCCTGGCGACCGCTGGCGCTGGTCGGTCTAGGGACCGCCGCTGGCCTGGCGGTCTATCGCCGGCGCCGGGCCTCGCCGCGTTGGCGGCTACTGGAACAGCAGGGCGCCAGCGACGGCGATGGGCGGGGGGCGCAGCGTCGGGCCGTGGTTCTCGGCGCCGGCTTCGGCGGCCTCACCTGCGCGATCGAGCTGGCACACCGCTTCGCGGATGACCCGCGCACCGAGGTGCTGCTGGTCGATCGTCACAACTACCATCTGTTCACACCGCTGCTGTACCACGCGGCCACCGGCCTGGTCGAGCCGAGCCACATCACCTACCCGGTCCGCGCCATCGCGCGGCGTCACGGCTTCCTATTCCGCGAGAGCGCGGTGCAGGCGCTTGATCTGGAGCGGCGGCAAGTGCAGACGGATGACGGGCCAATCGCCTACGACGCGCTGGTCGTGGCGCTGGGTAGCCAGACGAACTTCTTCGGTCTGTCCAGCGTGGCCCAGCACGCGCTCCGGCTCAAGGAGGTGCCGGACGCGGTGGCCATTCGCAACCGCATCATCGATGCCTTCGAGCGAGCGGAGCTGGAGCCCGACCCGGAGCGCCGTCGGGCCCTATTGACGTTCCTGGTGGTGGGGGCCGGTGCGACGGGCGTGGAGCTGGTCGGCGCGATTCACGGCTACATCTTCTCGGCACTACTGGACGAGTACCCGGGCGTGCGGCCGCAGGAGATCCGGATCGTGCTCGCCGAGGCCGCGCCCGAGATCCTGCGCGGGCTGGACCGTGAGTTGGCCGCGCACGCGCTGCGCGAGTTCAGCGCGCGCGGTGTGGAGGTGCGCACGAGCACGCCGGTGCGGCGGGTGACGCCCGAAGGCGCCGAACTGGGCGACGGCGAGTGGTTGCCCTGCGCCACGGTCATCTGGACGGCCGGGATCGAGCCGGTGGGGCTGGTGCGCGGCCTGCCAGGCGAGCACGCTCGCGATGGGCGGGTGCGCGTGGAGCGCGACCTGTCGCTGCCGGGGCATCCCGAGGTGTACGTCATCGGCGACGCCGCTCACTGCCAGCTCGCGCCCGACGCGCCGGCCCTGCCCCCGAACGCGCCGGTAGCCATGGAGGAGGGGCGGCATGCGGCGCGCAACATCTGGCGGCGCTGGCAGGGGCAGGCCACGCTGCCCTTCCATTACCAGTCGAAAGGCGAGCTGATCTCGTTGGGCCGCCACCAGGCGATCGCCGACGTGTACGGGGTGAAGCTACAGGGGCTGCCAGCCTGGCTGGTGTGGCGTGCCTACTACTTGAGCCGACTGGTGGGGTTCAAGAACCGGCTGGCAGTGGCCCTCGACTGGTCGTTCGCGTACTTCTGGCGCCGAGATACGGCGCGGCTGGAGCCCCAGCCGCTCGCCACTGCGGGGAGCGTGCCTCATGAAGCTGCTTGCACTGCACACGAATAGCTCCGAGTTGCGCCAGGCCGCCGGCACCATACTGTGCCACGACGTGCGGGGCGCGGGCCGGCGCGGCGGCGTGCTGTTCAAGGGCACGACGCTGACTGTGGACGACCTGGCCCGGCTCGGCGAGCTGCCGCCCCAGACCATCCACGTGGTGGCCCTGGACCCCGACGATGTCCCCGAGGACGAGGCTGCGCGGCGGATCGCCGAGGCGGTCGCGGGCAGCGGCCTGCGGCTCAAAGGCCCCCACCAGAGCCGCTACACGTTCGTGGCCGCGCACCGCGGGGTGCTGCGCGTGAAGCCCGACGTGTTGCAGCAATTGAACGACATCGAGTACGTCAACGTGTACACCTGGTATGACGGCCAGGTAGTGGACCAGGAGGCACAGGTCGGCGCGGCGAAGGTCATGCCGCTGGCCGTAAGCGCGGCCACCGTGCGCGAAGCCGAGGAACTGGCCCGGGCGCACTGGCCGGTGGTCGATGTGGCGCCGTTCCAGCCGCATCGGGTGGGGATGGTGGTCAGCGAGCAGCTCGACGAGCGCTCGCGCACGCGGTTCGAGACCACGATCCGGAACCGCTTGGCCTGGTTCGGCTCGGAGCTGCTGGGCGTCTGCTACGTGGAGCCCGATAGCCAGGCGGTGGCCGGGGCGATCCGGCGGCTGGAGCGGGACGGTGCGGACGTGATCCTCACGGGCGGCGGCAACGCCATCGACCCGGCGGATCCGCTGTTGGGAGCGATCCAGACGCTCGGCTTGCGGCTGGAGAAGCAAGGGGTGCCAGCGCACCCCGGCAGCATGCTCTGGCTGGCGTACGATGGCACGGTACCGGTGCTCGGGCTGCCGTCCTGCGGCATGTACTCGCGGGCGACCGCGATGGACATCGTGCTGCCCCAGATCCTGACCGGGCGCCGGCCCACACGGACGGAGCTGGCGGCGCTGGGGCACGGGGGGCACCTGACGCGAGCGATGGAGTTCCGGTTCGCGCCGTACGAGGGGTTCGAGCCGGCGGACCAGTAGGCCAGCTGGCAAGGAGCAGGCGGCCCGAAAGGGCCGCCGTTCGCATCGCTCGTTGACTTACATTGAGTAAGTTGGTAAACTATAGTGATCTTTCGGCGTGGCAGGGATTAGCCTATTTCGCTAAGCAACCTTTATAATTGCGTTGTAAGCCGCCGCGGTGGGTCGCATCGGGCGGCTGGAGGTTAGCAAGATGCCGTTCGAGCGTTTCACGGAGCAGGCGCAGGAGATCTTGCGCCGGGCTCAGGAGCTGGTCCTCAGCCAGGGCCAGCGCGAACTGGATACTACCCACCTGCTGCTTGCGCTCCTCGAGACGCCGGGCAGCCAGGCGGCCGAGGTGTGCAAGCGCCTCGGCGTCGACCCCGCACCCATCGCGCGGCAGGTGCGCCAGCGCCTTGGCGGCCGCACCGCCGTGGCCGGGCCGACCAACGCCCTGTACATCACGGCGCGAGCGCGTCGTGTCCTCGAGCAGGCGGTCGCGGAGGCCGACCGGCGCGGCGACCACTACGTGGCGGTCGAGCACCTGTTCCTCGCCCTGCTCAACGAGCCGGAGGGGCCGGCGGGCCGGCTGCTACGGGAGGCGGGCCTGGAGCCCAAGGCCGTGGCCGAGCAGTTCGCGGCGCTGCGCCGCAACCGGCCGGTGGATGACCCGCGCCACGAGGCCAAGGCGGGCGCGCTGGATCGCTTCGCCCTCGATCTGACCAAGCTGGCGGCCGAGGGCAAGCTGGACCCGGTGATCGGCCGCGACGAGGAGATCCTCCGCCTGATGGAGGTGCTCGTCCGCCGTACCAAGAACAACCCGGTCCTGATCGGTGAGCCGGGCGTGGGCAAGACGGCCATCGTCGAGGGCCTGGCACGCCGCATCGCCGCGGGTGACGTGCCGGAGCCGCTGCAGGGCAAGCGCATCGTTGCGCTCGACCTCGGCGCGCTGGTGGCCGGCTCGAAGTTCCGGGGCGAGTTCGAGGAGCGCCTGAAGGCTGTCCTCGAGGAGATCACCGCCTCGCAGGGCGAGATCATCTGCTTCATCGACGAGCTCCACATGCTGGTCGGAGCGGGCGCCGCCGAGGGCGCGCTCGACGCCGCCAACATGATGAAGCCGCTGCTGGCGCGAGGCGAGCTGCGCTGCATCGGCGCCACGACGCTCGACGAGTACCGCGAGCGCATCGAGCGCGATGCCGCGCTGGAGCGCCGCTTCCAGCCCATCTTCGTCGATGAGCCGAGCGTCGAGGAGACCATCGCCATCCTGGAGGGGCTGCGCGAGCGCTACGAGCAACACCATGGCTTGACCATCGAGCCGGAGGCGATCGAGGCCGCGGCCACCCTGGGCGATCGCTACCTCACGGACCGGCACCTGCCCGACAAGGCGATCGACCTGATCGACGAGGCGTGCTCGAAGGTGCGGCTCCGCCAGTTCGGCGGGCCGTCGTCGGCGCGCGAGCTGCGTCAGCGCATCGCGGAGCTGATGCAGCGCGAGGATGACGCGTGGCAGCGCCGCGACTACGAGGCGGCGGCGCGCTGCCGCCAGGAGCGACTGCAGCTCGAGCAGCAGCTCCCGGCCGAGGCCGAGCCGCAGGCCGTGGTTACGGCGGCCGACGTCGCGGCGGTCGTGAGTAGCTGGACGGGCATTCCGGTCCAGCAGATCTACACGCGCGACGCCGAGAAGGTGCTCCATCTGGAGGAGCGGCTGCACGAGCGCGTCGTCGGCCAGGACGAGGCGATCGCGGCGGTCAGCGATGCGCTGCGCCGGGCGCACTCCGGGCTGGCCGATCCGCGGCGGCCGCTGGGCAGCTTCCTGTTCCTCGGGCCGACGGGCGTCGGCAAGACCGAGCTCGCGAAGACGCTGGCCGAGTTCCTGTTCGACGATGAGGACGCCTTGCTCCGCATCGACATGTCGGAGTACCGCGAGCCGCATACGGTGTCGCGCCTGTACGGCGCACCGCCGGGGTACGTCGGCTACGAGCAGGCGGGGCAGCTCACCGAGGCGGTGCGGCGCCGGCCGTACCAGGTGGTCCTGTTCGACGAGATCGAGAAGGCCCACCCGGACGTGTTGAACGCGCTGCTGCAGGTGCTCGATGATGGGCGCCTGACCGACGGCCAGGGCCGCACGGTGGACTTCCAGAACACCGTGATCATCATGACCTCGAACGTCGGTTCGCGGGCGATGGTCTCGAAGAGCCGGCCGCACCTGGGCTTCCAGGTCGGTCGCGCCGACAGCGCCGAGACCGACCGGCAGGCGCTGCGCGAGCGGGTGATGGAGGCGGTGAAGGACACGTTCCGGCCCGAGTTCCTGAACCGCATCGACGAGATCATCATCTTCGACCGGCTCACGCCGGAGCAGCTCCGGCAGGTGGTGGGGCGCATGCTGCGCGACGTCCGCCGCCGGCTGAGCGAGCGCGGCATTGAGCTGGAGCTGACGGACGCCGCGGCCGACTGGCTGGTGGCGCGTGGCTACGACGAGGCGTACGGCGCGCGCCCGCTGCGCCGGCTGGTGCAGCGCGAGGTCGAGAACGTACTGGCCCGGCGGCTGCTCGCCAAGGAGATCGGCGAGGGTGACCGGGTGATCGTAGACGCCGGCGAGCAGGGCCTCCGCTTCGAGGTCCTGCATGCCGTGGTGCCCAGTACGGTCCCGTCGGCCGCCTAACTAGCGGGGAACCGCAACAGCGAGGGGCAGGGAATTACTCCCTGCCCCTCGTACTGTTTCCAGTGCGGTCCGGCTCGCCTATGGGCGAGCGAGCAGCGCCGCGAGCGCGGCGACGTCCGGCTCGGCCTCCAGGTGCCACAGCCGGGCTAGCAGTGCCTCGGCCCGCTCCGCGCCAAGCTGCGGCGCGGTCACGGCGCGAAACTTGGCGGCCAGTGCCTCGTCGCTCAGCGGGTTCTCTAGCGTCCCGCTGGCGTGCGGCACGAACACCTCTACCGGCCGCCCATCCACTAAGTGCGCCACCAGGCGCGCCTGGTCCTCTTCCAGCGCCGGGTCGACCGTCGCCTCGATCTTGCGGCGCAGCGCCACGACGTCGTCGCGGCGCACCATCGCATCGGTGAACTGCGCCGGCCCCGCGGCATCGTCGAGGAAGCCGACCGCCGCGCAGTGGTACACGCTGAACTTGCCCTCCAGCCCGCTCTGCGGCTCGCGCTTGCCGCACAGCTCCAGCACCAGCGGGTGCACGAACAGCTCCACCCGGGCCAGGGCGGCCGCCTCGTAGCCCAGCGCCCGCAGCTGGCGGGCGGCGTCGATCGCCGGATGCGTCACCACGCCGCAGGCGTACGGCTTGAAGGCGTTGCGGTGGACCTCCCAGCGCTCGCCCAGCGCCTCGGTGAGCGCGCCGGGAGCGAAGCGGGAGGTTAGCACGGCCCCGAAGCCGCGCCGGCCAGCGAGCGGTTCCGCGGGCGCGGTGAAGCCTTCGCGGGCCAGCAGCGCCGCCAGCACGCCGTTCTCTGCCGCCTTGCCGGCGTGCAGCGCCTTGCACATGGAGCCGAACATCTCGCGCAGGCCGGCCGCCTGCGCGGCGGCGGCGCCCAGGGCCGCCACCGTGCGCCGCGCATCCAGGCCCAGCAGGCGCGCTGTCGCCGCCGCCGCGCCGAACACCCCGGCCGTGCCCGTGACGTGCCAGCCGGCGTCGTAGTGAGCGGGGCAGACGCTCAGCGCCACGCG
>JADGHJ010000188.1 GCA_019686175.1 Chloroflexota bacterium | reverse complement strand
CAGCCCGCGGCCGATGGCGTTGAACAGGCTGGCAGCCGGAGAGCCAGCGCCCGCGTCGAGCTGGCCAGCGCCCAGGGGCGCGACCATCTGCGCGGCGGTATCGAAGCGCTCCACGCTGGGCGCGAGCCCCTGCTCGGCGAAGTAGCCGCGCTCGACAGCGAGGTAGATCGGGGCATCGGGAATGATGCCGAGCGTGCCGATGCGCACGGGCGTGGCGCTTTGGGCGGCCAGCGAGGGCGCCTGGAGCCACCCGAGCGCCGCCAGCAGGAGCAACGCACTGGCGCCCGGCGCGAGGCGGGCGATCAGCCTACTTCGTCGCAGCATGTCCATCCCCCCAGGCGAGCGTCGGCTCTCGGCGGCACCGCGAGCCGCAGGAATGCCCCACTATACCGGACCACGCCCGGTCGTGCGCGCCGCGAGGGCCGCGGCAGCCAGCCGGCCGAAGGGGCCGCCGAGGGCGTGCGCGGCGCGGAGCACCGCCTCCGGGGCAAGCGCGGCAAGGCAATCGCAGGCCGGGCAGGCGGCGAGAAGGGCGCCGGGCTCGCGTGGGCAGGGCCGTGGCTGGCGGACGACGGCAACGTGCGG
Source organism: Chloroflexota bacterium (assembly GCA_019686175.1). Taxonomy (GTDB): domain Bacteria; phylum Chloroflexota; class UBA6077; order UBA6077; family JAJPHF01; genus JADGHJ01. The sequence continues at coordinate 8,106 of JADGHJ010000188.1, read as the reverse complement.
GCCACGCGGCGCCCACACGGCCGGGTCGGTGGGGCCGAACAGCGCCACCACGGGCGTGCCCACCGCGGCGGCCAGATGGGTGACTCCCGAGTCAGCACCGCAGTAGCCCACGCAGCGCGCCAGCAGCGCGGCCAGCGCGTCGAGCGGCCAGTCCTGCACGAGCACCGGCCGCAACGGGGCGAGCGCCACAAGCATGGCGGGGACCAGCGTGGCCTCGGCCGGCCCGGCCAGCAGGAGCAGCCGCGCGCCGGTCGCATGCAGCGCGACGGCGAGGCGGCGCCAGTGGTCAAGCGGCCAGTTCTTGCGCGGGCTGCCGCTGCCCACGTGCAGCGCTACCCAGGGCGCGTCTAGCGAGCCGCGGGCGGCGAGAAAGGCGGCGGCCGCGGCGGCCGCGCCGGTGGTGGGGCGCACGCGGGCCACGGGGACGGGTGCGACAGGCAGGCCCAGCGGGGCGAGCGCGGCACACAGGTACGCAGCCGCGTGCTGACGGCAGTCGGCCGGCGGCCGGCCCGGCGCCTGGACGACCGTGGCGCCCCAGGCCCGTAGCGCGGCGGCCAGCGGCGCGGCGCTCGTCCCGGCCCATAGTATCGCCAGCTCGGGCCGCGGCAGCCCGGCAGGGAGCTCTGCTGGCGGCGTGCCGGCGAACAGCGCGGTGAGGCGCGGGTCGTCGGCAGCCAGGATCGTGTCGGCCAGGCCGCTCGCGGCGGCCAGGGGCAGCGCGGGGCCGGGGCCGATCACCGTCAGGTGGGCCGCGGGATAGGCGGCACGCAGGACAGTGAGCGCCGGAAAGGCCAGCAGAAAGTCGCCGAGCGCGCCCGGGCGGTAGACGAGGACCGTGGCGGGCAGGCGGGCGGCGGCCAGCGCTGGGGACGCGTGGGCCATGGTCGCCGCCCGCCGCCGGCTACGCAGCGAGACGCTGGGAGAAGAACTGGATCGTCTTGGCCCAGGCGTCGGCCGCGGCCTCGGCGTTGTAGTGCGCCGGGCGCTGGTCGCAGAAGAAGCCGTGGCCGGCCTGCGGGTAGGTGATCAGTTCGTAGTCCTTGCCCAGCCGCTTGAGCGTCTCGTCGATCTGCCGCACTTGGTCCATGGGGATCGACTGGTCCTGCTCGCCGAAGAACAGGATCATCGGCGCGCGGATGTTGGCGCTGAAGTTGATCGGCGCGTTGGGGTCGTCGGCCACGATGCGGCCGCCGTAGTACGACGCGACAGCCTTGAGGTTGGGGTTGCGCGTCGCGGCCAAGTACGCCACGCGCCCACCGTAGCAGTAGCCCACGATGCCGATCTGCCCCTGGCGCACCTGCGCGTCGCGGTTCAGCAGGTCGTAGGTGGCGTCGACGTCCATCATCACCTGGTCGTCGGTGAGCTGGCTGCGGAGGCCGAAGGCCGTCTGCAGGTCCTCGTAGGACGTCTCCTTCTGGGGCAAGCGATGATACACCTCCGGCGCCGCGGCAACGAACCCCTCGGCGGCGAAGCGCCGGGTGACGTCCTGGATGTGGTCGTTGACGCCGAAGATCTCCTGGATCACGATGAGGCCCGGGAACGGCCCGGGGCCCTCTGGCCGCGCCACATAGACGCGCATCGGCCCGTCAGGGGTCTGCGTGGTCACCCATTCCGCCTGTACCGCCATCACGTCCTCCGTGCCGATCGGTGTGTGGGACAACCTCCGCTACAAGCCGCCAGCCCGCAGCCAGCGCCCCTGGCGCCGCCTTGCCGGCCGGCCTGATCCCCACGCCTCCGCTCGGGCTCCGCTCCACCCATGGGAGACGGAAGCACAACAGGAGGGGAAGACCGCCGGCATTTTGGCACAGGCCACTCGGGGCGGCAAACGGCCCCATGCCACCGCTCTACCCTAGACCCCGACGGGCACGCGGCCGCCCGCGGGCGTACACTATCTGCGCAGCGTTCATGGTCCAATCCCGGGGCGAGGAGCAAGAGGATGGCGCGCGAGGTGTGGGAGCCGGCGCGGCGCACGCCGGTGGTGCGCGAGGCGGAGGTGGTGGTGCTCGGCGGCGGGCCGGCCGGCATCGCCGCGGCGGTGGCTGCTGCCCGCGAGGGCGCGCGCACATTGCTCGTCGAGCGCTACGGCTTCCTCGGCGGCATGGGCACCGCGGCGCTGGTCACCAACTTCTGCGGCCTGTACGCCACCGTGTACGGCGAGTCGCGCCGCGTGGTGCGCGGCATCGCCGACGAGCTGCTGGAGCGCCTGGCGGCCCTCGACGGGCTCAACCAGCCGCAGACGATGGGCGTGCCCGTGGCCGTGCAGAGCTACGACGTGGCCGCCTACAAGTGCGCCGCCGACGACCTCGTGCTCGGCGCGGGCGTGGACCTGCTGTTCCACACGCTGGCCGTGGGCGCGGTGCTGGACGGCCAGCGCATCGACGCGCTGCTCATCGAGAGCAAGTCGGGCCGAGCGGCGGTGCGCGGGCAGGTGTTCATCGACTGCTCGGGCGACGCCGACCTGGCGGCGTGGGCCGGCGCCCCGTGGGCCAAGGGCAACGCCCACGGCTTCCTGCAGCTCCCCACGCTGATGTTCCGCCTGGCGGGCGTGGACACGGCGCGCGCCCTGGCCGAGGGGCTGCCCACGCTGCGCGAGCGCATGGCCGCAGCGCACGCCCGCGGCGACTACCAGTTCCCCCGCCTGTACCCCATCCTACGACCGCAGGCGCACCCGGGCGAGTGGCGCGCCAACATGACGCAGGTCAGTCGCCAGGGCGCGCCGATCGACGGCACCAATGTCGAGGACCTCACTTTCGCCGAGATCGAGGGACGCCGCCAAGTCCGCCTCTACCACCGCTACCTGCGCGCCGAGGTGCCAGGCTTCGAGCAGGCGTACATCCAGGAGATCGCCACCCAGATCGGCATCCGCGAGACGCGTCGCATCCAGGGCCTCTACGAGCTGACGCGCGACGATGTGCTCGGCGCCCGCGACTTCCCCGACGCCATCGGCGTCAACGGCTGGCCGGTGGAAGTCCACCTGCCCGGCACGGTGCGCTTCGAGCCCATCCCCGGCCGGGGCTACCACGGCCTCCCGTACCGCTGCTTGGTGCCGCGCGGGGTGGACAACCTGCTGGTGGCCGGCCGCTGCCTGTCGGCCACGCCCGAGGCGCAGGCGTCGGCACGAGTGTCGGGGCCGTGCTTCGCCATGGGGCAAGCGGCCGGCACCGCTGCGGTGCTCGCGCTGCGGCGCGGTCAGCGCCCCGCCGAGATCGACGTGGCCGCCCTCCAGGCGCGCCTGCGCGCGCAGGGCGCCTACCTCGGCGAGGAGCCCGCCCCCGCGCCTGCTCACTGACCGCCCGCAACCGCGACGCGCCGCGAGCAGCCGACCGGCGGCTTGAGACACGACCGTAGCTGGTAGGGTGTAGGCGGTCGGCCGCGCGGACCGCTACCTTCTCCAGGGGCCGCGAGGCCCCACTCTGAGCGTGGGAGAGCTGACCCGTGGAGCGTCCGCTGCGCGAGCAACGCCGTAGTCCGCAACTGTTGCATCTCGACCCCGCCGTGCTGGCGCCCGATCCGGACAACGTGCGCCGCGCCGACGCCGACGACCTCGACGCGCTGGCCGCCAGCATCCGTGCCCATGGCGTGCTACAGCCGCTGGGGGTGGCGCGCGACGGCGCCGGCTACCGCGTGGTGTACGGCAACCGGCGGCGGGCGGCGGCGGTGCGCGCCGGGCTGCGCAGCGTGCCCTGCCTGCTGATCGAGGTGTCGCCGGCCGAGCGGCTGGTCCAGCAGCTCGTGGAGAACCTCCAACGCCGCGAGCTGAACCCGCTCGACCAGGCCGCGGCCTTCGCGCGGCTGCGCGCCACGCTCCAGCAGCGCGAGCCCGCGCTCATCGGTCGTGCGCTGGACGAGGCCGTGGGCCGCGAGGTAGGGCTGTCGGCCGCCACCGTGCGTCGCTACCTGGGCCTGCTGACACTCGTGCCGGCCGTCCAGGAGCGCATCCGCGCGGGCGAGCTGACCGTCACACAAGCGCAACACTTGGTAGCCATCGACGACCCGCTGCGTCAGGAAGCGCTGGCCCAGCTGGCCGTGGAGCGCGATCTGTCGGCCGCCGCGGTCGCGCGGGCGGTACGGGCGGCCCAGGCGCGGCCCAATCTGGGCGTGGCCGACGCCGTGGCGCTGGCCGAGCAGGGCGTGGAGGTGGAGCCCCAGGCGCGCGAGCGGCCGGCGGGGCCCGGGCGCCTGCCGCCCCGCCCGACGGCGACCGATGCGGACGACGCGGACGACCTGGCCGAGCCGGACGAGCCGCCCGACATCGAGGAGCCCACGGCCGGCCCAGCCGGGCCGCAGACCGCCGACGGGCACCGCCGCTTCCGCATCCGCACCGTTAGCGCCTTCTGTGACGAGGTGGACCGGCTGGCCCGCTGCCTCCAGGAGGGCGACCTGGCGCGGGCCAGCCAGCGCGAGGCCGACGCGGAGGTGCGGCTGCGGCTGGCGGCCCGCCAGCTGGGCTACATCACCCGCGCCCTCGGCCAGCTCCTGGAGGAGCGGGGCTGGGCCGAGCCGGCCGGCGGCACCGCGCGCTCCGCCTGAGTGGGCTAGCGTCGGAAAGCGTCGACGCCCGCCTGCGCCACCTGTTCATCGAGGTGGGATGGCGCGCCGCTCACCCCGATGGCGCCCACCACGGCGTCGCCGTCGCGCAGCAGCAGGCTGCCCTGCTGGGGCACGAAGCGGCCGCCCGTGCGCACCGCCATGGCCACCACCATCGGCATGCCGGGCGGCCACTGCTCGCCCATCTCGCGGCCCGATCGCTTGAAAGCGGCGGCAGCGAACGCCTTCCCATAGGCGATGTCGGGCGTGAGCGCGCCGGCCTGGTCCATGCGGGCGGCGCACACGGGCAGGCCGCTGGCGTCCACGACGGCGATCGAGACGTTGAGGTTCAGCGCGCGCGCCTTCTCCAGGCAGACTTGCAGGATCCGCAGGCCCTCGTCCAAGGTCAGGGGAGCGGCCATGGCTGCCTCCTCCGAATAAGGTCTCCCCAGGTCGTGGCCCGTCCGCGCGGGCGCCCTATGATACCGCGCTCGTGCGCTCGCGCTCCCCGATCGGGCGAACGCGGGGCCGTCCGCGCCGTGTACCATACCCACCCGGACCGCGCCAGCGCGGGCCGCTATCCCGAACGAGGAGTAAAGCCCATGAGCGAGCGAGACTGGCGCGCGCGACTGGCCGCCCTGGACACCGGGATCGTCTCCGACGCCCTCGACCGCCTGCAGCTCCGCGGCGCGACGATCGGCATCCGCCCGATGTGGCCGTGCGGCAAGATCGTCGGGCGCGCCACCACGTTGAAGACCATGCCCGCCGGCCGCCTGGTGGCACGCCACCACCTGGGGGTGCGCGCCATCACCGAGGCGGAGCCCGGCGGCGTGATCGTGATCGACAGTGGCGGCCGCACCGACGTGTCGAGCTGGGGCGACCTGCTGTCCACCGCTGCCCAGCTCCGCGGGCTGAGCGGCGTGGTGATCGACGGAGCCTGCCGCGACGTGGACGGCAGCCAGGCGGTGGGCTTTCCGGTGTACGCGCGGGCGGTGGTGCCCTGCACGGCGCGCGGGCGGATCGTCGAGGCCAGCACCAACGAGCCGGTGCAGTGCGGCGGGGTGCACGTGTTCCCGGGCGACCTGGTGATCGCCGACGGCAGCGGGGTGGTGTTCATCCCGCAGGACCGAGCGGAGGAGGTGCTGGCAACGGCCGAGGAGCTGTTCGCCCGCGAGCAGGCGATGTTCGAGCAGCTCCGCCGCGGGGTGCCCATCGCAGAGGTCGATCGACAGGCGAACTACGAGGGGATGCTGCGCGGGGAGCACTGAGCCCCGAGGCGGCCGCGCGCAGGTCGCCTTGTGCTACACTAAGGACAAGTATGTACTTGTAGGTAGGTGGCGTGGAGCTGAGAGAGGTGCTGGCCGAGGTGCCCGGCCTCGAGAAGCGCTTCGTGTATTACCTCGAGGCGCTCGGCTACATCCGCCCGCGGCGGGTGCCCAAACGACGCATCGCTCGCCGCGACTACACCCCGGAGGACGTGGCGCGTATCCAGGCGCTGTGGCGCTACTACCAGCGCGGCTACTCGCTGCAGGCAGCGCAGGAACTCGCGGCCCGCCCGCGGCACTACGCCTGCGCGCTGCTCAGCCTGGCCCCGGCTGGCGCGCCGGGGGCGCGGGCGGCCGCGCTGGCCGAGGCGTACGGTGCGCTGTGTGCGCTGCCCGAGGTCGTGCAGGCCGGACTGCTGTACGGCGGCGCGGGGATCGACGCCGTGGCGCTGCTCGAGGTCGCGGAAGAGGCCGAGGTGTACGAGGCGCTCGGGCGACTGCTGGCCCGCGGGGGCGCCGCAAGCGCGCCGGTGGTGCTGCACCTGGCGCGGCGGGTGCGGGGCCCCCGCGGCGAGGAGAAGGGGGCGATGCAAGCGTACGTCCTGATCAAGCTGCCGGCCAAGGAGATCGAGGCCGTGCTGGGCGAGCTCCAGCGCCTACCGGCGATTGCCGAGGCTGCTGTCGTGTACGGCGAGACCGACATCATCGCCCGCGCGGTGGTGCGCGACCAGGCCGAGCTTGACGACCTGGTGTTCCGGCAGCTCCACGCCATCCCGACCGTCGAGTCCACACGTACGTTCATCGTCGTCGGGGACCTGTACTGGCGCCGGCCCGATGCGGAGCCGTGAGCCGTCGGCCGACCGAGGAGGAGCCATGTACACCCGCTACCGCGACACGCTGGCCCGCCTGCGCGCCTACTACCAGGAGCTGAGCGAGCGCTACCACGACGCCGTGGTACGCCGCAATTGGGCGAGCGCGCGAGCGGTATACGACTTGCGGCACCGCGTGGGGGTAGCCATCCGCTGGCACGAGGAATGGGACGGGGCCCCTCCGCCCCTGCCCACGGGCCGGGCGATCGTGGAAGCGCCGACGGCCGGCTAGCAGACCCATCTCAAGGCGGTGGGAGCAGCCCGCGACGGTCGAGGGCGTCGAGCACCGTGCGGTCGACCACCCGCTCGACCTGGAGGTCGCGCAGCTCGGGCTGCTCGGTCGCCATGGCCTCCTTCACCTGCTCGAGCTGGGCGACGTCGACGTAGGGCCGATCGGCCACGCGGTCGCCGCGGTACGCCTCGTAGGTCCAATCGAGTGCGGCGGGATCGGTGAGCTGGGCCCATTTCTGCAAGGCCGCCTTGCCGAGCTGCGCGTCGCTCTTGAACAGCCGCACCCCGTCGATGATGCCGGCGGCGTAGGCTTCCGCCACGGTGCGCTGTGACTCGAGCGTGTTCCGTAGCGTGTACACGGGCAGCCCGCCGTACGGTAGCCCGAGGTCGGCGTAGTTGAACAGGACCTTGGCCCCGTTGTTGAGCGCGGCCAGATCGGTGGGCGGGGTGAGCAAGGCGGCGTCGATCGCGCCAGCGGCGAGCGCGCCCACGAACCCGCCCATGTTGCCGCCGCCGACCGGGGTCCAGAGCACCTCGCGCTCGGGATTGATCCCGAACAGGGGTAGCGCCTTGCTGATCAGGGCGTAGTTGCCATCGCCGAGCGTGAACACGCCCAGCCGTTTGCCGCGCAGCTCCTCCGGACGCTGGATGTCGGGCTGCACGATCATACGGTGCGCGCTGCTGGCGCTGGTGTTCAGGAAAGCGGTGATGTTGGGCTCGCGCGCCTGGAACGGGAGCATGGCGTCGCCGGAGTTCTGGATGAACTGGACGTCGCCGGCCAGCAGCGCGGCGACGTTGTTGGGCGCGCCCGAGATGAGCGTCAGCTCGACCTCCAGGCCGTGCTTCTGCCAGAGCCCGTGGTCGAGTGCCAGCCAGACCGGCGCCACCCCCGCGCTGACCACCGCGTAGGCTGCCCGGACCTTGGTGAGCGGAGCAGGGCTCGGGGCTTGGGTCGCGGGGGGGGGGGGGGGGGGGGCGGGGGGGGGGCGCGCGCCGGCGGGACGGGCAGTATCTTCTGCGGGCGCCCGGGCAGCGGGCGCGGTCCCTGCAGCGCACGCCGCTATCAATAAGAGCCCGACGGCATAGGCGACCAGGGATACCCGCATCTGCGCAGCTCCTTCCTCTCCTGCCCAACGAGTTGCCAGTGGCCGAGGCGCGGCGCCGGGTCTGGGCAGGACCCCCGGAGCGCCGCGACGCCGCCCCCAGCATACCCC
>JADGHJ010000187.1 GCA_019686175.1 Chloroflexota bacterium | reverse complement strand
CGCGGGGGCCGACCACGCCGCAGACCCCGCGCCCGCGCAGGTGTCGCTGTTCGCCCAGCTCCCCGCCCCGGCGGGCCAGGCGGTGGCGCCGCGCTACCTGCCGCTCGCCCCGCTGCGTCTCGCCGACGACGCGCTGTTCCCGGTTGTCCAGCCTCCGCCCCAGGCCGAGCGGCGCGCTGCTTATCAGCGGCTCCGTGATGGCCTCACGCGCGACCTGGAGGCGCTCGCCTCCGCCGACCTCGACGCGCTGCTGGAGACGCTGTACTTCCTGCTCCAGCAGTACACCTGGGCGGTGCCCGCCAGCGCCGCGCAGGCCGACCTCTCGCTGTTCGACCGCGCGCGCATCACCGGCGCCCTCGCCAGCGCCCTGGCCTGCGGCGAAGCGGCGGACCTCGCCGCGCTCGAAGCGAATGCTTCGGAGGCCTGGCGCGCGCCGCAGTTGTCCCTGCTCGCCGGCGACATCACCGGGGTGCAGGCGTTCCTGTACACCATCACCGCGCGGGGGGCGGCGCGCGGGCTGCGCGGGCGCTCGTTCTTCCTGCAGCTGGTCGCCGAGGCGATCGCCCGCTGGCTGCTGCGCCAGCTGGGCCTGCCGCTCACCAGCGTGCTGTACGTGGGCGGCGGGCGCTTCTACCTGCTGACTCACCGCCTCGACGCGCCGGCGCTCCAGACGCTGCGCCAGCAGCTCGACCGCGCGCTGCTGCGCTGCCACCAAGGCGACCTGTACGTGGCGCTGGCAGCGGTGCCGCTGAGCCTCGACGACCTCCGCGCCGGGATGGGCGCGCCTTGGGCCGCGCTGAGCCAGGCCGTCAACGTGCAGAAGCGGCGCAAGTTCGCGGCGCTGCCCCCGGAGGAGCTACACGCCGCGGTGTTTGCGCCGCAGGGCCAGGGCGGGCCCGACGCCGGCTGTGCCGTCTGCCGCCGCGAGGGTCGCTACACGGGGGCGACCGACGCGGAGCGCAAGTGCACGCTGTGCGCGAGCTTCGAGGACCTGGGCGCGCAGTTGCGCGACGCCCGCTACCTCTATCTGCGCGAGGTAGACCCGCGGCTGCCGCCCGCGCAGGCGTCGGACTACGCCGCCACCTTGCGCGCCCTGGGACTGGAGCTGCGCGTGCTGGACGACGTGGGCGCGCTCCATCAGCCCTCGCTGCTGGCGGGCCGCGGCACGCTGCTGGCGGTCGGCCGCCCAGCATTTCTGGATTCGGATACCCTGGCCGCCCAGCGCCGCGAGCCGCGCCTGGGGCTGGGCTTCGCGCTGCTAGCCAACGTCACGCCCCGCGCGCCCGACGGCCACATCGCCGAGTTCGCCACCCTGGCGCGGGCCAGCACGGGCGTAGCGCGGCTGGGCATCCTGCGCATGGACGTGGACGACCTCGGGGCGCTGTTCGCCGAAGGTCTCGGGCCGCAGGCGTCGCTGGCGCGCCTGGCCAGCCTGAGCTTCCTGCTGCGTCTGTACTTCGAGGGCTGGGTGCCGGAGCTGGCCCGGCAGCACAACCTCGCCAGCCGCGGCGCGGGCCCGACCGACCACGTGTACGCCATCTACTCCGGCGGCGACGACCTGTTCCTGGTCGGCTCCTGGGATCACCTGCCCGAGCTGGCGGCAGAGATCCGCCGCGACCTGAGCCGCTTCGCCGCCGAGCATCCCGCGGTCCACGTCTCGGCGGGCATCGCGCTCATCGACGAGGGGTTCCCCCTGTACCAGGCAGCCGAGCACGCGGGCGCCGCGCTCGACCGCGCCAAGGCCCGCGAGGACGACGCCGAGCGCGTGGTGAAGGATGCTATCGACTTTCTCGGCCAGACGCTGAGCTGGGCGGAGTTCGCACAGGTCCGGCGGCTGCAAGCGGAGCTGGTCGCGCGGGTGCGCGATGAGCAGGTACCGCGCGCTCTGTTGCACACGCTGGCGCGCCTGGCCGCGCTGGAGCGCGCTGCGGCTTCGACGGTCACCAAGCGCGGGCGGCGGCCCGGGGCTCAGACGGTGTACGGGCGGTGGCTGTGGCTCGCGGCCTACACCCTCACGCGGCTCGGCGAGCGGGCCAAGCACGGGGACACCCGGAGCTGGCTAGGGGCCCTGCGCGACGGGCTGGCGCAGCCTGGCAGCCTGCAACGGGCGGGGCTGGCGGCGCGCTGGGCGGAGCTACTGCTGCGAAGGGAGCGAGAGGCATGATCGCCAATCGGGGCGGCCCGCGGCCGCCGAAGCACGGGGAGGGCGGCGAGCGGCCGTTTCCGACCCCCTCGCCCGCGGAGGTGCGCGCCATCATCGTCGAGGGCGACGCCGAGACGTTGGTGCAGGTGGCCGAGCGCGTGGGGCGCGCGCTGGTCAAAGAGCGCCTTACCACCAGCCAGATCCGCGCCTTCTTCGGCGCCGTACGGGAGATCGAGATGAGCTGGCCGCCCACGGGCGCCGACCCCGACACCACGCGAGCGCGCCAACGCGAGCTGCTGCTGCTGCGCCCGAAGCTGGCCTACCAGGCGGCTCGCGCGTCGGGGCAAGCGGTCGAGCGGCTGCGCGCCGTGCTCGACCCGGCGATCGCCGAGGTTCGAGGCGACCGCCAGCGCTTCCAGCACTTCGTCGACTTCTTCGAGGCCATCCTCGCCTACCACCGTGCGGCGGGCGGCCGCGACTAAGCGGGAGCACGCGATGGCACAGGACAGCAACGGGATCACCCTCTGGGGCCGCGTCTTCCTTCGCTGTGCTGTGGAGGTGGTCACGGGCCTGCACATCGGCGGCTCGCAGGCCGGGATCACCATCGGCGGCATGGACAACCCGGTCATCCGCGACGCGCTCACGGGGCGGCCGTACCTGCCGGGCTCGTCGCTCAAGGGCAAGATGCGCTCGCTCGCCGAGCGCGCCGCAGGCGCGACGCAGAACTGGCCGATCGGCCAGCAGGTGCGCGTGCATGTCTGCAACGACGCTGCGAGCTACGCCGCCTGCACGGTCTGCCCCGTGTTCGGCGTGCTGGGGCAGATGCCCTTCTCCCAGCCCACCCGCCTGCTGGTGCGCGACGCCTTCCTGACAGCCGACAGCGTGGCGCGGCTGCAGGCCGCTCGTACCGACCTGCCGTTCACGGAGGTCAAGTGGGAGGCGGCGATCGACCGTGTGACCTCGGCGGCCACGCCGCGCCAGGTGGAGCGCGTGCCGGCCGGGGCCGTGTTCGCGCCGGTCGAGCTAGTGTACTCGGTGTACCAGCGGCGCGACTTCGAGAATTTCCGCACGCTGGTGCGGGCGATGCAGCTGCTGGAGGACGACTATCTCGGAGGGTTGGGCTCGCGCGGCGGCGGCAAAGTGCGCTTCGTTGACCTGACGCTGTTCACGCGGGCGCGCGACACGTACACGATGCCCGAGGAGCAACGCCCGAAGCACGAGTTCACCACGCTCGATGCGCTGCTGGAGGACCTCGACGCGGTGCTCGCGGAGATCCGCCGCGAGATCTCAGTGGGGTAGCGGCGTGGTGCAGGTCACCGTCTACGCGTTGGAGCCGCGCGGCGCGTTCCACTTCGGCGAGCGGGGCGTGGGCCTGGAGGCTACCAGCGAGACGTTCCGCTCTGACTCGCTGTTCAGCGCGCTGTGCGCCGCCGTGCGCGAGTACTTCGGTTCGGCGCGGCTGGACGAGCTGCTGGCGGTGTGCGCCACCGCCTCGCCGCCCTTTCGGCTCAGCTCGTGCTTTCCGCGTGCGGGCGACGTGTTGTTCTTCCCCCGACCGCAACTGCCGCTGCCGTCGGCGCCCCCTCCCGACGCCACCAAGCGCCTGAAACGCACCCGCTACGTCTCGCAGGGCCTCCTGGCGCGCTGGTTGGCGGGCGACGACCTGAGCGGGGAGATGGCACCCCGCAACTTCCTGGAGGCCAGCGGCGCCTGGCTGTCGGCTGCCGAGCGCGCGCGCGTCGAGCCGCTGTTGGCCGGCGCGGGGGCACCGTGGGCGCGCGACGAGGTGCCGCGGGTGGCGGTGGACCGGCAGACCCATGCCTCGGCCATCTGGCGCTGCGGCCGCCTGCTCTTCCAACCGGGCTGCGGGCTGTACTTCCTGGCCCAGTGGAACACGCCGGACTGGCGCCCGGTGGTGGAGACGGCGCTGGCGGTGCTGGGCGACGCCGGCCTGGGCGGGCGGCGTAGCCAGGGCCACGGCCAGTTCGCCGTCGCGCCGCCCACGACGCTCGAGTTGCCCGAGCCGGCCGCGCCCGACGCCTGGCTGACGCTGGCGCTGTACTGGCCGACGCCGGAGGAGCTGGCCGCGGGCGTGCTGGCCGAGCCGGCGAGCTTCGAGCTAGTGACGCGCCAGGGCTGGGCGGCCTCCCCCGCTACCGGGGGGCTACGCCGGCGCGAGGTGCGCATGGTGGCCGAGGGCTCGCTGCTGGCCCGCCGCGCCAGTGGCGCGCTGGCCGACGTCACGCCCGAGGGCTTCGCGGCGCATCGCATCTACCGCGCCGGGCTGGCGTTCCCGCTCGGCGTCCGGCTGGGAGGCCCCGATGGGTGAGCAGCTCCACTTCCAGCGCTGGCGCGTGGCGGCGGAGGTGCTGTCGCCCCTGCATATCGGCGCCGGGGGGCCGCCGCTGCTTGCGGACTACGATTTCGTCGCCGAGCGCGGACGGGTGTGGGTGCTGGATCCACAGCGCGCGCTAGCAGGGCTGTCCGACGAGGAGCTGGCCGCAGGGGTGGACATGCGCCTTAGCCGCCTGCTGCGGCCGTCGCAGTACGCCGCCTGCGCGCGCTACGTGCTCCCGCTGCGCGGCGAAGCGCCCAACCAGATCCTGCCGCTGGTACGGGACGTCCACGATCGGCCGTACCTACCAGGCAGCAGTCTGAAAGGCGCTTTGCGCACGGCGCTAGCTTGGGCCCTTATCTACTACCTCGCCCCACCGTTCCAGTCCCAGCGCGATGTCGCCGCCGGCCCGCCGGAGCGCGCCGCGCGCCCCCTGGAGCGCCGCCTGTTCGGTCCGGACCCCAACCGCGACCTGCTCCGCGCCCTGCGGGTGCGCGATGCGCAGCCCGTGGGCGACGCGGCGGTGGAGGCCACCCTGCTCGGGCTGTACGGCCGCCGTGGCCGAGACTTGACACGAATCGCGGAGGGCACGCGCTGGTGCGTGGAGACGCTCGCGGTCGGCGCCCGCTTCGAGGGCGAGCTGCTCGTCGATCGCGGGCTGCTCGCGCAGGGTCAGCTGCCCGCACCGCGGATCGACGACACCCCCCTGGATCTGGCGGACACCTGGTACTACGCGCGGGAGTTCGCCAAGGCACTTGTCCAGCACGAGCAGGAGTTCTACTGCAGCGGCGGGCTGCCGCGAATCGAGAGTTTCTACGCCACCCTGGCCGCAAAGCTGGAGAGCGCGGAATGGGGCGAGACCGCGCTGCCATTGGGTTGGGGTACGGGCTGGTTTGCCAAGACCGTGGGGCTGTACCTCCAGGGCGAGGACGACTTCGACAGGCTGGTCCAACGGCTGGGCCTGGCGCGTGGCGGGCGCCCCGAGGAGTTCCCCGCCTCGCGGCGGCTGGTCGAGCGCGGCGGCGTCGCCGAGGCCCCGCCGGGCTGGATCTGGCTGCGGCTGGAGCCGCGCTAGCGTAGTGGAGGGAGCTGCGATGCCCGAACACCGCCGAGTCTTGTTCCTGGCCAACGTGGGCAACCGCGATCTGAACGTGGACGGCCAGCCCGTGTCTGACGACCACCGCGCGCGGGGCGAGGCGATCCTCGCCGACTACGCCGCCTACGCCGGCCGACTCAGCGCGCCGATCCTAGAAGTTGCTCTGCAGCGGGTGTTGCGCGAGGGGACGGCCGACCAGCCGCTCCTGGTGACCGTAGGTCTGTTCGGTACCGACCAGCCTTCGAGCGCGGGCTCGCACCGCCGGCGCGACACCGCGCCGTTCGCCCACGTGCTGGCCCGCTACCTGCCGGAACGCTTCCCGCCGCAGCAGAGACAGGTCCACGGTCATGTGGAGAAGCCCGTGCTGGTGCGCACGATCGACGAGAACCCGAGCTACTACGACGCCATGTACGAGTGGTTCGGCACGCAGTTAGCGCGCAGCGAACTGGCGCGGTTCGACCGCTGCTACGTATCGCCGGTCGGGGGCACGCCCGCCGCTAACTTTGGGCTGCTCCTGCGAGCCATCGAGCGGTTCGAGCGGCGATGCCAGGTCCTCTACGTACCCGAGGGCGGCCGCCAGCCAGTGGTGTTGGACATCGCCGACCACCTGGTGCAGCGGGTCGTGCGGGCGCGGGCACGCGATGCGATCGAGCGATACGAGTTCGCGCGCGCGGCAGACCTACTGCAGGAGACGGGGGCCGACCCGGCGCTGATCGCGCTGGCCGAGCACACGGCGCACCGCTTGCACTTCGATTTCGAGCAGGCACGGGCAGCGCTCGACGCACCGGCCACCAAGTCGGCGCGCAACGAGTGCCGCGAGCTGATGCGCCGGTTGAACGAGGGACTGGACGCCCTGCTGGATGGCGAGCCGTGCGCGCTGGTGGCTGAGCTGTACTACAACCTGCTAGTGACCTATGAGCAGGGGCGCTACGTTGATTTCTTAGCGCGTCTATTCCGCTTGCACGAGGCGCTGCTGCGCCTGCTGGTCGAGAAGACGCTCGGGCTGCCAACCGACGAAGAGAAAGGACGCGCCCACCCCGCCTACACGGCAGGGATCGAGCAAGCCCCCGCTCTCAAGGCGTTCCTGGACCAGCGCAGCGAGCGCGGGGTATTCGACGCCACACGGCCGCCAAATCGGTGGGCGCTTGAACAGCTCGCGACCTACGCAGTAACGCAGGCGGGTGCGGCGTCGCCTTGGCCCGAGCTCGCCGCAGGCCTGAAGCGCATCCAGGCCCTGGCCGACCTGCGCAACAAGAGCATCGGCGGCCATGGCTTCCGGGGCGTGTCGAGGGCGGTGCTGGGGCGCGCCTACCGCGGCGACTTGCTGGCGGACCTGGCCACCATGATGGCGCTGCTGAACGTATCGGCGGAGGCCAGTCCGTTCGAGCAGGTGCGCCGCGCACTGCTGGCCGAGGGGTCGTAGCGTGCTGCTCAGCGTGGTGGTGGCGGTGCGGCCAGTGGCCCCAGCGTGGCTGCCCCCGGCGCTCGGACGCGCCACGCACGCCATCTTCCTCGATTGGGTGCGAGCGGTAGCGCCCGCCGAGGCGGCCGCGCTGCACACCACCGAGCCGCTCAAGCCGTTTACTACCGGCCTCCTGGAGGAAGGCGTGCGAGCCGACGTCGCTGGCACGCCGTGGCGGTCGGATCGACTGTATCACCTGCGCTTCACCAGCTTCAGCCCCGAGCTGAGCGCCCTGCTCCGCGAGCGGGTACTGCCCGCCCCGCCAGAACGTGTGCGGGTGGAACAGGGTGAGGGGGTCGTTGAGGCGGTGTACACCGCAGCGACGGAGCACCCGTGGGCCGGGGAGACCAGCTACGACGACCTGGTGCGTGAACACCTGCTCGCCGTGCGTCCGGCCCCCAGACGGTTGGTGCTGGGGTTCGATGCGCCCACCACGTTCCGCGTGGCAGGGCGCCACGTGCCGCTACCCCTGCCAGAGCTGGTCTACGGCAGCCTGCTGGAGCGGTGGAACGCTTGGGCGCCCGTGCGTCTGGAGGAGAGCGTGCGCGCGCGGGCCGCTCGCGCGTTGGCGGTAGCCTACCATCGGCTGCAGTCGCGCCACGTGCGCTTCGCCGACAGTCAGCAAGTCGGGTTTATGGGCCAGTGCGCCTACGCGGTGGTGGAGAACGATTCTGATCTGCTGCGGCAGCTGGGCGTGCTGACCGCGTTTGCGTTCTGGAGTGGGGTAGGCCATCGCACGACGATGGGACTGGGCCGGCTGCGCCCCCTGCCGGCTCGTCTCGCGCCGGCTCGGCAATTGCCGTCCGCTCATGCGTCATATCGGTAGCGTGCCCCTGGCCCGCGACCACAGTATGAATACACTGGAGTCTTGCTCTTACATACCGACGGTATCGGGCGCAGATACTGCCCCGGTGGTCACAATAGCCACAAGCAATACCGAGTATACTTTGCAGATAGAGGAGATGGATGATTAACAGCTCCCACCGGCCCGACCGACCACTTGGGTCGCTTCGGCGTTTTTGTCGGTCTGGCTATCGATAATCCCCGCCATAGCCTGCACCTCCCGCCCTACCCGACCACCCTGTTCTCCCAGGCGATGCACTGCCGTTTCAAAGGTCCCGTCCGGAGTCCACTTCGCAAAGTAAGGCACCGTGGAGCGGAGCGGCAGATCGTGCCGCAGATACCAGCATGGACAGCCCGTCTACTTGAGGTACGACGGGGCGCTTATGACCGCACGCAAATCGACGCGGGCCGGCCGCCCAGGGCCGATCGGAGCACCTTTGCGTAAGAGCGGTTCCAGCAGGACCCATTGGACATCAGTCAGGTCGCTCACGTAAGAGGCAGGGTCTGGATCACCTAGTCAGCCAGTGACAAGACCTGGCAGGCTGTCTCCTTGCGATTTCGGTCTGCCCGCATGCCCATGAGCAGAACTCTCCCCGACCTGGTTCCATGGCATAGCGGCGAGCAGGACTAATTGCTGGCGAGAGTTCTGGGAAGCAGGTGTCTCTGGCTAGTGGACTACAAGAGACGGAAACCTAAGACTGAAGCCAGAGTAGGAGGCGAATACATCGAGCAGGCAAATGTGTCATGGCTGTTATGTGACGTCGCGCAATGGACTACACAGGGGGAGAACATATGTAGTATTGTTAGTGGCAAATTA
>JADGHJ010000186.1 GCA_019686175.1 Chloroflexota bacterium | reverse complement strand
CCCGGCCCGCAGGATCACGTCGGTGTACCAATCGGAGAAGTGCGTGGCCGGGTCGGGCAGCGCCAGTTGGTCGCGCGCGCGCTCCTGGGCCATCGTCGTACTCGCCTCGCAACGATCTCGCTCTCGCCGGGCACGCCGAGAAACACGCGGCCGCGCGGGACGCGTCGTCCGGCGGCACTGCCGAGGCGGGCCCTCATCCGCCAAGCGGGCCGTCACGCGTTCGCGCGGCTACTCGGTACCAGCGATGCGACGTCGGCGAGAGAATCTAAGAAATTGTACCGCTGCGGGGAGAGGCCAGCAAACCCGGCTGTCGAGGTCTGCGGGTGCCTCGTATAATGCCCCGGCTCCACGCGTAGGGAGAGCTAGCGATGAAGGTCGCCGACATTATGACTCGCAACGTACTGGTGGTCGGCCCCCAGACACCGGTCACCGAGATCGCCCGCATCATGTGGGCGCATGGCGTGTCTGGACTGCCCGTGGTCGAGGAGGGGCGCGTCGTCGGCATCGTCACCGAGTTGGACCTGCTGGTCCGCAACGCGCACCTCCACATGCCGACCTACCTGCGCGTGTTAGACGTCATGATCCCACTCGGCAACCCGCGCCAGTGGGATGAACAGATGCGGCGCGCGCTGGGGACGGTCGCCGCGGACATCATGAGCCACCCGGTGATCACTACCACCTCCGATACCGACCTGGCCGACGCCGCGACCGTGATGCTGGACCGGCGGGTGAACCCGCTGCCCGTAGTGGATGGCGGCCGGCTGGTCGGCATCATCAGCCGCTCCGACTTCGTGCGCCTGCTGGCCCAGGATGTGCCCATCGCGTAGTCGTGCCAGCCAGGTGCGAGGCTCTCAGCTCACAGGGGGATGACATCGATGGCTCAGGCTCGCACGCAGCCGTCTGCGCCGCCGGTACTGGAAGGCCGGGAAGCGCCGTGGCCGTGCTGGATCGACGTAGATCTAGACGCTATCGAGGCCAACGTCCGCGGCCTGCGGGCGTGGATCGGCCCGCGAGTGCGGCTGTTCGCCGTGGTGAAGGCCCACGCCTACGGGCTCGGCTCGGAGCAAGTCGCCAAGACCGTGCTGGCTGCGGGCGCCGACGGGCTGGCGGTGGCGCGCGTGCGCGAGGGCATCCGCCTCCGGCGCTACGGCGTGCGGGCGCCGATCCTGCTCCTCACCGCTTTCGCACCGAGCGAGGCGCTGGCGCTAGCGCGGCATGGCCTGACGCCAACGGTGACGCTCCCCGAGCAGGTGCCGCTGCTGATCGAGGCGGCGCAGCAGGTCGGCGTCCGCCTCCCTGTGCACGTCAAGGTGGATACGGGGCTGCACCGCTACGGCGCCGGACGCGACGAGGCGCTCGCTCTGGCGCTGGCCGTCGCGCGCTCGCCGCACCTCAGGCTGGAGGGGTTCTACACCCATTTCGCCACGGCGGACGCGCTCGACCTGACGTTTGCCCGGGAGCAGCTCGCCACGTTCCGTGCCGCCTGCGACGAACTGGCGCGC
This sequence comes from Chloroflexota bacterium, assembly GCA_019686175.1. Lineage (GTDB taxonomy): Bacteria > Chloroflexota > UBA6077 > UBA6077 > JAJPHF01 > JADGHJ01. The sequence goes on along the minus strand of JADGHJ010000186.1, from coordinate 7,219 downwards.
CAGGGCGTCCGACCACCCGTCCTCCACGCGGCCAACAGCGCGGGTACACTCGCCCTGCCTGAGGCGCACGCCGACCTCGTGCGCGTGGGACTGGCCGTCTACGGCTACCGTGCTACCCAGGCGGTGCCCACACCGTTCCCGCTGCAGCCAGCGGTGACCCTGTGGGCCCGTATCGCTCGGCTCCTCGACCTGCCAGCCGGCTGCACGGTGGGGTACGGGCGCACCTATCGCACCACCCGTCCGATGCGCGCGGCCCTGCTCACCATCGGCTATGCCGACGGTCTCCCGGGGAGCCACTATCGGGGCGGCTACGTGTTGCTGCACGGCCAGCGCGCCGACCTGATCGGCCGGATCTCGATGGACCAGTGCGTGGTGGACATCACGCACTGCCCGCAGACACGCGTGGGCGATTGCGCGGTGGTGCTGGGCCAGCAGGGCGACGATCTCATCGCGCTCGACGAGTTCGCCGAGCGCTCCGGGAGCATCCCGCATGAGGCGCTGACCTCGCTGGGCGCGCGCGTGCCGCGGCTCTACTGGCGCGGCGGACAGGTAGTAGCGAGCGCATCGCTGGCCGCCGAGGAGCGGGTCGATGGCGACCTCTAGCTGCCGCTAGCTGGCATGGGGTTCCGCGCGTTGAGCCAGGAGGTCGCCAGACGAGGGAGCTCGCGGGCTGGCGCCACGCGCACCTGGCAGTCGGGCAGCGAGGCCACGAATGCCCGCCCGTAGCGCTTGCTCACCAGGCGCCGGTCGAGCACCACGCAGACCCCCCGGTCGGTGTGGCTGCGGATGAGCCGGCCGAACCCCTGCTTGAAGCGCAGGATCGCCTGTGGCACCGCGTAGTCGCGGAAGGGGTCGTCGAACAGCTCGGCCCGCGCGGCGAACACCGGGTCGGTGGGCACGCTGAACGGCAGCCGGGCGATCACCAGACAGCTCAGCGCCTCGCCCACCACGTCGACGCCCTCCCAGAAGCTGGCCGTGCCTAGCAGTACAGCGCGGGGGCCAGCCCGGAACGCCTCCAGCAGGCGAGCGCGCGAGCCGTCGATGTTCTGGCCGAGCAGCATGATGCGCTCGGCCTCGAGTGGGCCGCGCAGCGCCTCGTAGGTCTGCTTCAGCTGGCCGTGCGAGGTGAACAGCACCAGCGTGCGGCCGCCAATGGCGGTGATCAGGTTCAGCAGGGTATCGACCAGGCGGTGCTGGTGGTACGACTGCCCGGGCTCCGGCAAGTCGTCGGGCACGCACAGCAGCGTCGAGCGCCGGTAGTCGTAGGGCGCGCCGAGCTGCAGCTCGCGGACCTCGCGCAGCCCCAGCCGCTCGCGAATGTAGCGGAAGCTCGGCCGATCGCCGTTACCGTCGGCGGTGGCCAGCGTGGCCGAGGTGAGCACCACCGCCTCCTTCTTGCGGAACAGCTCATCCCACAGCCGCTGGCCGACGTACAGGGGCGCCACATGGACCACCAGCTCGCGCTCGCGCTCCAGGCTGAGCCAGGCCACGTCGTCGCGAGAGGGACTGCCGATCACGCGGTCCAGCACCGTGCGTAGGGTCTCACCGGTCCGCAGGAAGCTCTCGAACTCGCCGGCCACCTCTTCAGCCAGGACCGCTTCGCGGGCAGCGCCCTCTTCCCCCCGCTCAGCCAGGCGCTCGGCCAGCTCCTCCGTCGCTGGCAGCAGTTCGCTCACGTGGCGATCGGCCTCAACCCAGCGATCGCGCAGGACGCCCCATGCCTGTTCGGCACGCTGCCAGCGCCGCTTCTGGCGTACGGTGGGCGTGAGGCGCACCGTCCCGTGCTCCTGCACGGTCGGCACTTCCAGCACAGCGTGAAGCTCGGTGAACAGACCGTGCACCGCGGCGCGGACCCGGCGCAGCGCGGCGGCCGCGTGGCCGATCCGCTCGTGCATGGCACCGATGCGCGCTGGCGAGCCGACGGCCCGTTGCAGCAGGCCCGCGCAGGCCGGTAGGGCGCCGCCGGTGTAGCCGGGCCCCTCGGCCTGGAGGCGGTCGAGGGCCTGCATCAGGTCGCGTTCGGTGAGCCGCGCGCCGAACTGGGCGGTCGCCTCGTCCTCGAGGTGATGGGCCTCGTCGATGATCAGATGCTCGTAGTCGGGCAGGATCTGGCTGCGCGCGGCCAGGTCGGAGAGCAGCAGCGCGTGGTTGATGACCACGATGTGGCTGTTCTCTGCCGCCGCGCGCGCCCGCGCCACAAAGCAGGTGCCGCGGCGATGGTAGGGGCAGCGCGCCGGCGTGCAGGTGTCGGTGTGCGCGGCCACTTTCGTCCAGGCGGCGGCCTCGTCGGGCGTCAGGCGCAGCTCGGCCCGGTCGCCCGTGCGCGTGAACTGGAGCCAGACGGCGATCTTGATCGCCAGCATGGTCTCGGCGGGGGAGAGGCCCTCGCTACGGACGAAGGCGTGCCAGCGGCGGAGGCAGAGGTAGTTGCTGCGCCCCTTGAGCACCACGGCGCGGAAGCGAAAGGGCAGCGCCTCGGCCAGGGTGGGCAAGTCCTTCTGCAAGAGCTGGTCCTGCAGGTTGATCGTGTTGGTCGACACCACGACCGGCCGTGCGGTCGCCGCGGCACGGCAGATCGCGGGCAGCAGGTAGGCAAACGACTTGCCAGTACCCGTGCCGGCCTCCACGAGCAGATGCTCGCCACGCTCCAGGGCCTGGGCCACGGCGCGGAGCATGGTGAGCTGCTCGGGGCGCTCCTCGTAGTGCGGCAGCCGCGCGGCGATCGCTCCCCCGCGGGCCAAGGCTTGCGCTAGCGCCTCCCCGTCGAGCGACGTTGCGGCGCGGACCGGCGTGAGCGGCGGCTCGACCTCGGCCAACGCCTCGGGGCGCCCGTTCGGCGGAGCGGGCCGGGCGGCCTCTTCGAACAGCGGCGTGTGCTCGCGCTGCTCGGCGAGGCGCTCGGCCTCCTGGAACAGCGGGGCGAGGGGCCAGTCGAGGCCGCGCGCGAGGTGATTGACCAGCACCAGCACGTCGTGGCGCAGGGCACGCAGCCGCCGCAGCAGCGCCAGGAACACGTGCATGGCCGTCTCGGCGTCGGCCAGGGCGCGGTGCTGCTCGGTCGGCGCGATGCCCAGCGCCCGGGCGATCGAGCCCAGGTCGTAGTTGGTAAGCCCGGGCAGGAGGAGCTGGGCCAGCTCGAACGTGTCGTACTGGGGCGCGATGAGGCGCAGGCCCGCGCGCTCCAGGTAGTGCAGATCCAGGCCGATGCTCTGGCCGACGAGCGGCAGGTCGCCCGCGAAGCGCGCCAGGGCTGCCAGGCCCTCGCTGAGGGGCGGCGCCGACTCCAGGGCACCGTCAGTCAGCCCCGTGAGCTGCTCGACGCGGTAGGGTAGTGGCCCTCGCGGGCGCACCAGGGTGCTCCAGCGCTCGGCCGCGCCGCACTCGTCGAAGCGCACCGCGCCGATCTCGATGATCTGCGGCAGGCCGAACCCCTCCGCATACTCCAGGTCGATGGATACGTACTTGGCGGTCACCAACCGCTGCTTTCTAGGGAGCCGGCGCGAGGCGCAGCACAGCCCCGGTGGATACCGTGGAGCAGGCTAGTACAGGAGCACCGCCTGACCAACAGCGCAGGGCGCGGGATCCGAACGCAACGCCCTCGACTAGAGCCGCGCCACACGGCGCACCTGGCGACTGATCAAGTGGAGGGCCAGGTCGCGCACCAGCGGATTGCGCAGCAACGCGATGGCGATCGGCCCCAATTGCGCCAGCGCTTGGGCGCGCCGCACGGCCTCCCGCCCATCAGTGACCGGCCGCCGGATCGGGAATTCGCTCGCTAGCACGTCCACCGGGCCAGCGCGGCGGAGCGGCGGTACCGCTAGCCGCAGACGGCGCCCACGCGGCGGAGCGGCCGCGGCCGCCCGAGCGGCCTCCTGCGCGCGCTCAGCAACCGCCGCGCGCCCCCAGCGGCCCCAGCGCCGACCAGCCTGCATGCCCGCGTCAGCCGCGGCGCTTGCGGCCCAGGCCCCACGTGTCAGCGGAGACGGACGTCGCCGACGGGGGACAACGCTCGCGGCGACCAGACCGCCGACCAAGCCCATCCCGGCGGCGACGAGCGAGCCGGTCAGCACCGGGTGCGCCTGCACGGTCTCGATGACGTCGAGGACGAACTCGCCGGCACGAGTGAGCACCATGTCGAGCAGGTCGTTGGTGGGCTCCAGCTCCTCCGCGGGATCGAACTCGTAGTCCTCTGGCGGCGTGTACTCCGTGGTCGAGGGTGGGGTCGGCGGATTCTCGGCGGCCATCGTCGTCTCCCACAGCCAGATTGCGCGCCGGTCTATGAGCGGCGGCGTCGCGAGCCAGCCCGCCCCGCCAGGCGGCGCCGCGAGGCCACGGGCATCGCTGTTATTCTAGCAGAGCCCGAGCCCGGATCTGGGATTCAGCCCCGCGCGGGCAACGGACAGTAGAGGCTCGTCACCCTGGGCTCCCCGTCGACCGCCGCCAGCCCGTCGACACCCCCTGTTGGCGGCGCCTCGCTCGTGCTGGCGGCGTGGCGGGCCAGAGCCGCTTCTATGAGCCGCCGGCCGATCGGTGTGGCCACGTCGGATCCCGAGCCGCGGTTCTCGGCGACCACGGCCACGGCGACGCGCGGCCGATCGGCGGGGGCATACCCCACGAACCAGGAGTGTGGCGTGTGGCCGGGGCCAACCTCCGCCGTGCCAGTCTTCCCACCGACCGAGATGCCCGGGATCTGCGCCGGCCGCGCGTAGCCCTCCTCCACGCTCTGTACCATCAGCCGGTTCATGGCCGCCGCTGTGGCCGGCTGCATCACACGCCGCAGCACACGGCCCGGCTGGTGCAGCTGCTCGACGTAGCCGTCGGGCCGGCGCGCCTCGATCGCCACGTAGGGTGCTGGCATGGCGCCGCCGTTGGCCACTGTGGCCGTGATCAGTGCCATCAGCAGGGGGGTGACCTGGAGCTCTCCCTGGCCGAAGGCGGTGCTCGCCAGCTCGACCGGGGTGAAGCTGCTCCGCGAGCCCACTTGGCTTACCGCCACCGGGAGATCGAACGGGAGCTGCTCGCCGAAGCCAAAGCGGTGGGCATAGTCCAGCAGCCGCTCGACGCTGCGCCCGATCCCTTCGCGCTCCCATGGATACGGCCGCGGCGCGCGGTCATCGAAGTCGATGGTCCCACTGGTGCCCAGTCCCAGCCCTGCTTTGGCAAACGTCACGTTGTCCGACCAGGCGAAGTCCTGGGCGAAGGTCACCCGCCGCAGGTGGGGATGGTTCTTCTGCTCGATCCGGAAGCCGTCCACGATCAGATCGGTCGTGCAGTCGTGGGCAGCCGTAAGGTCCACCTTGCCCAGGTCGATTGCGGCGGTCGCCGTGACGATCTTGAACACCGAGCCCGGCGTGTACAACCCCTCGGTGGCGCGGGGCACCAGCGGGGCCCGCGCATCCTGGCGCAGCGCTTCCCATTGCTCGGCAAGCTGGTTGGGATCGAAGTAGGGGCTGCTGGCCAGCGCGAGCACCTCGCCGCTCCGGGGGTCGAGCACCACGGCGGCCCCAGCGCTCGCTCCCAGCGCCTCCAGCGCGAGCCGCGTCAGCTCCGCGTCGATAGTCAGGCGGATGTCCGCCCCGACTGTGGGCCGGTGCAGGAGGTGATCGCGCAGGCGCTGGATCGGATCGCCGCTGCGCAAGCCGCGCAGGTACGGGTCAAAGGCCGCCTCAATGCCCGTGCTGCCGAAGCGCGGGCTATGGTAGCCGACGACGTGGACCAGCCCCGGGTACGTGTACTCGCGCGTGCCATCGGGTCCGTTGCGCGCCAGCTCGACGCCGTTGCGATCGAGAATGCGCCCGCGTTGCACCCGCTGATCCTCCTCGTAGGGTCGCGGGTTGTTGGCGCGCGCCGCCAGCGCGGGCGCTTCCCAGAGCTGCCAGTAGCCGAGCACCAGCGCGACCAGCAGCAGGCCGCTGAGCACGGTGGCCGCCAGGCGCGCGATGTTTCGCTCCACAATCGGTCTCCTCCGAGTGCCCGCTATCCGCTTTTCAGATCGGTTGGTGCCGGGGGCCACGCACCTGAGCGCCGCGGCCTCGCTCGTCCTAGCCCGATCAAGCGGCGAGCTTCAGGCGGATCCGGCCGATGTCGATCACATCCCCGAACTGCAAGGGCACTTCATCCAGCGGCACGGGTGTCTGGTTGAGGAGGGTGCCGTTGGTGCTGCCCGCATCGCGCAGCCACCACTGGCCTCCCCGCCAGGTCAACACCGCGTGCATGCCCGAGACGAACGTGTCGTTGAGCACGAGCGTACAGTGTGACGAGCGACCGATGGTTGTCACCGGTCGCAGGGGCAGGGAGTGACCGGCCGGCAGGCCGCTGTTGCCGCCATCGACCACCACCAGGCGCCCAGGCGCTTCCTGTGCCCCGCGCTCCTGCGCCCGCAGCTCGCGGCGGACGGTCAGGAACACCGCGAAGAGGAAGAGGTACACCACGGCGACGATACCCAGCCGCAAGACGAGGATCAGCAGTTCCGCGGATAACTCTGCCACACTCCCCCGCGCGGACGAGTGGCTCTCAGCGTGCCAGCCAGAAACGCACCGGCACTTTGCCGAGCACGAACGTGTCGCCGTGGCCCAGGACGTGCTCGGCTACCGGGGCGCCGTTCACCCAGGTCCCGTTCGAACTGGCCAGGTCGCGCAAGACGAAGCGGTTGCCCACCTGGTCGATCCGAGCGTGGTACCGCGACACACCGGGGTCCGGCACCACGACGTCGTTGTCCGGGGCGCGACCTAAGCGCACCGAAGGCTGGTCCAAGGGCCGCGGTGGTGCGTCGGCCACCTGGAGCCAGGCGGATGCCGAGAGGCCGGCCGGGGGCGCCGGCCTGATGGGCGAAGGAGGAGATACAGGCGACCCCGGCTGTAGCAGCGTGGCCGGTGCTGCGGGCACGGCATCTACCGTGCTGCACTCGACGCGCGGCCGGGCCGTCGGCACGTCGGCGCTCTCGATCAACTCGACCAGGGGCCGGCCGGGGCAGAACCAGCCTCGCTGCAGGGCGTACTGCTGGAGATAGTCTGCTAGCTCACGCTCCATGGTGTCCCGCCAGGATGCGAACGCCCGGAAATCCTGCGGGTGCAGCGCGATACGGTAATGGTTCGGCACCTGGATGCCGCGGGCGCTGACTTGCTTGCTCGCTTCCATGGCGCGCACGACGGCGCGCGTGAGCTCGACGGGCTGCAGGGCCACGCGGAAGAGACGCCGGACCGGCAGTTCGAGCGCGCGC
>JADGHJ010000185.1 GCA_019686175.1 Chloroflexota bacterium | reverse complement strand
GTGCCGAGCAGCGGCGCGCTGTGCAACGAGCGGCCAGCCAGCGGCGCCGGCCGGCATAGTCGAGCAGGCGAGAGAGGAGAGCTGGATGGTGCGCAGGATCGACCGGGATGAGGTGCGCCGGCTGCTCGCCCGCGGCGCGCAGCTGGTGGAGGTGTTGCCGGCCCAAGAGTACGAAGCGGAGCATCTTCCTGGCGCGATCTCCTTGCCACTGACGCAACTCGATCGGCGGACGGCCGGTCGGCTCGCGCGCGACCGTCCCGTGATCGTCTACTGTCACGACTCGCGCTGAGACCTGAGCCCGCGAGCCGCGGCGCGGCTCGAAAGTTTGGGATTCCCCGAGGTCTTCGCCTACGCGGCCGGCAAGCAGGACTGGTTCGCGGCGGGACTGCCCCGCGAGGGCCGGCGCGCGGCGGAGCCGCGTGTCGGGGATGTGGCGCGCCGCGATGTGCCCACGTGCCGGCTGACGGAGCAGGTGGGCGTGGTGCGCCAGCGCCTGCAGGCGGCAGGGGCGACAGAGTGCGTGGTGGTGGACGACAACCGGGTCGTGCTGGGGCTGCTGCGCGACGACGCTCTGGACACGGCTGCTGCTGCTGAAACTACGGTGGAGGAGGTGATGGACCCGGGGCCCTCCACGTTCCGGCCCGACTTGACGCTGGAAGAGATGGCGGCCTACCTGCACCAGCGCAACCTGGAGCGCGCGCTCATCACCACGGCTGACGGGGTGCTGGTCGGTATCGCCTATCACGCCGACCTCGCCCGTCGCTGACCGTCTCCAACAACAAGCAGGGCCAGCCTGGCTCGTGGGGGGCCGCACGCTCGCGCGCGTCCTCGGCCATCGCCGCCGACCTGCTGGCCCGCCCCTTCCCCCTCCGCTTGTCGGGCCTTCCGAGACCGTATGGCGACCGATACTCCTGGCCGGCACAGCGGCTGCTACACGTGTCAGGAACGGGGGCTCGGCCGTGTAGCGCCGGTCCACCGGGAGAACGATCGGAAGAGGAGGTGCCCCGCATGGCCAGACGGTACACCCAAGAGCAGTTAGCGAGCATCCTGCAGCGCGCCGGCGCGTCCTCATGGCAAGGCGTGCTGGATTACCTGGCACGCCAGGGCGATGCTACACCGCCGCTGAGCCACGACCAGCGGGCCGAGTTGGAAGAGGACTTGGAGAAGCTGAAGGACCGGGACGAGGCGTTCGTGGCGGACGCGGCCGAGGCGTATCGGATTATCGACGCGCTCCAGCCGGAGCGCACCACGATCGGCCCCGGATCGCCGACACCGCTGTCTGACATACGGTGAGCGATCTTGCTGCCCGGAACGCGGGGAGGGCCTGAGCGCCCTCCCCGTTGGTTAGCTCCAGCGGCCGGCCCGATGCCGTTCGCAGCGGTGTATGGAGCGAACGGGGTGCCTACACGCGCCCTCGGGAGTAGAGGACGGGTGATGGTGAGCGCGCCGATCCGAGGGCTTGTGGGATCACGCAGGAAGTTGGAGTCAGATGAAAGCCTTACGACACCTGATGACTACGAGCACGCGAGACCACGCCGCAGAGCTGGCCGTACGGCTCCGCGAGCTGGCACGACCACTGAACGAACCGGCAGACCTAGACCCACTGCTGGAGCGCATCGGCAACGCCCGGTACGTGCTGCTGGGAGAGGCCTCGCACGGCACCATGGAGTACTACACCTGGCGCTGCGAGATCAGTAAACGGCTCATCTGCGAGAAGGGGTTCTCCTTCATCGCCGTGGAAGGGGACTGGCCAGACTGCTACCGCGTGAACCGCTACGTGAAAGGGGCCCCCGACGCCGGAGCCAGCGCGCGCGTGGTGCTCGGGGAGTTCGCCCGCTGGCCGACCTGGATGTGGGCCAACGAGGAGATCGTCGCCCTGACGGAATGGCTACGGCAGCACAACGCGCGCGTGCCCGAGGAGCGACAGGTCGGCTTCTACGGGCTGGATGTCTACAGCCTGTGGGAATCGCTCGACGAAGTCATCCGTTACTTGCAACGGGTGGATCCACAGGCGGTACCCAGCGCGGTACGGGCCTTCAAGTGCTTCGAGCCGTATGGGCGGGACGCACAAGAGTACGCACGGGCGACCGCTCTCGTGCCGACATCGTGCGAGAACGAGGTCATCGCGATGCTGGTGGCGCTGCGACGCAAGGCGCCGCAGTACCGCGAGGACAGTCGCGAGGGTTACTTCGTCGCGGAGCAGAACGCGCTGGTGGCCGCGAACGCTGAGCGCTACTATCGCGCGATGGTGCGAGGCGGGTCCAGCTCGTGGAACATCCGCGACCATCATATGGCCGATACCCTCGATCGCTTGATGCAGTTTCATGGCCCGGAGGCGAAAGCCATCGTCTGGGAGCACAACACGCACATCGGGGATGCGCGGGCAACGGACATGGCTCGGGCGGGCATGGTGAACATCGGCCAGCTCGTCCGCGAGCGCCACTGGCCAGACGGGGTGGTACTGGTCGGGTTTGGGTCTCACCGCGGTAGCGTGATCGCCAGCGAGGAGTGGGGCGCGCCGATGCAGCGGATGCCCGTGCCCCCGGCCCTGGAAGGCAGCTACGAGGACATCCTGCACCGTAGCGGTCCGGAGGACAAGCTGCTGATCTTCGGGGAGATACCCGAGGGCGACCTGCTGCTCGAACCGCACGGGCACCGCGCTATCGGGGTGGTGTACGACCCCGCGTATGAGCGCTTTGGCAATTATGTGCCGACGGTGCTGCCACTGCGGTACGACGCGTTCCTGTACCTCGATCAAACCGCAGCGCTCCATCCTCTCCACTTGCCGACGGAAGAAGAGGGCGAGGTGCCCGAGACGTTCCCCTCCGGACAGTAAACAGCGAGCAGTGGTCGAGGGGACTCACCACGGATGAGGGTCGGAGGGATCCATGAAAGCGCCCGTGTTCCGCGCCGTGGGGACGCTGGCCCCGCGGTTCATCGCCGACTTCGATTCGACCTCGGCGATGGTGCACATGCTGGGCAGATACCTGCGGTGGCAAGAGGCGCCCGGGATGGGGGGCGTTGCGCCCTCGTCTCAGACGCTAGCTGCTCTGGTGAACGCGCTGCCGCGGGCGGCGCGCGAGGCTCTGTACACCGTGAGTGGGTGGGCCGAGGCGATCCCCGCCCATCGCCTGGGTGATGTGCGCGTCGAGGAGTTCTCCCGCTGGGTGACCAACAGCTACCCGCGACGCGCCTATCCCGCCGCCATCGTCGGCTCGTCTAGCGGCGCCCTGGTCCACCTCGCGGCGGCCCTGCGTATCCCCTGGCTGCCCCAGACCTTTCTCATCCCGGTGCGGCGCACTGGCGTGGATCCCGACGAACCCAAGCAGGACCTGGAGTGGGGGCGAGCGCACGCGGGCCCCTTGTTGGCCACCAACTCGGATATCCAGCTCCATCACATGCACGATCCCAACCAGGATCGGCTGATGATCCGGCTCATGACCTATTTCCGGGTCAAGCGCCTGCGGCTGGGCAACATCTACGAGCGCTTCCTCACCGAGACCCTAGCGCCCGGGGGCACGATCTTCATCGCCGAGTGCCAGCAGATGTGGCGGACCACACGGGTGGGCGACCGCCACGTGTTCCAGTTCGGCGCGCTGGGCGGGGCCACGATCGACGAGTACTTCCACGGCAGCGACCGGGTAGCTGCCTACCTGCAGCGCTACGGCTCCGCGCGCCGGAAGTGGGACCCGCCCGAGCCGGACGAAGAGCGGCCGGAGGCGGAGTGGGGCTTCGAGCCTGCGCTGCGCGCGGACATCGCCCGCTTTGCCCGGCAGCACGGGTATCGCCTGCGGCGCATCATCTTCCAGGATCCGGAGCATCTCAGCCCGCTGGTAGCGGACCTCTATCGCTGGTGGTACGCCCAGCGACGCCTGGCGCCCAGCCGGCTGTTCGTCGAGTCGTTCGTCGTCATGGAGCCGTTCTGGACGCTCCGTCTCGGGGCGGTGCCGTTTTGGCTGACGTTCAACACAGAGCCGTCGGCCGAATGTCTAAACCGATACCTGGAGAGCTGCCCGCCCTACGACTACATCCACCTGGCGCTGTTCTCGCACGGGGTGGACTCGGTGGGGGTGGTGCCCATCGAACGCTGGCGGGCCATCCTGGGACATGCCCGGCAACTCGGGACGTTCGTGGGAGTGGATACGGCCCGCTATCCCCGAGACTTCGGGGTGTTCGCGCGCTACGCCAGCGCGCTCAAGCAGGTCCTGGCCCGCTATCCGATCCCCGGAGCGCTGACCCTGCGCCAACTCGACGGGTTCTTGGCGGAGGCCGCGGGCCGCCACGCCGTGCAGTGGCTAGACTCCCCTGCGGCGCAGCGGCCCGCGCCTTCGCTCGCCCAATGAGCGGGACATCCGGTAAGGCGTTCGGCTCGCGAGCGCTCACGGGGGGAAGGTGGACTCGCCGACCTCACCGAACTTGCCGCTCGCCTGATAGCCGCTCGGGCCTCCGCGGTCCGCTAGCTCGCGGAGACGCTCCCAGAGCGGGGCCGGCACCTCGGGCCGGTAGACCCAGAGGTTGGGGATCGCGCGGACCTGGGCACTGGTTCCCCCGCCGGCATTGGTGCTGACGCCGAGCGCGGTGCCGCCGAAGTTCGCCAGGTTCAGCATCTCCGTCCCGGCCGTGGCCTGGTGGTGGACGGGCACCTGCCGCAGCTCGTCTTCGCTCCAACCGAGCATCCGGATCCACTGGTACTGATCAGCGAGGTCGAACAGGGTGAGGGCGCGTTGCTCGTCCATAACGCTCTACTCCCTAGAGCCCTAGTCGCCGGTCGATGAGGAAGGACTGGCGGAACGCACTCCGCGCTCCGTCTGCGCCCCGCGCTCGCCCGCTTCCAGGAGGTCTTCGGCCGCCTCCTCCGCCACGTCTGGCTGGGCGAGCGCCTCCTGCCGGCCCGGCGAGAGCGGGTCCGGCAAGACGTCGCCCCGATACTGCTGCGCCAGGCGGCGCTCGGCAGCCTCCTCGGCGCCCTCGGGCTGAGCGAGCGCCTCCTGCCGGATCAGCGGCTGTCCGAGTGCTCCCCGCTCAGGCGCCGCGCCAGGCTCGCTCTCGACAGGGATCGTGATGGCTTCGGAACTGCCACTGTCGTAGTATCCTTCCGCGCCGCGCTCGCCTTGGCCCCAGGACATCTGGCCCCGCACGGGCGCCGCGCCGCTGGCGCCTTCCATATGCGAGACCGGATAGACGCCCGAGTGGCCGGGGCGATCTACGCGGCCCCTCCCGCCACCGGGCAGCCCACTCTCCTGGTCGTCGTGCTGATCCGGTCGCGATGGTCTCTCGTGCTCTGGACTCATGCGAGGTTCCTTCCCTAAGCTCTCGGCCCGCCTGTTGTCACGCCGCGGCCGCAGCGCACGGTCGCCGGCGAGCGAGACCGCGTGGGCCTCCACGACCAAGCCGTGCAGCATACGTGCCAGAGGGACTAGGGGCCTGAACGAGAGGAGCACTATGGGCGCGAAGCGCGCGGGTTACTCCTCGCCAGCGAGGGCTCGAGCGAGAGCAGGAGGGGCGATATACTCGCGGAGGAGCGCGGCGACCCGACGTGCATCGGCGGCACCGAGCAGCACGTGGATCGCGCGGCCGCACGTATCCTCGATGAGGAGCGCGGTGAGGTGCGGGCCAGCACGCAGGCGCACGCGAGCGACCGCGCGAAAGTCAATCGCCAGGGCCGGAGGCGGCGGGCGCGCACCAGTCTGGGGCTCCAGCTCGATCGCGGTGTCGTAGATGCGGAGGTATGCGGCCTCTTCGTCGGCCACGGGCACCTGCAACAGGGGCGTGCGGAGCATGCGAGGCCACCTCCAGGCGCGAGATCTCGCCCCCGAGTTACGTCGCGGCAAGTTAGCATGTCGGATTCCTCGGTGGCTAGAGTGACATCATCAAGATCGCGTATCATCGAGCCTGCCGGCATCGCCTTCGTTACGGTGGGGAGCGCGCCGGCAGCGACAGCCGCCGGCGCGTGTAGGGAGTCGATGTGCGCATCCTGATCGTGGGCGCCGGAAGCCTGGGCACGGTGGTGGGGGCGGCACTGGCGGCAAGTGGCCAGGACGTGGTGGTGTACTGCCGGCCCCATCAGCGCGCGGCGCTGCAGCGCGAGGGCCTGCAGGTCCGTGGCGTGCGCGAGCTGCAGGCCTCCGTGCACGCGAGCTGCGTTGCGGACGAGATCGGCCCGGTCGACTATCTCCTCCTCACGGTGAAGACGCGCGACACACGAGCGGCGCTGGACGCCGTGCGCGCGGTGCCGGTCGGGGCGGCGGCCTCGCTGCAGAACGGCCTGGACAAGGACGAGCAGCTCGCGGCGGTGTTCGGAGCGGAGCGCGTGCTGGGCGCGGCGACGATTCTGGGCGCGACGGCCGAGGGGCCGGGGCGTGCGCTGTGGACGCTGGCGGGCCGGACATACGTCGGCGAGCTGCAGGGGCCGCCGACGCCGCGGGTAGAGGCGCTGGTAGCCGCGTTCAATGCTGCAGGTCTGCCGGCGACGGCCGTGGAGGACGCCCGAGCCGTGGAGTGGTCGAAGCTGTGCCAGATCGTGCCGGCCGCCGCGCTGTCGGCGCTCACGCGGCTCGAGTACTACAAAGTCTGCAAGGAGCCGCACCTGGCGGGGCTGTTCGTGGAGCTAACGCGGGAATGCGCGGCCGTGGCGCGCGCCGACGGCGTGACCCTGGGCGACTACGAGGGGTTCAACCCGCGCACGCTGGCCACGTTACCCCATGAGGCGGCGGTGGCGGTGGTCGTCGGACGCGGTCGCGAGATGGAGGTGCGCGGGCTCACGGCGATGCGCATCAGCCTGCTCCAGGACTTGCTGCGTGGCCGGCCCACGGAGGTCGAGGAGACGCTGGGCTACGTGGTGCGGCGCGCCGCAGCACTGGGCGTCGCCGTGCCCCAGGTGCGCTTCGCCTACGAGGTGATCCGCGGCCTGGAAACCTACGGCTAGTGAGCGACCGCATCCTCCTCACGGGCATGGCGTTTTTCGGTCGGCACGGCGTGCTGCCGGCCGAGCAGACGCTGGGCGCCCGCTTCGTGGTCGACGTCGAGCTGTACACTGACCTGCAGGCGGCCGGCGCACGCGACGATCTCGCGGCCACGGTGGACTACAGTGCGGTGTATCGGCGCGTGCGGGCGGTGATCGAGGGGCCGCCGCTGCACCTCATCGAGGCCGTGGCCGAGCGCATCGCGGCCGTGCTGCTGGCCGACTTCCCGCAGGTCGCACGGGTGGTGGTGCGGGTACACAAGCCGCAGGCGCCGATCGCGGGCGCGGTGGCGGTGAGCGCGGCGGTGGAGATCGACCGGACGCGTCCTGCGAATCCCACGGAGGGCCTGGCGTGAGCGGCGGGGTGCTGGGGCGCGCGGCGCTGCTGGCGCGCCTAGCGGCGGACCCGCCGTTGGTGCGCGGGCTGGGCGATGTGGCGCGGCAGGTGCAGCCCCACGGTATCGACCTGCGGCTAGAGAGCGTCTGGACGCTAGCTGACGCGGGGGCGATCGAGGCTGACCCTGCGGCTAGCCTCCCGGATGTGCCGGACCGGCGGCTGCCGGCGCGGGCGCCGGTGGCGTTCGACGCCACGGGGCGGGTGCATCTGGCGCCGGGAGCGTACGTGGTGCGCTTCCTGGAGAGCGTGCACTTGCCAGCGGATCTGATGGCGCTGGGTCGCCCGCGCTCCACGCTGCTGCGCTGTGGGGCGGCGCTGCACACGGCAGTGTGGGACGCCGGCTACGCGGGGCGCTCGGAGGCGCTGCTGACGGTGAGCAACCCGCACGGCCTATGGCTGGCGCGCGGCGCGCGGCTGCTGCAGCTCGTGTTCTTCCACGTCGAGGCGCCGGGCGCCACCTACGCGGGCGCTTACCAGGGCGAGCACCTGCGGCCTTAGCTCGGCACGATTTTGCTGATGGGCGCCTCGCCGGCGGTACAGTTCTGCTAGAACGCTGTGGCGGCTGTGCGCCGCGCGGCGCAGGCATGGGTGGCTACCGGCAGCGCACGGGACAACGGCGTTGGCGGCGTAGCCGGCGTACGGGAGCGAGCGATGAGCATCACGTTGAACCACACGATCGTGCCGGCGCGGGACAAGGTGGCAGCAGCGCGCTTCTTCGCGGAGATCTTCGGACTCGAGTTTCGTGGCACGCAGGGGCACTTCGCGCCGGTGCAGGTGAACGCCGAGCTGACCCTGGATTTCGACGACGCCGAGCAGTTCGAGCCGCACCACTACGCCTTCCTGGTCAGCGACGAGGAGTTCGATGTCATCTTCGGGCGCGTGCGCGCGGCGGGGCTGGACTACTACGCGGAGCCCGGCGGCCGCGGCAAGGGCGAGATCAACCATCGTCGCGGCGGCCGCGGCGTGTATTTCGCCGACCCGAACGGCCACCTGTACGAGCTGATGACGCGCGCCTGAACAGTGGTGCGCCGTGGAGCGAGGAGCGCGCGTGGGGCTGGACAACGCAGTTGCAGGCGGGGCCGACATCGAGCGGGCGATGGCCGTGGCGCGGGAGGCGGCGGCCGCCGCGGGCGCTGCGGCGCTGCGGCACTGGCGGGCGGGGGTGCGTGTGGAGCGGAAGCCGGACCGCACGCCCGTGACGGTGGCGGACCGGGAGGCCGAGGCTGCGGCGCTGGCGGTGATCGAGGCGGCCTTTCCGGACCACGGGATCCTGAGCGAGGAGAGCGGCGCGCGCCGCCCGGACGCGGCGCTCCGTTGGATCGTCGACCCGCTCGATGGCACGCGGGGGTTCACGCGCGGCGGGCCGTTCTGGGGACCGACGGTAGCGCTGGAGCGGGAGGGGGTGATCGTGGCGGGGGCGCTAGCGC
>JADGHJ010000184.1 GCA_019686175.1 Chloroflexota bacterium | reverse complement strand
GCGCGGGCCTGGCCCCCACCGCACGCCCCCCCGCCGCGCTGCGCGACGCCCTGTACGCTCCCCAGAGCACCGCGGCCACCTACGCGGCCCTGCTGGAGGAGGCGCGAGGATGGCTGGAACGCGGGGTGTCGGTAGTGCTCGACGGCACGTACCGTCGGGCTGCCGATCGCCGAGCCGCCGCGGCGCTGGCCAGCGCGCACGGCGTTCCCTGGCTGGCCATTGAGTGTCATTGTCCGGCAACGGTGGCGCGCGAGCGGCTGGCTGCCCGGGCCGAGGCGCCCGGCGAAGCGTCGGACGCCGATTGGACCATCTACGAGCAGCAGGCGCGCGAGTGGGAGCCGTGGGCCGAGATACCGCCCGAGCGCTACCTGGCGGTCGACACGACGCAGCCGCTGGAGAGCAGCGTGGGCCACGTGCTGCGCGTGGTGGCCCGGGTCTGCTGAGCTGCCCTATTGTCCCTGGCCGGGCGGGAGCGCGGGCCGCGCTGGCGGCGGGGTGTCGAGCGCGGGCCGCGCATGCCCTGGGAGCGAAGGCTGTGGCCGGCGGGCACGGCGCTGCCCGCGAGCCAAGCGCAGCACGCTTGGGGAAGCAGGCAGGGCCGCGAGCAACCGCGGCGCCAGCGCTCGCACGGCGAGGCGGCCCAACGCCGGGGCCACCACGGTCACCAACAGCGCCCGCAGGAACGGCGCGGCCGCCTCTCGTAGCTCCTGGGCGCTCGGCCCGCTCGCCGCGCTGGCGCTCCAGCGGACCTGTCGCAGCCGGCGCTCGACTAGGCGCCCGTCGGCGGTCTCGATCCGGCGCTCCCAATACTCTTCGATCAGCGCGGGTGGCTCAGCGCGGTGAGGCGGCTCAGGCAGCTCGCGCATGATGCTCCCCTATGGTCGTGGGGCGCAACGGTTCCAACGTGCCACGCCCTGTGCTCTTTTTCTAGGCCGATCTGCCCGGTCGAGCAAGCGACCGACCAGACCGGGACACCGCCATGCAGCTGTTGCCCCCGACTAGGCCAGGTGCTAGTCTCAGTCAGGATGTCGCAGGAAAGCGGAGTGACGATGTGACCGGCAATGCTCTAGTGCAGCCACTTTCGGTCATCGGCTGCGTACTGCTCGGTCTCTGGCTCGCGGCGTGCGACCGGCCGGCCGCCGCGCCCCCACGGCCGGCCGCGCCCATGGCCGCACCCACGCGCGAAGGGGCGGCACCTGCGGTCCCCGCCGAGTCCGTCACGGCCCCGCCCGAGAAGCGGCAGATCGCCATCGGGGTAGGCGGGCAAGAGTTGTTCGTCTACCTGCCGCTGACGCTGGCCCACCAGCTCGGTCTGTTCGAAGAGGTCGGCCTGACGGTCGAGATCTTGAACTTCCAGGGGGGCGCGCGGGCGCTGGAGGCGCTGGTGGCCGGCGGCGTGGACCTAGTGAGTGGCTTCTTCGACCACACGATCCAGAAGCAGACCACCGACGTCGTGCCGCTCACGATGGTCGTGCTGTTCGATCGCTACCCCGGGGTAGTCCTGCTGGCCGAGCCCGGCCTGGCGAGCCAGGTCCACAGCTTCGCCGACCTGAAGGGCCAGACGCTGGGCGTCACCAGCCTGGGCTCGTCGTCTCACATGCTGCTCAATTACATCCTGGCGCAGGCCGGGCTGGCCCGCGACGACGTGGGCGTGATCTCCATCGGGACTGGCGCGTCGGCGTTGGCGGCGTTAGAGTCGGGCCGCGTGCCCGCGGGGATGTTCTTGGACCCCACCGCCACGCAGCTCCAGCAGCTCGGCAAGGCGCGCGTGCTGTGGGACACGCGCTCGGAGCGCGACACTACCGCCGCGCTTGGCGGCCCGTATCCGGCCGGCGGGCTCTACACCCTGCGCGCGTACCTGGACACCCATCCGCGCACCGTACAAGCGGCGGTCACGGCCAGCGTGCGCGCCCTGCGGTGGATCCAGCAGCACAGCGCAGCCGAGATCGCCGACCGCATGCCCGAGAGTTTCTACGGCGGCGATAAGCGCCTGTACGTCGACTCGCTGCAGGCCTCGCTGCCCATGTTCTCGCCTGATGGGCTGATGCCCGAAGGCGGCCCCGCTCGGGTGCTGGAGGTGCTGCGGCTGTCGGATGAGGCGGTACGCAATGCACCACGCATCGATCTCGCCGCCACCTACACGAACCGGTTCGTCGAGGCTGTGCGGTGACGCCCCGACGGACTGGGGCCGCGCGCGACCCCCTTGCCAACCACTACGACCTTAGCGCGCGATTGACGCCCCCACAGGGCGACGGAGCGCGACGGACGGGGGCCCCATGCTAAGCTAGAGGCAGAGGCGATGGATCCCGCCTGGGCCGCCGTCCCGAACCGCAGCGCGACGCTGCTGATGGCTCCTGACACACCCCCGGGTGGCGTCAGGATTTTTGTGTGTCGCCCAAGGGGGACGAGGAGAGCGTAGCGTATTGAAAGATCACGTCCTCATGCCATACCTGGTCATTGCACTGGGCGGTGCTCTCGGCGCCAACGTGCGCTATATCGTCAATCTGCTGGCGGGGCGTTGGCTGGGCGCGACATTTCCCTACGGCACCCTCGGGATCAACATCACCGGTAGCCTCGTCCTCGGGTTCTTCCTGACGCTGGCCACCGAGCGGCTAGAGATCGACCCGCTCTGGCGCCTGTTCTTCGCCACGGGGTTTCTGGGCGCCTACACCACCTTTTCGGCGTACACCTACGAGAGCCTGCTCTTGCTCCGCGAGGGCGCCTATGTGCCGGCGCTGGCGTATCTGGTGGGTAGCGTGCTCGGCGGGCTGGGCGGCGCGGCGTTGGGCATCGCCGCCGCACGGAGCTGGTAGCGGGGCGGCGCGCTGAGGGCTGCGCCGACGTGGGTAGCGAAGGAGACGCAGCATGCCGAGCTGGGTGATCCTGGGGCTGCTGTCGGCGCTGTGCGCTGGCCTGGTCGCCATCTTCGGGCGACTCGGTGTGCAGAGCGTGGACGTCACTGCCGCGACGACGGCCCGCTCCGTGGTCATGACCATCTTCCTCCTGCTCCTCGCGACGGCCACAGGCCGGCTCGGTGCGCTGCAGGCAGTCGACGGACGCGCCTGGCTGTTCGTCGTCGCCAGTGGGGTGGCGGGCGCGGTCTCCTGGCTCTGCTACTTCGCCGCGCTACGCCTCGGCCAGGCTGGCCCGGTGAGCGCGCTCGACCGCCTGAGCCTGGCGTTCACCGTGCTGTTGGCCGCCCCGCTGCTCGGCGAGGCCCTGACCTGGCCGCGCCTGATCGGGACAGCGCTGGTGCTGCTCGGCGCGTACCTGATCGCTTCGTGAACGCTTCCACCGCCCCGGCGGGACGCCGAGTCACGGGTGGTGGCACGGCGGTTGCTAGCCGGCATTCGGTGCGAGTATGCGCCGATCAGACCGGTGGTAGATAGGGGAAGGAGCTATGGCCGCAGCGAACACGACCCGTGAGCAGACCAGAGCTGGCGATACTGCCGCAGCCGTCGCGGTGACCGCGAAGAATCTCACGCCCGAGGACCGCCGCTTCCTGGAAGCCCACCGCGATCAACTGTCGAAGACGACGCTGCGCGCCAAGTGGGTGCACTCGCCCGACGAGCACGAGGACCGCCCCGGCCAGACGCTGGCGACACGCAGCCACGAGGTGATCCGGCGGTGGGCCGAGGAGCGGCAGGCCACCCCGGCGACGATCCCCAGCACCCGACACGACGGGCGACCAGGGGTGCTCCGGTTCGACTTCCCGGGCTACGGTGGTCGGCGGCTCGAACCGATCAGCTGGGACGAGTGGTTCCGGTCGTTCGATGAGCGCCAGCTCGTCTTCCTGTTCCAGGAGCACAAGCGAGACGGCCGGCAGAGCAATTTCTTCCGCCTGGACAATCCAGGACGCGAGGAGGCATAGCTGGGGCGAGGCTGGATCTCCGGGACTGGCGAAACCTAGCTGGGGGCCGAGCGACAGAGCCGCGCGGCTGCCAGTGCGACCTCCTGGCCGGCCCTAGTTCGCTGCCGGCCAGGGCGCCGCGCTCAGCTCGCGATACGCGGCGTCCAGATACGGCCCCAGGTGCCGCATCAGGGCCAACGGGCCGTCCAAGCTCGCCTGGATGCGTGTCGCGATCGCGTCGGCCTCCGCCAGCAGCGCCGCCTCATCGACCGTGGTAACACGGCCCTCATCCACGATCACACGTCCGGCCACGAGCACCGTGCGTACCGAGCTGCCGACCTCGCAGTAGACGAGCTGGGCGATCGGGTCATTGAGCGGGTGGAAGTACGTGGCGTGGAGGTCGAGCAGGACCAGATCGGCCGCGTAGCCGGGCGCGATACGGCCGATGTGGCCCTCGAATCCGGCGGCGCGCGCCCCGCCGAGCGTCGCCATCCGGAATGCATCGGCGGCCGACGGCCAGCGCGCGTAGTCGGGCGTGGTCACGCGCGGCAGGAGGGCGCTCAGGCGCAGCGCGCCGAACAGGTTCTGGTTGTCCGAGCTAGCAGACCCGTCCGTGCCCAGCGCCACCTGACAGCCGCGCTCGCGCAGGCGCAGCAAGGGCGCGACGCCCGCACCGAGCTTGAGGTTGCTGATCGGGTTGTGGGCAATGGTGCTGCCGGCCTCCGCGATCGCCGCGATATCCGCATCGTCGAGCCAGATACTGTGCGCCAGCAGCGTGCGCGGACCGAGCAGCCCTAGGGCACGGAGCTGGGCCGTGGCACTCCGGCCGTAGCGGCGCCAGGCGGTGACAGCCTCGGCTTTGGTCTCGCAGAGATGCGTCTGCACGTCTAGCCCGCGCTCGGTAGCGAGCGCCGCCAGCCCTCTCAGGAACGCGTCGCTGCACAGGTGCACGATGCTGGGGCCGACGCCGAACCGCAGCCGGCCGCCGGCCGCCCCGTGCCAGCGGGCCGCTGCATCGCGCAGCGTGGCCAGCACCTCGGCCAACGGGTAGGGCGGCTGGCGCGCGATTTCGGCTTGTACCGCGACGGGCACCCGGGCGGCGAGCCCGGCCAGCGAGTGCAGTACGGACAGGTCCGTCACCTGCGCGGCGATGCTGGCCCGCAGGCCCACATCGGCATACGCCTGAGCCACAGCATCGAGTGCCTCCGGGGTAGGCCAGGGGAGGATCTGTGCCATCTCGCAGGCGCAGGTAGTACCCGTCCTGGCCATCTCGATGGCCCCGAGCGCCGCGCCCACGTAGATCTCGTGCGGCGTGCGTCCCACCACCCGCGCGGCCAGGTGGCCGAGCCACAGCTCGAGGGGGAGCCCGTCGATGGCTCCTTTGGCCAGGTGGTTGTGCGCGTGAGTGTGCGCGTTGACCAGCCCGGGGATGACGAGCCGCTCGCGCGCGTCGAGCACGGTGGTGTCGGGACCCACCGATAGCACGGGCTCGACGGCGACGATCCGCTCGCCCTCGATCAGGATATCGGCGCGGGCCGCCGGCGCATCTGCATCCCTCAATACCAGGCCCCCGCGCACCAGCATCGCCATCTGCGTCCCCTTCCCCGCTTCGACCAGCGTGGCATCCGAGGTGTCGCCCGAGCGCCGGCACATTGTGCCCCAGAGAGCGTCCGCTGGCTAGGGCCAGGCGCACAAGCCCGCGATCGCGCGACTCGTGCAACGGAGTATTGTTCGTGCCCTCCGTGTGCAGTACTCTATGGCCCACAATGGGGCACCGCCGTCGGGAACCGGGCAGCGCCCCAGCACGAGGCGCGCGGGGAGCTGGCCGGGCTGTGGGCTGCTGCCCCCGGAGGTACGGAGCAAGGGGGAGGAGAACCCAGATGAGCGCGAGCGTCCGTCATTTCGCCAGCAGTCTTGCCCTCGTAACCGCTCTGGTGCTGGCCGCCTGTGGCGGAAGCGCCGTACCCGGCCGAGGGGCGGAGGGGCAGACCGGCGGATCGGCTACCGAGACGCTGTTGATCGGCGCCGCGCTGCCGCTCACCGGCGATCTGGCGCGCGAGGGCAAACAGCAGAAGGACGGCTACGACCTGTGGGCGGAGACCGTCAACGCGAAGGGCGGCATCCCGGCTGGCGGGAAACGCTACCGGGTGGAGATGCGCTACTACGACTACAAGAGCGACAACACGCAGGCCGTCAAGCTGGTGGAGAAGCTGATCACGGAGGACCACGCCCAATTCATCTTCGGCCCTTACGGCAGCGGCGCCACCCTCGCGGCGTCGGCGGTCACCGACAAGTACGAGGTGCCGATGCTCTCGCCGAGCGCCAGCTCGGAGTCGGTGTTCCAACAGGGGCGCCGCTACCTGTTCGGCCTGCTCGCGCCCAACGCCCTCGTGGGACAGGCCAGCATCGACCTGTTGAGCACACTGCCTGCGCCACCTCAGACCGTGGCCATCATCTCGCGCAACGACCTCTTCCCCAAGGCCGTGGCCCAGTCGATCGAAGCCGCTGCCCGGGCACGGGGCATGGAGATCGTGTCGTTCGAGGAGTATCCGATCGGCGCGAGCGATCTATCCACGCCCCTGCTGACGGCCAAGGCGCGCAACCCGGATGTCTTGGTGGGCACGGGCTACACCAACGATCTGGTGCTCATGACGCGGCAGATGAAGGAGCTACGCTTTAACCCAAAGGCGACGGTACAGACGACCGGCCCTACCTACGCCAGCTACACAGAGGCCCTGGGAGCCGACGCCAACTACGTGATCTCGCCCACCTGGTGGGCCCCTGGCTTGCCCTACACGGACAGCGGCAAGCTGTTCGGTAGCGCTGCCGACTACGCGCGCCTGTTCCAGGACAAGTACAAGTATGAGGTCGACTACGCGGCGGCAGCCGCGGCCGGCTGCGGCGCCGTGCTCCAGGCGGCGATCGAGGCGGCCGGCACCATCGACCCAGTGCGCGTCCGCGATGCCCTCGCCACTCTCGAGGTCAACACCTTCTACGGGCCGATCAAGTTCAACGAGGTCGGCCAGAACACGGGAACGGGCATCACCATCATCCAGATCCAGAACGGCCAGCAGGTCCCAGTGGCACCGCCCGAGGCGGCGACCGGCCGGCTCATGTACCCCATGCCCGAGTGGGACCGGCGCTAGAACGCGGGCGGAGGAACGATGGACAGCGGACTGCTCGGGCAAGCGCTGGTCAACGGGATCCTCCTCGGTGGGCTGTACGCCCTGGTAGCGCTAGGGTTCTCCCTCGTGTGGGGTGTGATGAACGTGATCAACGTCAGTCATGGCGCGTTCGTCATGCTGGGCGCGTTCACCACCTACTGGCTGTTCGTAGGAGCAGGCCTCGATCCGTTCCTCGGTGCAGCACTGGCGACGGTGCTCATGTTCGCGCTCGGCTACTTGCTCCAGAAGTACGTGATCAACCTGATCGTCCGCGCCCCGATATTCATGACGCTGATCCTGACCTTCGGCCTCAACCTGGTGATCGTGAACCTGAGCATCGTCGCCTGGACGGGTGACGTGCGCTCGATCACCACCGGTCTCAGTGGCCACGGCGTCGTAGTGGGGCCGCTGATTGTGCCGTACCTGCGCGCGGCGGCGCTGCTGGTAGCGCTGCTCGCTACGCTCGCCCTGTTCCTGTTCATGGACCGGACGCGCACGGGCAGCGCCATCCGCGCCACGCGCATGGACCTGCTGGCCGCCGAAGGCGTCGGCATCCGTATCGACTACATCTACGCGCTGACCTTCGCGATCGGCGCCGCCCTAGCCGGACTGGCCGGCGGCCTCATCAGTATGACGCTGCCGATCACGCCGATCATGGGCCTCACCTACACGGGCAAGGCTTTCGTAGTCACGGCCCTGGGCGGGCTGGGCAACATGGCCGGGGCACTGGTAGGCGGCCTACTGCTGGGGGTGGCCGAGACGGTGGGCGCGGCACTGCTCGGCCCGGGCTACCAGGACGCGATCGGCTACGCGCTGCTGGTCCTTATCCTGGTCGTCCGTCCGACCGGGCTGCTGGGGCGAGTTGGGTATGCCTAGGCGCAATCGGACCACCGCCCCGCCACATCCTCCCAAGGCGTCGGTACCTGCTGCTGATCCCGCGCGTCGGGTGGCCGCAGAGCCGGCCGCGCCATGGGCCTGGCGTGCGAGCCCGGCTGCCGCGTGGGCCGTGGGAACCGGTGCCGTGCTCCTCCTGCTGCTAGTCCCGTTCTTCGCCAGCGGATACCAGGTCAAGTTCCTCACCGAGCTGTTCATGCTGATCACGATGGCCACCGCGTGGAACCTGATTGGCGGCCTTGCCGGCTACGCCTCGTTCGGTCACGTCGCGTTCTTTGGGCTAGGTGCATACACTAGCGCGCTGGCCATCGTCCGACTGGGACTGCCGTTTCCCGTCGCGTGGCTGGCGGGGGGATTGGTCGCTGTGGCCTTCGCGCTGCTGGTCGGCTGGCCGATCTTGCGGCTACGCGGGCACTACTTCGCCATCGCCACGTTCGGGTTGGCCGAAGCGCTGCGCCAGGTCGCCATGGCAGCGAGCGCGATCACGGAGGGCGGCAAAGGGGTCAACGTCCCCTCCGTTCCCGCTCCCCCACTGCTGCGCGAGCTGATGGGCAGCAGCGTGGGCGCCAATCGCCTGCTGTTCTACGCGCTCATGCTGGGGCTGCTGGTCGCCACCCTGCTCATGTGGTGGCAGATCGCCCGCAGCCGGTTGGGCTACGGCCTGCGGGCCATCCGCGCCGATGAGGACGCGGCCGCCACCTTGGGTGTGGATTGCACTCGCTACAAGCTGGCGGCGTTCGCCCTCAGCGCCGCGCCGCCGGCCCTCGCGGGCGGCCTCTACAGCTCGTGGATCAACTATATCGATCCGGTGACCGTGTTCAGCCTGGACTATTCGGTGAGCATGGTGATCATGTCGCTGCTGGGCGGCGCGGGGCTGTTCTGGGGAC
>JADGHJ010000183.1 GCA_019686175.1 Chloroflexota bacterium | reverse complement strand
GAGGCGGGCTTCGTCGAGCTGGTCGACCTGATGAGCATGAACATCCCCTACGGGCACTTCGTGATCGCCAGCAGCGAGCGCTGGGCCCGCGAGCACCCCGACATCATGCGCGCGTTCGTACAGGCGTATAGCGAGGCCCTGGCACTGGTGCGGCGCGACCCGGACGCCACCAAGCGGGCCATCGCCAAGTACACCCAGACTGAGGACCCGGCGCTGCTGGAGGAGAGCTACCAGGTCGGCTTCGGGCAACTGCCGGAGATCCCGCTGGTGCGCGAAGAGGTGGTGCGCGGGGCGATGGAGACCTCCGACCACCCGCAGGCGCGCACCGCCCCACCACAGCAGTTCTATGACAACCGCTTCGTCCAGGAGCTGGAGGCCGCAGGCTTCTACCGGCAGCTCTACGGCCGCTAGCCGTCGCGCGGTTCGGCCGGGCGTCCGGGCAGCACCACGAGCTGCTCTGGCGCCTCGCAGATCACCGGCACCTCTTGCCAGCCGCGCGTAGTCCGCACGCGCGCTGGCCGGTCCAGCCACACGCGCCAATAGCCGAGTTCATCCTGCCCGATCAGCGTGCCTTGGTCGGACACGAGCTCCACGTCCGCCGGGGTCGCACGGATCCGCACGCGCATCCCTGGCGCTAGCTCGCGTTGCCGACCGGCAGCCGTCGCCCGGCGGATCAGGACGCCCGGGAGCGCGATCAGCGCGCGCAGGGCGACCAGGAGCACGCCGACCCCGCGCCCCGCCGGCGCCCAGGTATCACTGTTCATGCCCGTCCGCACTTGGAGCGCGCCACCCTGCCTGTCCGCCCTCGCTTTCACGGTACGATACTTGCAACTTGCGTCTTGACGCAAGCCGGACTACCGAGGAGAGGAGCGATGAACACGGAGCGACCACGGCCACCGGCGCCGCACGTCCGGCGGGCGCGGGAGCGCTTGGAGCATGGCCCCGAGGCGCTGCACCTCCGTGCGGTCGAAGAGGCCTTGTGCGACCCGACCCGGCTGCGCATCGTGCAGGCGCTCGGCGACGAGGAGCTGACCGTGGGGGCGCTGGCCGGCGTCATCGGACGCAAGCTGCCGGCCACGTCACAGCATCTGCGCGTGCTGCGCGAGTTGGGTGTGGTGACGCGCCGGCGACGCGGCAACACCGTCTACTACCGCCTCGCCGAGGGCCCGGCGGCCGCCACGGTGCGCGCCGTCCTGCGCACGGTGACCGAGCTCGCCGAACGATCGGCCTGACCTCATGGCCGGCGCACCGGTCGTGCTCATCGTCGATGATGACGCCGCCATCCGCGCGCTGCTGCGCGAGCTGCTCCACGAGGCCGGCTACGCCAGCCTGGAGGCCGCCGACGGGCTGGAGGCGATTCGTTTGCTGGAGGACGACGCGCTCCGGGCGCGGATCTGCCTCGTGCTGCTCGACCTGAACATGCCCCGGGCCGACGGCATCGCCGTGCTGCAACACTTGGCCGCGGGGCGGCGAATGGTGCCGGTGGTAGCGATGAGCGCCAATATCGGCCAGCTGCTCGAGGCCCGCCGGCTCGGTGTCGCGGCCGCCCTCGAAAAGCCGTTCGAGCTGGACACACTCTTGGCGCTGGTCGGACGGCTCTGTGGAGACCCCTCCTGAGCCCCGCCGGCTATCGTGGCGACATGCCGCTCTCAAGGCGGCGGGAGCAGCCCCTTGCGGTCGAGCGACTCCAGGATGGTGGTGTCGGTGACCTGCTCGACCCGGAGCTGCCGCAGTTCGGGTTGCTCCTCCACGAGCATCTCCACCACGGCGCGCGTCTGCTCCCGGTCCACAAACGGCCGATCCAACATCATCCCGGGTTCGAGCAGCGTGGTATGCGTCCAGTCCAGCACCTCTTCATCCTCGAGGCGCAATTGCTCGCGCAGCACGCGCCGCGCCGTGGCACTGTCCGCCTTGAACATCCGCACGCCGTCGACCACTCCCGCCGCGAACGCCTCGGCTACCTCGGGCTGCTCCCGCAGCAGGCGCCGCAGGGTGAAGATGGGCAAGCCCGCGCTGGGAATCCCCATGTCTCGCAAGCGGAACAGCTCGTGGGCGCCCGCCCGCCGTGCGAGCAGGTCATTGGGCGGGGTGAGCAGGGTGCCGTCGATCGCCCCCGCGGCCAGCGCCTGGACCAGCGCCGCGAAGTTGCCACCGCCCACCGAGGTCCACACCACGTCGTTGGGATCGACGCCGACCTTGGGCAGCGCCTTCTGGAGGTACGCGTAGTTGCCGTCGCCGATGGTGAACACGCCCAGACGCTTGCCGCGCAGCTCCTCGGGTCGCTGGATACTGGGGACGACCATCATGCGGTGCGACACGGCGCCTACCGTGTTCAGGAGGCTGACCACTTCGGGCTCGCGCGCCTGCACGCTCAGCGCCGCGTCGCCAGAGGTCTGCGCGAACTGCACCTCCCCGCTGATCAGCGCGGCCATGATCACGGGCGTGCCGGAGATATTGGTGAGTTCGACGTCCAGGCCATAGCGCTCCCACAGCCCGAACTCGCGGGCCAGCCACAACGGTGCGACGCTCCCGCTGATCGTGGAGTGGGCCACGCGCACACGCGCTCGTGCCAGAGGCGGCGCCGACGACGTGCCGGTCGTGGGGGTTGCGCCACCCGTGGATGGCGAGACCGCCGGTGCCGCCCCGCTGCCCGACCGAGGCGCGGCGTCGCCACCACATGCCGCAACGAGCGCCCAGAGAGAAACGATCAGCAGACCTGCCAGCACTCCACGCATTCGCCTACCTCCCGCGCCCGCTCGATTGGCCGGCGCCCTGCTCGCATGCTCCATGCTCTCCTTCCCCGCTGTCAAGGACGGCTGCACCCTGTGGCTCTGTGCGCGCCGGTCGAGCGCGGCCGCTCCGGTGTGTCACGTCCGGTAAAATCCGGCCGAGCCGTATGCAGCCGTGCTACAGGCTGGCGCGGCTGCCGGCCGCTGTAGACGCTCGCTATGTTTCCCCTCGAGCGAGCGCTCGCCAGTCGCGGCACCTCTAGACGGTGGAGAGGAGCAGCGTGAAGCCAACAGTCGACGAGGTGCGCACGGCCGACCTCGACCGGCTGCGCGCGCTCTCACCCGAGGAGCTGACGCAGCGCCTCGACGCGCTCAGCCCGGTCGAACTGGCCGCGCTGTTCGACCGGCTGGGTGACGAGGCGCTGGCCGCGCTGGTCGCCGAGCTGGACGCCTACGACGCCGCGCGCTTGCTCCGGCGCCTCTCGCGGGCCCAAGCGGCCGACTTGCTCGAGGAGATGGACCCGGACGACGCCGCCGACGTGGTCGAAGAGCTGCGTCCCGAGGAGGCCCGTGCCATCCTGACCGAGATGGAGCCGGCCGACGCGCAGGACGTGCAAAGCCTGTTGGTCCACCCGCCGCGCAGCGCCGGCGGCTTGATGACGCCCGAGTACGTGGCACTCGGCCCGGACCTCACCGCCGAGGAAGCGATCGCCCGCCTGCGCCAGGTCGCGGAGGAGGCGGAGACTATCTACTACATCTACGTCACCGATCCCGCGACCAACCGGCTGCTGGGCGTGCTGTCGCTGCGCAACCTGGTGCTCAGCCGGCCCGACACGCCGATCCGCGAACTCATGATCACGCCGGTCGTCAAGGTCCGCGTCGACGCCAGCCAGGAGGAAGCGGCGCGGCTGCTCGACCAGTACCATCTCATCGCCTTACCCGTCGTCGACGCCCATGACCGCTTGCTCGGCATCATCACCGCCGACGACGCGGCCGACGTCCTACTCGAAGAAGCCGGCGAGGATATCGAGCGGCTGGGCGGCTCTCAGCCGCTGGAAGAGCCGTACATGCGCGCCTCGATCCCCCACCTCTTCCGCAAGCGCATCGGCTGGCTGCTAGTATTGTTCGTCGCCGAGGCGTACACCGGCACGGTGCTGCGCCATTTCGAAGAGACGCTCTCGCAGGCGATCGCCCTGGCCTTCTTCATCCCGCTGCTCATCGGCACCGGCGGCAACGTCGGCTCCCAGACGGTCACCACGCTGGTGCGCGCCCTGGCCGTGGGCGAAGTCGAGTTCCGCGACTGGCTGCGCGTGCTGGGCCGCGAGTTGGCCGTCGCCGGCCTGCTGGGAGCGGTGATGGGCCTCGCCACCTACGTGCGCGCCTGGACGCTCGGGGTGGGCATCGAGATCGGGCCCGTGGTGGCGGTGACGGCCCTGTGCGTGGTCCTGTGGGCGGCAACGGTGGCCGCAGTGCTGCCGCTGGTCCTGCACAAGCTGCGCATCGATCCGGCCGTCGTCTCCGCCCCGTTCATCACCACGCTGGTGGACGGCACCGGCCTCTTCCTGTACTTCACGATCGCGCGGCTCCTGCTGCACCTCGCCTGAGCCCCCGGCCACGCCGAGGCCTGACTGCTTCGCCGCAGGACCGCCTTAGTAACGCCCCAGCCGCTCTACCGCCGCAGCCGCGAAGCGCGAGTCAAGCAGCGCGTCCAGCGTGACACTCGGGGGTACGGCGCCCTGCGCGATCAGCCAGCGCAGCTGGCCTTCCAGGCTGGGCCGATCGATCTCGCCGTTGGGATCCACGATGGTCCAGCCGCTGCGCTCGAACAGCGCAGGGTCGGCAATCGGCACATAACGTCCTGCCACGGCCAGGATCGTAGCACGGTCGCGCCCCAGCACGCCGGCCTCGTGGTAATCGCGCACGCCGCGCAGATACGCGGTCATCCAGCGGCGCCCCACGTCGGCGCGCTCGGTGGCCAGCGCGGCGCTGTACAAGACCACCGTGAACTGGAAACGCGGCTCCAGGTCAGCGATCTCGCGCCACTTCACCGCGCTGCCGCGCTCGGCGGCAACGGTCGCCGTTGGGTCGGCCTGGATGGCCGCATCGATCGCGCCGTTGGCGAACGCCGACACCATGTCGGGAAATCCGAGCTCGACGAGGTTCAACTCGCTCGCAGGGAACCCTCCACGCTCGGCAAGCAGGTGGGCAGCGTACTCGTTCACGCTCGCCTTGGCGGCTATGGCGACCGTGCGCCCTCGAAAGTCAGGATAGTCGCGGATGCTGCCGTTCTCGACGAGGTCCTGACGCACGGTGATGTGCACACCGCTGTGGCCCGGCTCATGGCGCGCTAGCGGCCCCACGATCCGCAGCCCCACACCGCGCGCCACGGCATTGAACAGGCCCGCGCTCGCGCCGCCCGCGCCGACATCGAGCTGATCGGCCCCCAGCGCCGCAATCATCCGGGCGGCCGCATCGAACGACACGTACTCGATGTCCAGCCCTTCCTCGGCGAAGTAGCCGCGCTCCGAGGCGAGGTACATGCCGGCGTTCGACAGGGCGGGCGCGTGGCCGACGCGAACGGTCGCGCGCGGCGGGGGGCTAGGCGCGCCTGCCGCCGCGGGTTGGTTCCGCTCGGCTGCCGGCGCTGGCGCGGGGGCAGGCGGGGGCGCGGGTACCGAGCAGGCCAGTGCCACCACCAGCCCGAGCGCCCACCATCCCGTCCATCGGCCCATCGTAGCCTCCCCGCTGGCCTCCCGCCAGCACGCGCCTTGGCCGCATCGCGATGGTCGTGCGGCGGATGCTATGAGCCGGCGGCCTCCACGGCCAGGGTAGGATCGACCAGCTCCGTCCACCCCTTGCCGTTCGTGATGCCAGCCGCGGCCTTCTCGGTCGCAATCACGTCCTCGATCGCGTCGCGCAGCGCGGTCAGATCGCTTGCTTCAGGGTACCCTTCGAGCGTGCGCTCGTATACTGCCTGCGCCACCTCCGGCTCCAGGCCGAACCGCTCGGCAACGAACGTCGCGCCCCACGCACGCTCGGCCTTGAGGTAGCGGATCGCCGCACGCTCGGCACGGATGAGCCCCAGCACCTCTTCCCGGCGTTCGTCGATGCGGCTCTGTGGCGCCACGAGGCCGGTGTTTACCGCGCGGTACAGCGAGTCGGTCCGCACCCAGGACGGGAATCCCTCGCGCTGGGCCAGCACACTGTAGGGCAACGACAGCGCCGCCCCCTCGATGGCGCCCGCCTGGAGAGCCTGTAGCTGGCGCGACGGGTCGCCGATAGCCACCAGGGTCACCTCATTGGGATCCACGCCTAGATGGCGCAGCGCGGCTTGCACGGCCCGGTCGTTGGTCGAACCCGGTGCCGAGATCCCTAGCGGCTTGCCCCGGAGCTGGTGGACAGCCACGATTTCCGGCCGGGTCACAAAGGTATACTCCTGCAACGCTGCAACCGACACCACTTTGAGGGGAAGGCCCCGCAACGCCAGCCGGATGCCGCCGGGAACGCCCGCAGTATACGCCAGCTCGCCGGCGGTCAGCGCCGCCGCCACCACGTTGGCCGGCGCGTTGACGAGCTCGACCTCGAGGCCCTGCGCTCGATAGAAGCCTCGCTCCTGGGCCACGAGTAGATACAGGTACTGCACGGCGGTGGACGGCTGTCCGTACCGCACATGCCTCAGCGGGCGCTCGGTGGGCGCGGCGGACGCCTCGTTCGCCGGCTGCGGAGGTGGCGGTTGGGGCCCTGGGCTGCTGGCCACCCCCCCACCGCAAGCGACCAGGACGACCGCCGCGAGGATGCTTACTAGCCAGCGCGGCGTCCGCTCGAGAGCACCTGCTTCTCCCACCAGCACACTCCCTGGCCCCGTCGTAGCGCCTTGACCTTACCACGCCACCTGCTTCGCGGCGAGCAGGGCGGGCAGCTCGGCCAGCGAGTGGATGGTCGGGCGATACGGTACACGGCCGTGCCGCTTGCGATCGATGAGCACGCCCGCGATGCCCACGGCGCGCGCGCCCTCGATGTCCTCGGCATAACTATCACCCACGTGGATCGCCGCGCTGGGCGACACCCCCGCCAGCTCGAGCGCACGCTCGAACATGCGCCGGTGCGGCTTGACGACCCCTTCGCGCTCCGAGACAACGACGAAGTCGAAGTGCTCGTGGATGCCGAGCCGCTCGCACAGCGCCGGCAGCCGCGGCTCCCAGTTCGAAATGATGCCCAGGCGGTAGCCGGCCGCGCGCAGCGCCGCGAGCGCCGCCGGCACGTCGGGGTACAGGGGAAACAGCTCCCCGCCGATCCAAGAGGCGCGGATCGCCTCGGTCAGGGCAGCAACATGGGTCGCGGCGACGCCGAAGTGCGCCAGCAGTCGCTCCACGAGCACCTCGCGCCGCCGTTGGGCGAGCGCGGCGGAAATCGTGTGATCGGCCTGGCGCGGCGACGGGTACACGGCGTCCAGCTCGCGCAGCAACACGCGCGTCGCCAGCTCCACCTCACTAGCGTCCACTTCATAGCCGAAGCGTGCAAACAGGGCGCGGTACACCGCGCCCGGGCCGGTCACCTGGACTAGCGTCTCGCCGACATCGAGAAACACGTACTGCAACGTCGTGTCGCCCATCACCCCTCGCCTACATCGCCACCAGTACGAATCGTCGCCAAGGAAAGCGCGACCCCTCCTGAGATACCAAATCGGGCGATCAGGCGACGAGGCTCCACCCGCATTGCCGCGCCAGGGGGGCGACTATGCTAGAATGCGGCCCACAGCAGTGCGTAGACTTGCTTATAGGGGCACGGTCGTGAGGCCCGCGAGCGCGGGGGCGATGCAAGGAGTCCTAGCACGATGCCCGTGATCACTATCACCGGCGAGACCGGCAGCGACGCCGATCGCATCGCCTATGTCCTGGCCGATCGGCTGGGCGTGCGGGTGATCGATCGCCAGGCGTTGATCGATGCCGCACGAGTATATGATGCCGCGGGGGTACGCCGTGGCGCGCCCGAACTCGACGAGCGGGCTCCGAGCCTATGGGAGCGTCTGAACGAGGAGCGCCGGCGCTACGCCGTGCTGGTGCGCGCGGTGGTGTACAGTTTCGCGGCCCAGGGCGACTGTGTGATGCTCGGCTACGGCAGCGGCATCCTGCTGCGCGACATTCCCCACGTGGTCAAGGTCCGCACCATCGCCCCACGCGAGCTCCGCCTGCAGCGCCTCATGACCCCGTCGCCCAGGCGGCCCGCGCAGCCCACCCCCGAGGCTGCCGAAGAAGCCCTGCGGCGCGGCGACCGCGACCGCAAGCGGTTCATCCGCTACCTGTTCAACATCGAGTGGGATGACCCGGCGCCCTACGACCTGGTCCTGAACACCCGCACGCTGACTGCGGACGCGGCCGCCGAGCTGCTGGCGCTGCTGGTGGCCCGGCCCGAGTTCCAGCCCACGCCGGAATCGCTGGCGCGGCTACACGATCTCGCCCTGGCCAGCCAGGTGGAGGCGGTACTGCTACACGACCCTGACGTCTGGGTGGAGAACCTGCGCGTCAGCGCGCGGGGCGGGGTGATCACGCTGGTGGGCCAGGTCCTGGCCGAGGAAGACCGCGACCTGGCGGAGAGCGCCGCGCGACGCGTGAGTGGAGTCCAGGTCGTGCGCAACGAGATCAGCGTACAACCACCCCCGCTAGCCGGGATGTAGGCGGGCCCGGCGCCGGTCCACAATTCTCGCAGCGTATCGAGAGGCCACGCTCAGCGCTCCCAGGGCGATCGGGGGGCCCTCTTGGTCCGCCGCGGGTGAGCGCTACTGTGGGAGCAAGCGGGGCGAGCTACGCTCCCGGACTACGAGAGGTGAGACATGCGAAGAGTGGTCGGTGCGGTCGCGGCTGGCCTCCTGCTGGCAGGAAGCGCGGCCGTGCCGTCGGCGGCGGCGCAAATCGGATATGGCTACGGGTATGGCTATCCCGGGGCCGGCTATGAAAGCTACGGCTGGGGGTCCGGCTGGCCATCCTACGGCTACGGCGTCCCGTGGTACGGTTGGGGCGCGTGGTACCCAGGCTACGATTGGAGCAGCTGGTATCCGGGCTACGGCTGGAGCTACCCGCCGTACCGCTGGGGCGACTGGTACGCCCCACCGCCCGGCAATCCGCCCCCGGGC
>JADGHJ010000012.1 GCA_019686175.1 Chloroflexota bacterium | reverse complement strand
GACTAGCAGCCGTCGCCCCATCACACCACCTCCACACGGCTGTAATCGCCGAGCATCAATTTGTACGCTTTCGGTTTGTGGGGCGAGCGGTGGATCTCGACGTGGCGCCCGATGAGACTATCCTCGATACGGTGCGGGATGT
Source organism: Chloroflexota bacterium (assembly GCA_019686175.1). Classification (GTDB taxonomy): domain Bacteria; phylum Chloroflexota; class UBA6077; order UBA6077; family JAJPHF01; genus JADGHJ01. The sequence continues at coordinate 33,162 of JADGHJ010000012.1, read as the reverse complement.
CGCACAGGCGGGTCCCTTCCAGGACGATGCTGTGCTCGATCTCACAGGCCACGATCTCGCAGTCGTGGTCGATCGAGGTAAACGGTCCCACGTAGGCGTTGACGATCCGCGTCCGCGGGCCGATGATCGCCGGCCCCCGGATCACGCTGTTCACCACCTGTGCCTCGGCGGCAATGACCACCTTCCCGTGCGCCTGGCTGTCCCCGTCGAGGACGTGTGCGGGGACGTCGCGCTGGAGGATCTCCAGGATCAGCCGGTTCGCTTCCAACATATCGGCCTTCTTGCCGGTATCGATCCAGGCGCCCTGGACGATCGGCGCCTCCACCCGGTAGCCGGCATCGATCAGCCCCTGGATAGTATCGGTGATCTCTAACTCGCCCCGCGCGGACGGCCGCAGCCGCGGCACGATCTCGAAGACATGGTGGTCGAACATGTAGATCCCGATGACCGCCAAGTCGCTCGGGGGCTCGCGCGGCTTCTCCACCACACGCACGACTCGCCCATCTTCGAGGATCGCCACGCCGAAGTCCTGTGGGTTGGGCACGGGATACAGCAGGATCTGCGCGTTGCACTCCCCTTGGCGAAAGCGCTCGACGTAGGGGACGATGCCCTCGCGCAGGAAATTGTCCCCGAGGAACAGGACGAACGGGGAGTCGCCCAGGAAGTCGCGGGCGATCGCGATGCCGTGGGCGATGCCGCGGGGGGCGTCCTGCTCGATGTACGTCACGCGGGCCCCGAACTGGCTGCCATCGCCCACCGCCGCGCGGATCTGGGCGTGGGTGTCGCCCACCACGATGGCGATCTCGGTGATGCCCGCCGCCACCAGACTCTCCAGGGCGTAGAACAGCACCGGCTTGTTGGCGATCGGCACCAGCTGCTTCGCCCCTGTATAGGTCAGTGGCCGCAGGCGCGTGCCCAGGCCACCACTCAGCACCAGACCCTTCACCGCTCGCTGCGTCCTCTCTAGGCTCCCCGGCGCTACACTTGCGCGTAGTAGCCGTAGAGCTGTGTGTCCACCTGCGCGTTGTTGAGCACGACGCCCAGCAGACGGGCGTTCACCTTCTCCAGTTGCGCGCGGGCGCGGCGAGCCCAGTCGCGTCGCGTGGTCCCCGCGTCTACCACCAGCAGCACCCCGTCCATGCGCGGTGCCAGAATCGCCGCGTCGGTCACCGCTACCACCGGGGGCGCGTCGAACAGCACGAGGTCGGCCGCGTCGCGCAGCACGTCGAGCACCCGGGCCATCTGGCGCGAGGCGAGCAGCTCCGAGGGGTTGGGTGGCAACGGCCCGGTGGTCAGGACCTGGAGGTTGGGCACGCCCGTCGGCTGCGCCGGCAGGGGGCCGTTCCCCTCCGCGAGAATGAAATTCGTGAGGCCCTCGGTGTTGTCGAGGCCGAACAGCGTGTGGAGGTTGGCCCGGCGCAGGTCGCAGTCCACTGCCAGCACCCGGGTGCCGCTCTCGGCCGTGACCACCGCCAGGTTGGCAAGGGTGGTGGACTTGCCCTCTGCTGGCCCGGCGCTGGTCACCAGGACCGTGCGCAGCACCGTGTCCAGGCTGCTGAACTGGATGTTGGTGCGCAGGGCGCGATACGCCTCGGCGATGGGCGAGCGCGGATCGCGCAAGGTGATCAATTCGGCAGGCTCGCGGCTCTCCGGCCGCGCCGCGCCACGCCGGACCGCTTTCAACACCACGGCAGGCCTCCGTTTCTAGTTGCGGCCGCCCGGCCGCCGACCACGCGGCGCGCGCCGACCGAGCCGACGCGGTGCTCCCGCCCCCGCCTCCTCCCGCCGGGGCAGGGGCGTCGCAGGCACCGGCCGTTTGCTCGCGCCCCGGGCCGGGACGCCGGCTGGGGCGCGCGGGATGACCGCGAGCGTCGGCAACCCGAGGTAGCGCTCGACTTCTGCCGGGCTCTTCAGCGAATCGTCCAGGTACTCGCGCACGAACGCTAGCACCAGCCCGATCAGCAGCCCGAGGAGCAGGCCGGACAGGACGAACACCCGGGTCTGCGGCCAGTGCAAGCGCGGCGGCGTCGGCTCGTCGAGCATCTCCACGACGCGCCGCTCCGAGGTGGGCACCCCCTCCATAGCCGCGGCCTCGCGCTCGGCGAACACCTCGGCGAAGCCCCGGGCGATCTGGCGCGCGCGGGCCGGGCTGCTATCGTCGACGTCGATCTGGATGCTGGTGCTGTCCGAGAACGCCTGCACATGCACCTTCTCGAGCAGCCGCTCGGCCCCCAGGTCGAACTGGTACCGGTTGTCCACCTCGCTCGCGAGGTTGCGTGTCCGGATGCGGTTGGTGAGCTGGCGCAGCTGGTTGTTGAGCGCGAGCGTTGTCCCGTAGTCTACCCGCCCCGTCACTTGCAGCACCACCGAGGACCGGTACACCGGCGTCTGCAGCTTGGAGAAGGCGAGGGCACTGAGCGCGGTGACCACTGCCGCCAGCAGGATCAGCCACCAGTTCTTGCGGACGACCGCCAAATAGTCCGTCAGTTGCACCGCGTCATCCGCGCGTCGCGGCGGGGCGCCGCCCGTTGTGCAGGCCGGGGATCTCGCCCAGGACCGGTAGCCCCAGCGTGCGCGTGACATCCCGCTCGTTGCGGAGCGTCGGGTCGAAGTAGTCCAGCGCGAAGACCAGCGCCAGCCCGAACAGCAAGCCGAGCAGGGTCCGCAAGCCGATCTCCAGCGCCACTGCCGCAGGGCCGTCGCCGCGCTGCGTCTCCGGCGGATCGATGACCACCACCTGACCGGACTGCGCCGCCAGCTGGGCCAGGTACTTGCCCGAGTTGGTGCGCAGCGTCTCTACGATCGCGTTGCCCAGCCGGTGGGCGCGGTCGAACGTGTTCGCGGCTACCGTGATGCTCAAGATGCGGTGCGTCTTGCGGGTGCGCACCACGTCGCTGATGCTCTTCGGATCGAAGGGCTCTCCCAACAGCGCGCCGACGTCCTCGGCGAACGCTCTGCTCCGTACCAGCTCGCTGAGATCGTCTGCCAGGTATTCCGAGGCCAGCCAGGCGTAATAGTTGCAGTCGTACTCCCGCTGCTGCCCGACCAGGCAATCCTGTGGCACCGGCACGCTGACCGCGACCCGCACGGTCGCCTTGTACGCCGAGGCGCCGCGGTAGGCCAGCAGCCCGGCGACCAGCAGGGCAGCCAGCGTGGTCAGTGCCACCAGCCACCAGCGCCGGCGCACGATGTCGAGGTAGTGGCCCAGCTCCACGCGCTCCGCTCCGCGCGCCCATGTCTCGTGTGGGGGGCGCACACTGTCCACCGACGGGGCTTGCCCTCTTCGTGGGGCCGCCCCAGCCGGGCTACTATACAGACCGGTCCCGCGTGGCGGCAAACCGCGCACCTGGTACGGTCCCTGCTCCGTGGCGGCGAGCCGCCGGAGCCGGGCCGCGGCCCGTCGCCGCACGGCAACCTTGCAATCTGACGCTGGGAGGGGAAGAAAGCGATGCGCGTCCTGCTGCGGGTCCTGCCCGCGCTCGTCCTGGTCGTCCTGGCTGCTGCCTTCTGGTTCTGGGACCGCGCCACACCGCCGCACGACGCCTGGGGAACCTCCGCGGTGGCGCAGGCCGCGCCGGCGCCACAAGTGACGGCCGCTGCCCCCGCGCCACAGTTCACGCCCACGCGGCCGGCCCTACCGCCCAGCCCGCGGACACCGGTGGTCCAGCCGCCGAGCCCGCGCGGCAGTCCTACCCCGGCCCCGACAGTCGTTGTTCCCACACCCACGGCCCCACCGCTGGGCCCCGTAGCGGCCGAGCGCTGCTTCCCGCAGACCGGGTTCTGCATCCGTGACGACCAGTTCTGGGAGTACTTCAACGCGCGTGGCGCCGTACGCACCTTCGGCTACCCGATCTCGCGCAAGTTCCTGCTCAATGGCTCGCAGGTCCAGTTCTTCCAGCGCCTGGTCATGGAGATCCAGCCACAGGGCGTGGGCACGCTCAACCTGCTCGATCCGGGCCTGATGCCCTACACGCGCATCAACGGCTCGGTGTTCCCTGATGTGGATGAGGAGCTGAAGAACGCCACGCCGCCCGTGGGAAGCCCGACCTACGCCACCGACATCGAAGCGTTCATCCAGGCCAACGCGCCCGAGGAGTGGAACGGCCTGCCCGTCCAGTTCTGGACCACGTTCCGCACCACGGTGCCCGAGGGCACGGTCCCGCCCAACCTGGTCACTCTCGCCAACCTCGAGATCTGGGGCGCTGTCATCAGTCGGCCGGCCTACGATCCCACCAACCAGGGGTTCGTGTACCAGCGCTATCAGCGAGGCATCATGCACTACCGACAGGAGTGCCGCTGCACCGAGGGGCTGTTGATGGCGGAGTGGTTCAAGACGCTGATCACCGGCGTCGGACTGCCCGGCGACTTGGCGGCCCAGGCGGCCGATAGCGTGTGGATCCGGCAGTACAACAACGCCAACGAGCTGGGTCTCAACCGCCCCGGCCAGCTCCCCAACACGAACATGCGCTTCGCCTTCGAGCCGGACATGCCGTAACCGCTGCGCGGCGGCAGAGGCGGGCGAGACCCGTGTCCGCCGCCGCCAGCCGGCCTCCTCGCCGCTCGGCCGGCGCCGCCCCGCTCGCTGCGCGCGGCATGGACTGACGGTCCGCAGGGCCGTGGAGCACGTCCCAGCTAGACGGCCACGCCGTTCACGATGTCCTGCGGGGGCTCGCCGCGAGCGAAGCGGGCAGCGTTGTCGAACGCCTGCTGGAGCCCGCGGGCGGTAGCTTCGCTCGTCACACCAGCTACGTGGGGCGTGAGGATGAGACGGGGATGCCCTGTGCGCGCCAGGCGGACCAGTGGGTCGCTGGGTGGGGCTGGCTCTTCCTCGAACACGTCCACGGCGGCACCGCCCAGGCGGCCATCTTCCACCATCTGCGCCAGCGGTGCAGGATCGACGATCGGGCCCCGCGCGGCGTTGATCACCAGCGCGGTGGGCTTCAGCAGCGCTAGCTCCCGCTCGCCCACCAGGTGGTAAGTGCTGGCATCGAGCGGCACGTGGACCGTCAAGATGTCCGCCGCGCGCAGCAGTGCGTCCAGCGGCGCGAAGGTCACCTGGAGCGCGGCCTCTTCCTCGGCAGAGGGGCGCACGATGTCGTAGTACAGCGTGCGCAGATCGAACGCGGCGGCCCGGCGCGCGACGTGCTTGCCGATGCGGCCCAGCCCAATGATCCCGAGCGTCTTGCCCGCCAGCTCGTGCAGCCCGGCGGCCATCAGACGGCTCTTGGCCGACGCGAACTCGCCGGCGCTGACACCCGCGTGGCACTCGAACAGGCGGCGCTGCAGGGCCATGGCGACCAGGAACACGTACTCCGCCACCGTCGAGGCGTTCGCGCCCGCGGCGTTGGCCACCGGAATGCCGCGGGTGCGGGTGGCCGCCAGGTCCACCTTGTCGAACCCGGCGCTGGGGAGCTGGATGAAGCGCAGCCGTGGGGCCGCATCGAGGAGCGTAGGCGTGACCGGGAGCCAGGGGGAGGTGAGCAGGATCTCGGTGTCGGCCAGCGCCGCCTGCAGGGCCGCTGGCTCGCGGCCGACGAACTGGACCGACAGAACGTCGGGAATGCGCGGGCGTGCCAGCTCTACCCGGTCGCGCAGGTCCACCACGAGCGTCTTCATCGCCCTGCCTCTCCCTCCAAGGGATTCGTGCTAGGGCGATTGTAGCCGCTCGCGTGGAGTTATGCCGCGCGACGGGTCACCCAGCCCTCGCTGCGGACATCGCGGGCGATCGCCAGCAGGCTGGAGTCCGTGTCACCGCAGACCAGCTCTGGGCCGCTGCCCCAATGATCGAGGAACCGATTCAGGGCGTCGCCGAGCCGGGCCACCCAGGTCGTCTGGGGCGCGTGTGCGGCGCGGACTGCGGAAACGTTCGTAGCCATGACAACCTCCGCGGCGGCAGGCGGTCTCCGACCACACTACCGCACAATCATCTTATCAACTTCCAAAACATTATATATCATCATGCTCAACTTCGCGGGTGCGGGTGGTGGCCTGGGAGCTGGGCGGCGGGCAGACGACGGCCCTCGCCATCGGCGCGGCTACGGCTGCCGGGTGGTCGAGGGCCGGGTGCTTACGAGGGGTGCTGCTGCCGAGCGGCCTGGATCGCCTGCCAGACGCGCTCTGCGGTGTATGGCATATCGAGGTGTTGGATTCCCAGCGGCTCCAGCGCGTCGGCGACCGCGTTCATGATCGGCACGGTGCCGATGATGGTGCCGGACTCACCGACCCCTTTCGCCCCCAGGGGGTTGAGCGGGGAGGGGGTCACCTGCTCGGCGATGACCAGCTCGGGCATGGTGCGGGCACGGGGCAGCGCGTAGTGCATCAGCGAGCCGGTGACCAGCGTGCCGTCGGGCTCGTACACGACCTGCTCCAGCAGCGCTTGGCCGAGGCCCTGGGCCGTGCCGCCCTGGATCTGCCCTTCCACCAGGAGTGGATTGATGACGGTGCCGCAATCGTCGACGCAGTACAGCTTCTCGACGCGCGTCTCGCCCGTGTCGGGGTCGATCCGCACCACGGCCACCGCCGCGCCGAAGCCGAACGTCTCGCGCGGCGCGTTGTAGTAGGCGCTGGCCTCCAGCCCGAGCGTCTCGCCGGGCGGCAGCTTGCCGCGCCCGTAGGCCGCGGCGGCCACCTGCGCCCAGGTCACCGTGCGCCCCGCCACGCCGGCTACCCGGAACGTCCCCTCACGTAGCTCCACGTCGTCCGGGCTCGCCTCCAGCAGCGAGGCGGCGATACGCTTGGCCTTCTCGACCACCTGCTGCGCGGCCTGGACGAGCGCCGTGCCGCCCAGCACTGTACTGCGGCTGCCGAATGTGCCCACCCCGGGCGGCCCGACGTGGGTGTCCCCGTGGCGGACGACGATGTGCTCGAAGGGGATCTGGAGGTGGTGAGCCAGGATCTGCGCGAAGGTGGTCTCGTGGCCCTGACCGTGGGCCGACGAGCCCGTGGCGGCCGAGACGCGGCCGGAGGCCTCGATGCGCACGAAGCCGCTCTCCCAGCCGGCCGCGCTAGGCTCCACGAAGGTTGCCAGCCCCACGCCCATCAGCGTGCGCTCGCCACGCGCGCGCTCCTCCGCCTGCTGGCGCTTCAGGTCGTGGTAGCCGCTCAGCGCGATGACCTGTTCTAGCGCGCCCGGGTAGTTGCCCGAGTCGTACACCGGCCCGGTGGGGATGCGGTGTGGGAACTCATTGGGCTCGATGAAGTTCTTGCGCCGCAGCTCGATGGGGTCCAGGCGGAGCTGGCGGGCAGCAGCGTCCATCAGCCGCTCGATGCAGTCGGCTGCCTCGGGCCGCCCGGCGCCACGGTAGGGACCGGTGGGGTTGGTGTGCGTGAAGACGGCGAACACCTCGAGGTCGGCGTGCTCGACTTTGTAGCAGCCCGGCATCATGGCGGCGATGCGCGGCGGCGTGACGATGCTGTTGGTGTACAGGAACGCGCCTAGATTGGCGACCACCCGGCCCCGCAGCGCGAGCAGGTGCCCTTCGGCGTCGAACGCGCCCTCTATCCGCACCACCTCGTCACGGGCGTGCGTCGTGGTCGCCACGTCCTCCGAGCGGGTGTTGACCGCGCGACACGGCCGCCCGAGCCGCCGTGCCAGGTGGGCCGCGACGATGAATTCCGGGTAGGCCGGGCTGCGGGCCCCGAATCCGCCCCCGACGTCGGGCGCGATCACCCGCACGCGGTTCTGCGGCAGGTCGAGCGCCAGCGCCAGGTGGTCGCGCGTGCCGGTGGGCGCCTGCGTGGTCACCCAGGCGGTCAGTTCGCCAGTGTACTTATCGTACTGGGCCAGGATCGCCCGTGGCTCCATCGGTACCGGCGCCAGGCGCGGGAAGCGGATGGTCAGCGCCACGACGTGGGCCGCTTGCGCGAACGCCTGCTCCGGGTTGCCGTCGCGCATCCGCACCTGGAAGCAGACGTTGCTGCCGAACTCCGGCCAGACCAGCGGGGCCCCGTCGGCCAGCGCCGCCTCGGCGTCAGCGACCGCTGGCAGCGGCTCGTAATCCACCTCGACCAACTGCGCGGCATCGACGGCCGCCGCCCGCGACTCGGCCACCACTGCTGCCACCGGGGTGCCGACGTGCCGCACCACCTCGATGGCCAGCGGCTCGTACGGCGGGACGCGCGGGTTGGGCACGATCGGCAGCAGCGGGATCGGGAAGATCGCGGGGATGTCCCGGCCCGTGAACACGCCGACCACGCCCGGCGCGGCGGCGGCCGCTGTCGCATCGATGCGCGCGATGCGGGCGTGGGGGTACGGCGAGCGGACGAAGGCCAGCGACAACGTGCCGGGCAGCGTGATGTCCTCCACGTAGTGTCCTTCGCCCGTGATCAGGCGCAGGTCCTCGACGCGGGTGCGGGCCAAACCGAGCTCGCCCACCGGCGGGGGGTGTTCCACCGTGGTCATCGACTGTTACTCCTTCGGCAGCCGTCAGCCGCCCGGCGGCCGTGGACACCGACACGGCAAGCGGTCGCGGGCGCTGTCGTCACATGATACTGGATACATCCGCGCAGCGAGATCAGCGGCAATCGCAGACGCGCCGCACGAGCGCGGGGGTCAGCTCGGTCAAGCGCCTCACGCCGCAGTTAGCCATGGCCACGCGCAACTCCGTGGCGAGGATCTCCAACGTGCGCGCCGCCCCCTCGGCCCCTGCCGCGCCCAGGCCCCAGGCGGCCAGCTTGCCGACACACACAGCCCGCGCGCCCAGCGCGAGCGCCTTCAGCACGTCGGTGCCGCGCTGGAAGCCGCTATCGACGATCACCTCCGCCCGGCCGGCGACCGCCTCGACGCACTCGGCCAGGATCTCGATGCTGGCGGGCGCGTGGTCGAGCTGCCGACCGCCGTGGTTGGAGACGTACACCGCAGCGACCTCGTGCTCGGCCGCCAAACGAGCGTCTTCGGCGCACTGGATGCCCTTGAGGATGAGCGGCAGGTGGGTGGTCTTCTTCAGCCACTCCACATCGGCCCAGCTCAGCTTGGTCTGCCGGAGGCCGCGGTCCAGCGGTACGTTGAGCACGCGGTTACCGACGCCGCGAGGGTCGTAGCGGCGTTCGAGGTCCCGCTCGCGCCGGCCGTACATGGCGCTGTCCACGGTCAGGGCCAGCGCGCGGAAGCCCGCGGCCTCGATGCGGCGGATCAGCTCCTCGGCCCAGGCATTGTCGCCGCGGAAGTAGAGCTGGAAGATCACGCGGCCCTCGGCAGCCGCGGCGACGTCCTCCGGCGCGCTGTGGGTCATCGTGCTCAACCAGTGCACCGAGCCGACCTGCGCCGCTGCCCGGGCCAGCGCCACGTCGCCCTCCGGGTGCACCAGATACATGGAGCCCATCGGCGCGATCATCACCGGCAGGCGGAGGGGGATGCCCAGGAAGCTGGTGCTTAGGTCGATGTCGTGGACATCGCGCAGGACCCGGGGCCGGAACTGGTAGTGCTGGAGCGCCCGGCGGTTACGGCGCAGCGTGGTCTCCGACTCCGCGCCGCCACTCACGTAGTCCCACACCTCGGGCGGAAGACTGCGCTTGGCGGCCCGCCGCAGCTCTGGCAGCGTCAGGAACGATTGCGTCGCGACCATCCGTACCCCCTCCCCCGTGCTGACGCACCGGTCGGTCCGGCTCGTGCCCCGCTTATACCGCGCTGGCTGCTGGTCCGCAAGGCGTCCTGCGAGGGGGCGCCACGCCCTGCTATAGTGGAAGCTGCCGCGAAGCCAAGTGTCCGGGCTGGCGTGGCCAGGGGCACCGGCGGCGCGGTCGGTGGGTGAGGAGGACGGCCGAGATGGTGCAGACGGAACGCAGGCTTCCCAGCCATGAGGTCACGCGCGGGATCGAGCGCGCCCCGCACCGGGCCTTCTTGCGAGCCATGGGCCTCGACGACGATGATCTGCAGCGCCCCTTCGTGGGGGTCGCCAGCAGCTGGAACGAGGCGACCCCTTGCAACCTGGCCCTCAGTCGCCAGGCCCAGGCGGCCAAGCGCGGGGTCGATCAGGCCGGGGGCACGCCGCGCGAGTTCGTCACCATCGCGGTGAGCGATGGCATCGGCATGGGCCACGAGGGGATGAAGGCCTCGCTGGTGAGTCGCGAGGTCATCGCCGACTCCGTCGAGCTCATGATCCGCGCCCACTGCTACGATGCGTTCGTCGCCCTGGCCGGCTGCGACAAGAGCCTGCCCGGCATGCTGATGGCCATGGCGCGCCTGAACCTGCCGAGCGTGTTTCTCTATGGGGGGACGATCCTCCCCGGCCGCTTCCGCGGGCGCGCGGTGACCATCCAGGACGTGTACGAGGCGGTGGGCGCGGTCAGCGCGGGGCGGATGAGCGAGGCCGACCTGTACGAGCTGGAGTGCAGCGCGTGCCCGGGCGCCGGCTCGTGCGGCGGCCAGTTCACGGCCAACACCATGGCCTGTGTGGCCGAGGCGATCGGGCTCGCCTTGCCCGGCAGCAGTTCGCCGCCCGCCGAGGACACCAGCCGCGACCACTTCGCCGAGGAGGCCGGTCGTCAGGTCATGCGCCTGCTGGAGATGAACCTCCGCCCGCGCGATATCCTGACGCCCAAGGCGTTCGAGAATGCCATCGCGGTGGTCGCCGCCACCGGGGGCTCGACCAACGCCGCGCTGCACCTCCCGGCGCTCGCGCACGAGGCCGGGGTCAAGCTCACGCTGGACGACATCGAGCGGGTGGCCGAACGCACGCCACACATCGCCGACCTGGTGCCGGGCGGCCGCTTCATGATGCTCGACCTGCACCAGATCGGTGGCGTGCCGGTCCTGCTGAAGGTGCTGCTCGATGCGGGGCTGCTGCACGGCGACTGCCTCACAGTGACGGGCCGCACGCTGGCCGAGAACCTGGCCACCGTGCCGCCGCCCCCGGCGGGCCAGGAGGTGCTGCGTCCCGTGCACAACCCGTTGCGCAAGACGGGCGGGCTGCGTATCTTGCGCGGCAACCTGGCGCCAGAGGGCGCCGTGATCAAGGTCGCGGGCGTCAAGAAGCTCCAGCATCGCGGGCCAGCGCGGGTGTTCGACAGCGAGCAGGAGGCGTTCGCCGCCGTCGAGCAGCGGCGCATCCAGGCGGGCGACGTGGTGGTGATCCGCTACGAGGGCCCCAAGGGCGGGCCGGGGATGCGGGAGATGCTCTCCACCACTGCCGCCCTCGTTGGGCAGGGGCTTGGCGAGGAGTGCGCGCTCATCACCGACGGCCGGTTCAGCGGCGCCACCAAGGGGCTGATGGTCGGCCACGTGGGGCCAGAGGCCCAGGTGGGTGGGCCGATCGCCATCCTGCGCGATGGCGACATCATCGTGCTGGACGCCGAGCACGGGCGGCTGGACGTGGAGCTGGACGACGCCGAGATCCAGCGCCGGCTGGCCGAGTGGAGCCCCCCGCCGCCGCGCTACGCCGGCGGCGCGCTGTACAAGTACGCGCAACTCGTCGGGCCTGCTTGCGAGGGGGCTGTCACCGGGCCGACGCTCCCGGCCTGAGCGGCGGGGATGCCAGGCGTCGCCCCCGATCCGCCGGTGATCGGGCTGTTCGATTCCGGCGTGGGCGGGTTGTCGCTCTGGCGCGAGCTACGCCGGGCGCTGCCCGCGATGCCGCTGATCTACGCGGCGGATACGGCGGCTTTTCCCTATGGCGCCCGCTCGGCGGCTGAAGTGGCCGCACGAGCCCGAGCGCTTGCCCAGTTGCTGGTGGCACAGGGCGCTACCCTGCTCGTGGCCGCCTGCAACAGCATCGGTACGGCTGCCCTGGCCGAGGTGCGCGCGGCGACGGGGGTCCCCGTGGTCGGGACGGTACCGGCGATCCGGCCGGCCGCGGCGGCGACCGCCAGCGGACAGATCGCCGCGCTGGTCACGCCGCTAACCGCCGGCGGCTTGGGCTATGCCGCGCTGCTCGCCGCAGTGCCGCCGCACGTCCAAGTGTGGACCCGTCCGTGTGCTGGCCTGGCCGAGCAGGTGGAGGCCGGGGTCCTCGCCAGCCCGCGCACCCGCGCCCTAGTCGTTCGGGCGCTGGCCGAACCTGTGGCCGCCGGGGTGGACGCGGTGGTGCTGGGCTGTACTCACTACGTGTTCCTCGCCCCGCTGGTCCAGGCGGTCGCCGGTCCCAATGTGCGCCTGTTCGACGGTAACGCAGGAGTGGTCCGGCAAGTGGAGCGCTTGGTATCAACCTCCACGCCGTCGACGGCGCAGCTCGCCAATCGCTGCTTCACGACAGGGCCCGCCGCGCCGTTTGCCGCCGTGGCGCGTCGGCTCCTGGGGCGCGAGGCGGCGGCGCTGGGGCCCATCGTGCAGCATCCGATCGAGGCGGACCGGTAGTCGGCCGCGGTGTGCCGCCTGTCGCTAGCCTCGAGGCAGCTCCGAGCGTAGGGCGCATGGGTAGCTCGCACCTGACGGTCGAATCGCCAGCACACGGCTGGCAAGAGGCGGTGCCGGTCGAGACGATATCGGACCTGCGGGAGCAGCCCAACACGCTGCTGTGGCTGGACATCGCCGATCCGGGCCCGCGCGAGATCGAGCTGCTGCGCCAGGAGTTCGCCTTCCACGAGCTGGCGCTGGAGGACGCCGCGCACCGCCACCAACGGCCCAAGTGCGACCAGTACCCCGACTACTACTTCATCGTGCTGTACGCTGCCGAAGCGCACGATCATCGGATCGAGACGCGCGAACTCCAGATGTTCTGGGGGCAAAACTATGTGGTCACGCTGCACGATGGTCCGCTCCCGCTGATCGATGAAGCGCGCCGGCGTTGGAGCCGCGGCGTGAATCGGGTGGGCGATGGCGTCGCCTATCTGGCGTACACGCTGCTCGACAGCCTGGTCGATCAGTACATGCAGGTCCAGGATGCGGTCGCCGAGTGGGTCGAAGACGTGGAGGAGCGTATCTACCCGCGCCCGAACGCCGCGGTGGTCGGCGAGCTGTTCGCCCTGCGGAAGACGGTGGTACGCCTACGCCGCTTGCTCGGGCCCACGCGCGACGTGCTCAACGAGATCATCCGCCGCGACCTACCCCTGTTCCCCGAGCCGATGCGGCCCTACTTCGTGGATGTCTATGACCACGTCCTGCGCGTGCTGGACGGGCTGGATACCTATCGGGACCTGCTGGCGGCGAGCCTCGACATGTACCTGTCAGCGGTGTCCAACCAACTCAACCAAACGGTGAAGCGCATGACGGCGCTCACGCTGATCGTGATGGTGCCCACACTGATCGCGGGTGTCTACGGGATGAACTACACCGCGTCGTTCCTGCCGCCAGCGGAGACGCCGCACGCGTTCCTGGCGATCTGCCTGGCGATGCTGCTAGTGGCCGGCTTGATGACGATCGTGTTCAAACGGTTGGATTGGTTGTAGCTGCCCGGCGTGCTGGCCGCGACGCCCACGGGGCGAGGTGCGAGCAGCGTGGGACCACCGCTCGGCCCTATACTTTGCACATCAGTCGTCGGCTTGGCACGGCATCCTGGGACGGGCACGGGGTGTACCGCGCGGCTATAGGAGCGGGGGTGTTCCACGCTGCCGGTAGAAGCCGGCGCGGGCCAGCGAGGAGGCGGCAATGCTGGTGCGACTCGTCGATGTGGTCAAGGAGTTCAACACGGGCCGCGGCCGCCTGCGAGCGCTGGATGGCATCACCCTCGATGTGCGCGACGGGGAGTTCCTGGCCGTGGTGGGACCATCCGGCTGCGGCAAGAGCACCCTGCTCAGCATCATCGCCGGGCTCGAGGCGCCCACGAGCGGCAGCGTGGCGTTCCTGGGCGAGCAGCGCGCGCAGACGCGCACGGCCATGGTCTGGCAGGACACACGCCTGCTGCCCTGGCGGGTAGTCGACCGCAACGTCGGGCTCGGCCCGGAGTTCCGCGGCCGCCCCGAGGAGGAGCGGCGCGGCATCGTCCAGCGTTTCCTGCGCAAGATGCGGCTGGAGGGCTTCGAGCAGTTCTTCCCCCGCCAGCTCTCGGGCGGCATGCAGCAGCGCGCCGGGATCGCCCGGGCGCTGGCCAACGATCCCGAGGTGCTGCTCATGGACGAGCCGTTCGCGCACCTCGACGCGCTCAACCGTCGCCTGATGCAACTCGAACTGCTGCAAGTCTGGGAGCAGACGGGCAAGACCGTCGTCTACGTCACGCACAGCATCGAGGAGGCGGTCCTGCTCAGCGACCGCGTGGTCGTCCTCACGGCCGGCCCGGGGCGCATCAAGGATTTCGTGGATATCGATCTCCCACGCCCGCGCAGCGCCGAAACTCTGGCCCACCCCGGCTTCCAAGCCGCGACCGCGCGCATCTGGCAGCTGCTCGAAGGCGAGGCGCGCCGTGCCGAGGCGCGGCTGCTGAATCGCGAGTAGCACGTCCGCGTCACGACCGCATCTCGCTTCCAGCGCTCGCGCGCCGTCAGCACTGCCCCCTGTGGTAGCCTGCGACGAGATCTCGTGCCGTGCGCCGGAGGAGAAGAGCGCCGATGGCTGTGAACCACTGGCTGATCGTCACCTCGCCAGAAAACATCGCCATTACCCGCTCGCTGGGCTTCGCGATGCAAGGCATCAAGAGCCGGCATCGCAAGAAGGCCGAGCGTATGCAGCCGGGCGATCGGATGGTCTTGTACGCGACCGGGCGCCAGGCGTTCGCCTTCACCGCGACGATCACCTCGCCGTACTGGGAGGAGCACACGCCCGTGTGGGACGGCCGCAAGAAAGGCGAGGACTATCCGTTCCGCGTGCGCATCGAGCCCGTGGTGGTGTTGCCCGAGGAGCGGTACGTGCCGGTTGTGGGGCTGCTCGGCGAGCTAGAGTTCCCGCGTAAGTGGCCAGCCGAGCACTGGCACCTGGCGTTCCAGGGAAACGTGCACGTGATCTCCCCGGCCGATTTCGAGCGCATCGAAGCGGCTATGCGAGCGGCCGCCGCGGCACCGGCGGCCTGATAGCCGCGCAGGCCCGAACCGATCGAGAGAACGATGTCCGAGCCGCTGGCGGTGGCGTGCAGCGTCGTGGACGTGTGGGCGTACCCGCGCGAAGGGCCTGACGAGGAGCGGGTGACCCAGGCCCTGCTGGGCTGTCCAGTCGAGGTCGAGGCGCGGCGTGGGGGTTGGGCGCTGGTGCGGCTGCCCGACTACCGCGGCTGGGTTCGCGGCGCCGCACTGGCGCCGTCGCCATCTCCGCGCACCCAGGTCTTCGTGGTCGCCCGGCCGCGCGTCCAGCTGGAGGGCGACGCGGCGGGCACGCCGAGGCACGCTTACCTGGGCACGGTCCTGCCTGCTGCTAGCGCCGATGGCGTGCACGTGGCAGTGCTACTGCCTGGTGGGGGCGTGGCCACGATCGCTCGGGCGGCGGGCTGGCTCGCGCCCTGCGAGCGGCCGTTCCCCCCACGGCCTCCCCAGGAGAGCGTGCGCTGGGCCCACTCGCTGGTGGGAGCACCGTATCTTTGGGGCGGCGTCACGACCGACGGGATCGACTGCTCGGCGCTAGTGCAGCTGGCCTTCCGGTTGTGCGGGGTGCGGCTGCCCCGCGACGCGGACCAGCAGTGGGCGGCGCTTCCAACCAGTGTGCCGCGTGGAGAGATCGCGGCCGGCGACCTGTTGTTCTTCGCGCGCGAGGGGGGTGTGGTGCACGTCGCCCTGGCACTAGACGCCACGCACTTCATCCACGCGCTGGGCGATCCGCCGCGCGGCGTTTGCATCGAGAGCCTCGATCCCCGCGCGGCCGACTATAATGCGCGGCTGGATGCGCTGTACGTAGGCGCACGCCGCATCCGCGCCGGCGTTCGGACAGGGTGACCCTATTCTGCAAGCTGTGGAGGGCTCCCGATGCGCCACCTGCTGCTCGTTGTGCTGCTCCTCGGGCTACCACCCCTCACACCACTGCTGCTGGCCGCAGGCCCGTCGCAGCAGTCTGGCGAGAGCGGTGGGTCGAAGCTGCGTCCTATACGAGTGATCGTCTTTACGCCCGACGCCGCGACGGTGGCGGCGCGAGCGCGCGGCCTGTTCGCCGTCGAGGGACTGGACGTAGAGCTGATCGTGACTCCCAACTCCACCGTCCAGATGCGCGGACTTAGCGACGGCACCTACGATATCGCGTTCACGGCGTTCGACAACGTGCTGGCCTGGTCGGGCCGCGAGGGCGCGGAGATCGTGGCGATCGCCCAGGTCGAGTCATCCCCGACGCTGCCCGTGTTCGCGCGGCCCGAGGTCGCGAGCTGGGAGGATCTCCGCGGCCGCCCGCTGGCGGTGGATGCCGTGGACACCGCCTTCGCGCTCGTGCTGCGGGCGATCCTGCTGGCACAGGGCCTTGATCTCGAGCGCGGCGACTACACGCTCGTGCCGGTGGGCGCCACGCAGGCGCGCTTCGCGTCGATCACGCAGGGCGATACGGTCGCCGGTATCCTCAACCCGCCATGGGACGCCCGGGCGCGTGAGGCGGGCCTGCGCTATCTCGGCGACCAGCGCGAGGTCCTGCCGCACTATCCGGGCACGGTGATCGCCGTGAACCGTACCTGGGCGCGGGCCAACAGCGATCTCGTCCGTGGCTTCTTGCGCGGTTGGCGGGCGGGCCGTCAATGGGTGGCGGACCATCCCGATGAGGCCCAGCGGCTGCTCGCTGCCGAGCTGAACGTTAGCCCCGAGGTGGCGGCAGACCGTCTTCATCAACTGCTTGTCAGGCCCGAGCTGGATCTCGCTGGCCTGCAGAGCGTGCTCGACCTGCGCCTCCAGTTCGGCTACCAGCTCCCGATGGGCCCTGAGCTGGCCCGTTACGTCGATCGAAGCTACTTGCCAGGCCTCGGGAGTAGCGCGGCGGGGGGCTGATCTCGCGCGGCCTGCTGCCAGTCTCCGCTGCCACGATCGGGCGCGGTTGCGGCCAGCACCGGACTAAGGGGCGTCCGCCCCGAGGGACGGGGCCGGCGTGGTCGGGACGACGGGCGTAGCCGGGCTGTCGAGAGGGACCCGCGCCGTGAGACGGGTGCCAGCCCCTGGCCGACTGTCCACGATCAGGCTCCCCCCGACCAGCCGCGCGCGCTCGCGCATGGTGGGAATACCGTAGCCCCCGTCGCCCGTCGGCTGCTCCTGGCCGGGCTCGAACCCGGTTCCATCGTCCTCCACGACCAGCGAGGCCACGGGAGGCGCGGCGCTCGGATCGAACGCCAAGCGCACCCGCACACACCGCGCGCGAGCGTGCTTCTCGACATTGTGGAGGGCTTCTTGCGCGATCCGCAGCAGCGCTGTCGCCTGTGAGTCGGCCAGCGCGAGGTGCTGGGCGGGGCGTTCAAACGAGGCGGGGATGCCGCTGCGCTGCTGGAAGCGCGCCACCTCGTCCTCCAGCGCTTCCACCAGCGTCCGGTTCACGAGGGCACTGGGCTGGAGGCCTCGCACGGCCCGGCGGGCCTCGGCCAGCGCGTGTCGTGCCAGCTCGCGCGCCTGCACCACCATGGGAGTGGCCGGCGCATCGGGCGGCAACAGCGCCTCGGCTGTGTCGAGCTGGAGGACGATCGCGGTGAGGCCTTGGGCCAAGGTATCGTGGACCTCGCGCGCCAATCGGTTGCGCTCCTCCGCCGCGACGAGTGCCCGCACCTGGCGGTAGAGACGCACGTTGTCGAGGAAGGGCGCGATCTGGTCGGCGATCTGCTGCGCCGCTCGCAGCTCGCTCTCGCTGTAGCGGCCCGGCTCCGTGCAGGCGAAAGTCAAGATCCCAAACGCGCGCCCCTTCGCTCGGAGCGGGACACAGATCACGCTCCGGATGCCCTCGCGCTCCACAGCGGCGCGGTCGTGCGGCAGCACGACCCGGGGGTCGTGGTAGGCGTCGGCGCTCCACAGGCCGTGTTCACGCTCGATCACCACGCGCAGGCCCGTGTCGGCCAACCGCAGGCAGTCTCCCCACGACACCTGGTGCTGGTCATGGGCGGCGAACGCCAGGCGCTCCAAGGTCGTGCCGTCCTCGCTCAGCAGCGCCACACCCACGCGATCGTGCGGCACCAGGGTGCGCGCGGCGGTGGCGAACACGGGAAACACGTCGGCCACCTCCAAACTCGCGGCCAGGGTCTGGCCGATGGCGTTCAACGCGGCGAGCTGCGCCCGCTGCTGGCGCTCGATCGCGTAGAGCCGTAGGTTCTCCACGAACGGGGCGAGGTAGTCGGCGAAGTGCTGCGCGCGCTCGACGTGCTCCGGCCGGTAGCAGCCCGGCTGGCGGCTAGCGAAGATGAGGGCGCCGATGACGCGGCCGCGGAGGCGCAGGGCGACACTCAGCCCCGCGCGCAGTCCCATCTGCTCGACTAGCGCCCGCACGCGCGGTTCGGCCTGTGCCCACAGCGGATCGCTGGGATAGTCGTTCACCACGCGCGGCTCGCCCGTGCGGAGCGTGTGCCGGAACGGCGAGCCATCGGTGTGGACGTCGGCCGTGTAGTGGGCTGGCACCTGGCCGGTGGCCTGGGTGAGGAAGGTGCCCAGGAGATGGAACCGCTGGCCGTCTGCCTCCAGGTAGGCCACGTTCACCCAGTCGTGGGGGATAACCCGGGCCATCGCGCCCGAGAAGGCGCCGAGCGCGGCGGCCGTGTCCAGCTCTTCGGCCGTGATGCGGGCCAGGCCGCCCAGGGCTTCGAGGACGGCCAGTTCCGCGGCCATCGCCATTGGCTCCTCTGGGGTCTGCACCGTGCCCCCCACTGTGCGCTCAGGGCGCCGGATTGCAACTTCCGCCGAAGAAGCCTAGCGGAGCGCTTGGGGCGCCCGGCAAGGGTTATCCCGGGCGAAGGCGCAGGCGTGCGCGGGCCAGGGCGACCAGCTGCGCGGCCTCCTGCACCCGCAGCAGCAGCAACAGCAGGGCGTAGCAGGCGAGGCCGAGCAGCCCGCCTGCCACGACGCTTGGCCCCGGTGCCCCGCGGGCCCAGGTGCCCAGTGCCGGTTCAACCGCCACGAGCAAGGCTCCCATCGCTACCGCGGCGCTCCCAACTCGCGCAAGATAGCCGCCCAACCCCTCCGCCAGCGCAGGGAACCGCTGCCGCAGCAGGAGGTACATCAAGACGCCGTGCATGCCGTTCTGGAGGGCGTTGGCCAACGCCAGCCCGTCCCGTCCCAAGTAGATATCCGCCCGCCCGAGTGCCGGCAGGTCGACGCAGGTGCAGAGTGCGGGCGCGGTGACCAAGTAGAGCAGCACGGTGCCCACGCCGACGAGCATCGGCGTGCGCGTGTTCTGGCGCGCGTAGTAGGCGGCGATGAATAGCTGGTCGAGGGCCACGAGGGGCAACTGCGGCGCGTAGAACAGGAAGGCGCGCGCCGTGGCCTCCGTGGCCGCCGCGGTGAACGCGCCGCGCTGGAAAAGCCAGGCTACGACTGGCTCGCGCAGGGCGATCAACCCGACCGTGGCCGGCAGGATGAGGAGCAGCACCAGCCGCGTGGCGAACCGCAAGGTGGCCAGGTACTGGTCGGTGGCGCCGCTGTGCGCGGCCCGGGCCAGTGTCGGGAGAGCAGCCAGCGCCACGGCGCTCGACACCAGCCCCAGCGGGAATTGGATCAGCGTGGTAGCCGCTTGCAGGATAGCTAGCGACTCCTCGCCCGTCCGCCAGGCTAGCCGGGTGTCCACGAACACGCCCAGATAGGTCACCGCGAAGCCGAGTGCCACCGGCGTGTACAGGCGCACAGCGGTGCGGACGCCCGGATGGCGCCACTGCACCGCCAGCCGCCAGGGCAGGTCGCGCAGGCCCGGCACCTGGACCAGCACCTGGAGCGCCGCGCCGACCACCAGCCCCAGTGCTAGGGCGACCACGCTGGCGTCCGGCCGGCTCCCGTCGGGCTCGACGCCCCACAGCGGCGTGAGAACCAGCGCGGCGCCGATGATGCCCACGTTGTACGCGGCGGTGGCTAGCGCCGCCCACTTGAAGTCGCGGCGCGCGTGCAGCGCTGCCGTGAGCACGCCGGCGATGCCCAGCAGCACGACCGACAGCAGGGCCCAGCGGGTCAGGGTTACGGTCAGATCGAAGTACTGGGCATCAGCGCCGAGCAGGCCGACGAGGGCGGGCGCGGCGACGATCAGCACTAGCACCACCACCCCCAGCACCAGCGCCAGCAGGCTGAGCACGACGCTCACGACCTGCCCTAGGGCGGCCCGCGACTCCTCCGCGTACTGGCTGAACACCGGCACCAGCGCCGCGCTGATGGCGCCGCTCACCAGCAGGTCGTAGACCATGATCTGGACGCGTGCCGCCGTCCGGTAGGCGCTCATGGCGCCAGAGGTGCCGAACAACGCGGCGAACACCATCTCCCGTGTCAGCCCGAGGATCCGGCTGGCCACGTTGCCCAGGAAGATGATGGCGGCGGCGGCGGCGATTCGGCGCATCAGCAACGACAGGGCCTTGGCGCCAGCGAGGCGCCTGACGCGGGCCGCGCAATGAGTCGGTGCAGGCTCACCGCTCGCTCACGGGCACGTCGAGGCCCAGCACCGCGGGTAACTGGCGCAGATCGGAGATGCAGAGGTAGTCGCCCCCATCGCGCTGGCCCCGACGGTCGATCAGCACCGGCACCAGCCCGGCCCGGCGCGCGCCCTCCACATCGTGCCGCACACTGTCGCCCACGTGCGCGGCCTCCGCGGGTGGCACGCCGAGGCTCGCCACCGCCAGCTCGAAGATACGCGGATCGGGCTTCTCGACGCCGTGGTGGCCGGAGATCGCGGTAGCGGCGAAGAAGCCGTGGATCTCCAGGTGGAGCAGCAGGGGCTCCAGCCAGCTCTCCCAGTTGGAGATGATGCCCAGGGCCACGCCACGCGCCCGCAACGCCTCCAGCGCCGGCAGAGTGTCGGGGTAGAGCCGGTAGGTCTCGTACTTGATGAACTCGTCGTACAAATGACGGGGCAGATCGCCTCCCGCCGGAATGCCGAGATGGTCCAGGAAGCGGCAGTACAGCCCGTGCCAGAACTGGCGCGACTCTGCTTCCGAGCGGGTGAAGCCACCACCTGCGGCGTGGAGGGTCGCCATCTCCGCCAACACGATCGGCTCTAGAGCCGCGATCTGCTCCTCGGGCACCGGGAATCCATGCTGCGCGAGCACGCGCGCGATCACTCCCGGGAACGAGGGGTGGGGATACACCAGCGTGCCGCCAACATCAAAGAACACCGCGCGGATCGCGCCCATGCCTCTCCCCTGCTGGTCCATCGGCCTGTATCCTGTGCTTCACCCTGAGACGGAGTCTCAGCCAAAGGTCTCCGCGCCGCGAAGCCGGCGCCCCAGGCTCCACAGCGAGACCAGGGCCCACACGCCTTCCAGTAGCAGGAACCCCCATTGCTGCCCGCTCCAGGCTAGCACGGCCAGCAGCGTGGATCCGCTCAGGTTCAGGAGAAGGTAGAGGTAGGCGTCGGGTCGGACCACGCCAATCTGGGCCAGCACGTAGGCGACCAGGATCAGCACGGCTCCGACGACCTGCAGCACCTGCTCCATTGCTCAGTCAGCTTCCCAGCGCGAACACCGCCTCGACCTCGCACGGGTACCCGCGCGGGAGCTCGAACACCCCGATCGCCGAGCGGGTGTGGCTCCCCTGGTCACCCCACAGGGCTAGGAACAGGTCCGAGGCCCCGTCGATCACCGCGAACTGCCGCTCGAAGCCGGGAGCCGAGTTCACATAGCCGACGACCTTCACCACCTGGCGCACCCGGTCCAGATCGCCGACAGCCTGCTTGAGCGAGGCAAGGATGTTCAGCGCGCACGAGCGGGCGCAGGCGTAGCCCTCAGCCTCACTCAGCTCGCGGCCGACTTTCCCACGGATCGGCACGCCGTGGAACTCGGTCGGCGGGTGGCCCGAGGCGAACACCAACTCGCCCACCTGCACGATGCCCCGGCGGTTCGGGCTCGGGTACACGAACGGGGGCGGCAACTGGTAGCCGAGCTCGGCGAGGCGCGCT
The DNA here is from genome assembly GCA_019686175.1 of Chloroflexota bacterium. GTDB lineage: Bacteria > Chloroflexota > UBA6077 > UBA6077 > JAJPHF01 > JADGHJ01. Next base: position 11,339 of record JADGHJ010000012.1, on the reverse strand, counting down.
TCTATCCGCATGATATCGTCTCCTCCACGCTGTGGCCTATCTTACCCTTCTGGCGCGGCCGGCCGCCCATGGCCGGTGTGTCAGCCGCCGGGGGCTAGAATGTGGAGTAGGAGAGCAGCATTCGCCCGACATTGAGGAAGTTGCAACATGGTAGTGACCACCCCCGTGGCCGAGCCTGGTGCCCCCCGGGAGCTCCCGAGCTGGGACCTCTCGGAGCTGTACGCCGGCATCGACGATCCCAGGCTGGACGCGGACCTCGACGCGGTGCTGGCGCTCGCCCGCGCCTTCGAGACCGACTACAAGGGCCGGCTGGCCAGCCTCGACGACGCCGCGCTCGCCGAGGCGTTCCAACGCTACGAGACGATCCTCACTCGCGCGACCCCGCCAGCGACCTACGCGCACCTGGTGCACGCCGCCGATGCGGCGAACCCGCGCCACGGCGCCCTGGTGGCCAAAGTCCTGGAGCGCGGCACGCAGATCCAGAACCACCTGCTGTTCTTCGAGCTGGAGTTGGCCCAACTCGATGCCGAGCGCCTGCGCGCTGCCGTAGCGAGCGAGGGCCTGCGCCGCGTGCGGCACTACATCGAGAAGGTGCTGCAGCGCAAGCCGTACCAGCTCTCGGAGCCCGAGGAGCGCGTGCTCAACGAGAAGGAGGTCACCAGCGGCGCGGCCTTCGCGCGCCTGTTCGACGAGCTGACCTCCACCATGCAGTTCACCCTGGAGGTTGAGGGCCGCACCGAGCGACTGAACCAATCGGCGCTGCTGGCGTACCTGTACCACCCCGACCGCGGCCTGCGGCAACGTGCCGCCGAGAGCCTCACCACGGGCCTGCGGCAGTACGAGCGCCAGCTCGTGTTCATCTACAACACCCTGCTGCAGGACAAGGCGATCGAGGACCGGTTGCGCGGCTATCCCGAGCCCGAGACGGCACGCCACCTGAGCAACGAGCTGACCAGCGAGATCGTCGAGGCCATGGTGGCGGCCGCCGTGGAGGGCTACCCGCTGGTGGCACGCTGGTACCACTTGAAGCGGCGGCTGCTGGGGCTCGACAAACTGTACGTCTGGGACCGCTACGCACCACTGCCCGGGAGCCCGCAAGATATTCCCTGGGACGACGCGCGCCGCCTGGTGGTCGAGGCTTATGCCGCGTTCGCGCCCGAGATCGGCGAGATCGTCGAGCGCTTCTTCGCGCGCCGGTGGATCGACGCGGCGCTGCGCGACGGCAAGCGCGGCGGCGCCTTCTGCGCGGCGAACACGCCGGACACGCATCCCTATGTCCTGCTCAACTATACGGGCAAGCCGCGCGACGTGATGACGCTGGGCCACGAGTTGGGCCACGGCATCCACGACGTGCTCTCCAGCGTGCAGAGCATTCTCGTCTACCACCCGCCTCTGGCCCTGGCGGAAACGGCGAGCGTGTTCGGTGAGATCCTCGTGTTCGACGCGCTGCTGCGGCAGCTCACCGATCGCCAGCAGCGACTGGCGTTCCTCGCGAGTAAGATCGAGGACCTGTTCGCCACTACCTTCCGGCAGGTCGCGATGTACCGCTTCGAGCAGCGCGCGCACCGCGCTCGGCGCCAGCAGGGGGAGCTGGACAGCGCCACGCTGGGCACCATCTGGCAGGACGAGCTGCAGGCGATGTTCGGCGACTCGCTGGAGCTGACCGACGGCCACCGGCTGTGGTGGAGCTACATCCCCCACTTCATCCACAGCCCGTTCTACGTCTACGCCTATCCGTTCGGGCAGTTCCTGACCCTCGGCCTGTACCGCCTGTACCAGCAGGAGGGGCCGGCGTTCGTCGCCAAGTATCGGCAGCTGTTCAGCGCTGGCGGCTCGGTGGGGCCACGCGAGCTGCTGGCCTCCATCGGGATCGACATCGCCGATCCCGGGTTCTGGCGCGCGGGCATGGGCTACATCGAGGAGCTGCTCGCCGAGGCGGAACGGCTGAGCGAGTCGCCGAGATGAATGTCCTCCTGCTGTCGACCTACGAGCTGGGGCACCAGCCGCTCGCCCTGGCCAGCCCCGCGGCGCACCTGCGTGCGGCCGGCCACGCCGTCCGCTGCCAGGATCTGGCGGTCGAGCGGTTGGACCCCACGGCAGTGCGCGCGGCGCGGCTCGTCGGCATCTCGACCCCCATGCACACGGCGATGCGGTTGGGGGTGCGGCTGGCCGAGCGCGTGCGCGCGCTCAATCCCGACGCGCACATCTGCTTCTACGGGCTGTACGCGGCGCTGCACGGCGACGTGGTGCTCGGGCGCTGGGCCGACAGCGTGATCGGGGGCGAGTACGAGACGCCCCTGGTGGCGCTCGCCGACCGGATCGCAGCGGGTCGGGCCAACGCGTGCGGCGGGCCAGCGTCCCAGGCGCCTGTCCCGGGCGTGCGGCTGCGTGAGGCGGACGGCGGCGTGTACCTGGGGCGCCAGCACTGGCGCCTGCCGGCACGCGACGGGCTGCCGGAGCTCGACCGCTACGCGCACGTGGAGACCCCGGACGGTCAGCGGCGGGTAGGCTACGTCGAGGCCAGCCGGGGCTGCGCCCACCGCTGCCTCCACTGCCCGCTCACCCCCGTCTACGGCGGGCGGCTGCGCATCGTGGACCCGGAGGTCGTGCTGGCCGACATCGCGCAGCTTGTGGCGCTGGGTGCCGAGCACATCACCTTCGGGGATCCGGACTTCTTCAACGGCATCCGCCACTCGCTGCGACTCGTCGCCGAGCTGCACGCGGCGTGGCCGCACCTCACTTTCGACGCCACGATCAAGATCGAGCACCTGCTGGAGCACCGCCAGCACCTGCCGGCCCTCAGGGCCGCGGGCTGCCTGTTCATCGTCTCGGCAGTGGAGGCGGTCCACGACCACATCCTGGCGCCGTTGCAGAAGGGCCACACCGCGCAGGATGTGGTGATCGCGCTGGGGCTGACGCGCGCCGTGGGCGTCCCACTGCGGCCGACCTTCGTCCCGTTCACGCCCTGGACCACGCTCGACGACTACCTGGAGCTGCTGGCCTTCATCGAGCGGCACGCGCTGGTGCGCCACGTCGACCCCGTCCAGCTCGCCATCCGGCTGCTGGTACCGCGCGGCTCCAGCTTGCTCGGCACGGCCGCGCTGGCGCCGCACCTGGGGGCGTTCGATCCGGAGGCGTTCGCCTACCGCTGGCACCATCCCGATCCACGCATGGACGCCCTAGCAACCGCAGCTGCTGCGCTGGTGGAGGAGGCGGCGCGCGACGGCGAGCCGGCGGTGGAGACGTTCGCCCGGCTGCGCGCGCTGGCGCATGCCACCGCGGCCCGCCCCGTGCCGCCGCTTGATCGCGACCGACTGGCCGCCACGCCGGCGGTGCCACGGCTCACCGAGCCCTGGTTCTGCTGAGCGGAGCCCACCGCGGACCAGTTCGGTCCGCTGACCATCACCGAGGCGGGAGTGTAGATGCCGCGTGTCCTCTTGCTCATGAGCACGCGCACCTATCGTGCGCGGCCGTTCCTCACTGCGGCGCGCCGCCTGGGCGTCGAGGTGGTGGTCGGCTCGGAGCGGCGCCAAGCCTTGGCCGGCCACGTTCGCAATACCACCCTCGCGCTCGATTTCCGGCGGCCCGACCGCGCGGTGCGCCGCATCGTGCGCTTCGCCCGCGACGTACCGCTCGACGCGGTCATCGGCGTGGACGACGACACGGCGGTGCTGGCCGCGCTGGCCGCGGCGGCGCTGGGCTTGCCACACAACGCCCCGGACGCCGTGCGCGCCACCCGAGACAAGTACCGCCTGCGGCGAGTTCTGGCCCACGCGGGCCTGCCCGGCCCGGCCTTCCAGCGCTGGACGGTGGACGCCGATCCGGCGCGGGCGGCGGCCGTCGCGCCGTACCCCTGCGTGCTCAAGCCCACCGCCCTGGCCGCCAGCCGCGGCGTGATCCGCGCCGACACGCCCGCCGAGTTCGTGGCGGCGTTCCAGCGCATCGCGGCGCTGCTCGCCGCCGACGACGCCAACCAGCGGCACATTCTGGTGGAGTCGTTCCTGCCGGGACCGGAGGTCGCGCTGGAGGGGCTGCTGGTGGCCGGCCAGCTGCACGTGCTGGCGGTGTTCGACAAGCCGGACCCGCTCGACGGGCCGTACTTCGAGGAGACACTGTACATCACGCCCTCGCGCCACCCGCCTGTCCTGCAAGCCGCGGTGGCGGACAGGGTGGCGCGCGCGGCCGCGGCGCTGGGGCTACGCGAGGGGCCGCTGCACGCCGAGTTGCGCGTCGGGCCGGGCGGGCCGTACGTGCTGGAGATCGCCGCGCGCTCGATCGGCGGCCTCTGCTCCCGGACGCTCCGCTTCGGCGCCGGTATCAGTCTGGAAGAGTTGATCCTGCGCCATGCCGTGGGCCTGGACCTCACGGGGCTGCTGGTCCGCGAGCGCGCGGCGGCCGGGGTGATGATGCTGCCCATTCCGCGGGCGGGCGTCCTGTACGGCGTGCAAGGCGAGGAGACCGCGCGGCGGGTGCCGGGCATCGAGGGGCTGGAGATCACGATCCCGCTCGGCCAGCCGGTGGTGCCTTTGCCCGAGGGCGACCGTTACCTCGGCTTCCTGTTCGCCCGCGGCGACACGCCCGAGGCGGTGGAGGCCGCGCTACGCGAGGCGCACGCCCGACTCGGCTTCCTGATTGGCCCTGCCGATGCGCCCCCTGCCGCGGCGGAATGTCTGGCCGCGGGCCCCGCGCGGCTCGCGCTACCGGTGGTGGGACAGCCTCGCTGAGCGCGCCTATCCCTTGGATGGAGCGTAGAACGGGCTCTGCCCGGCGGCACCCTTGGCGGGCTGGTAGTAGGGGTTGGTGCCGCCGCGATGGTCCGTGGTGTCGACGACGGCCTCGATCTGCGGGAACTGCTGCTTGATCAGGGCCTCGATCCCCTGCCGGAGGGTGACGTCCACCATGCCGCACCCCTGGCAGCCGCCGCCCAGGCGCACATACACGAGGTTGTCCTTCACGTCGATCAGCGTGACGTGGCCGCCGTGCATGCGCACGCTGGGGTTGATGCGCGTGTCGATCAACTCCTGGATGCCCTGGGCGAGTGGGTCGCTCCACAACGGATTGGGGTTGTGGATCTGGAAGCCGCCGCCCATCAGATCCTCGACATAATCCACCGTGGCACCCTGGATCTGCGGGGCTGACTCGGCGTCGACGAACACCTGGAAGTCGCCGACGTCCACCACGGTATCAGTCGGATCGGGCTGGCCCTCGGGCTCCAGCGCCATGGCGTACTCCAGGCCGTTGGGCCCCCGGCCCTGGACGGCGAGGCGCACCGCCGCCTGGCCCCGGAGCTGCTTCTCGTCCAGCACCTCGATCAGCTTCTGCCGGGCGACATCCGTGAACGTCACCAGCGGACCGGTCCCCGGCGCGTTGCCCTCGTTCGCCATTGTTCACCGTCCTCGTCTAGATCCGCGCCGCAGTGGGCCGCGGCCTCTCCTGCCATAGATCGTACCATGCGCGCAGCCCACGGCTTCATACGCCGGCGCGGCCACTACTCGGCGCTGAGCTGTTGACGGCGGGCGCGATGGTAGTCGGCGAGCGCCGCGTTCGCCGCGACCACCGTGTCCAGCGCTTCCACGACCCGTGGCAGGTCGCGCCCGGGTAGCACCACGTACAGCTCGTCGTCGCCGAGATCGGTGTAGATGCGGTTGCCGATGCAGCCCGCGCTGAGCACGAGGCCGCGGTCGAGCGCGGCCGGCAGCGCCATGCAGGTGGGGCGCGCCAGCAACGGGAAGGCGGCGCCCAGGCCGGCGTGCAAGGCGGCCTCCTGGAGCAGCATCAGGCGGCCCGGCCGGCTCGCCAGCAGGACGGCGTCCGGCGGGACCGGCATCGCGCCGAGCGGCGCATAGACGATAGCGCCCGGGGGCCGCGCCAGCCGCGGGAGCGTGGGTACCTCCTCCGGGCGCAGGTAGCCGAGGTCGGCCATCCAGTCGAGCGTCCGCTGCAGCTCGGCGGCGCGCGCCTCGGGTAGCGGTACGTTGTGGGTGTAGCTCCCGATGGGGCAGTGGTGATGGTCTGCAGGAACGGTGTAGAACGTGCGTCCCTCGGCGGCGAGCCGCCAGAAGTGGCAGCCCGCCGGGGCGCTGCCGGCGAAGGGCGGAATCTCAGCCGGCGGCCGCTCCAGGAAGGCCACGCCGACCGGCCGCCCTGCCAGCCCCAGCGCGTCGCGCAGGCGCTGCTCATAAGCACGCAGCGCATTCATGACTGTCCCGCTCCCCTTGTCCCCGGTGGCCCGGCGTCCGGCCGTGGTGGGCTCAGCCACGCGGCGTGTAGTGGCGCAGCCCGGGGCCGATGTAGATCTGGCGTGGGCGCGCGATCTTCTGCTCGTCGTCCTCCACCATCTCCTGCCACTGGGCGAGCCAGCCGCTGGTGCGGGCGACGGCGAAGATGACGGTGAACATCCCGGGCGGCAGCCCCAGCGCCTCGTAGATCAGCCCGCTGTAGAAGTCCACGTTCGGGTACAGCTTGCGCTCGATGAAGTAGGCGTCCTCGAGGGCGACTTTCTCCAGGGCGACGGCCACGTCGAGCAGCGGGTTCATGCCCTGGGCGGCGAACACCTCTTCGGCCGTACGCTTGATGATGCGTGCGCGGGGATCGTAGTTCTTGTACACACGGTGGCCGAAGCCCATGAGGCGGCCTTCGCCGCGCTTGACCCGATCCACGAAGCCCGGCACGCGATCGACGGTCTGGATCTGGTGCAGCATGCGGAGCACGGCCTCGTTCGCCCCGCCGTGCAGGGGGCCGTAGAGCGCCGCCACGCCGCCCGCGATGCAGGAGTAGGGGTCCGTGTCCGCCGAGCCGATGTTGCGCACGGCGTTGGTGCTGCAGTTCTGCTCGTGATCCGCGTGCAGGATCAGCAGCACGTTCATCGCGCGGACCACGCGCGGATCGGGCGTATACTGCTCGTCGTCAGCGAACAGCGCCGTGAGCAAGTCACGCGCGTAGTCGCCGGTCGCCGGAAAGCGGCGCGGCTCGCGGCCGGTGAGGTGGCGGTAGATCAAGCCGGCCAGCGTGGGCATGACGCCGATGAGCCGCCGGATGTCGCGCAGGCGCTGCTCGGGCTGCTGGATCGCCTTGGACTCGGGATGGTAGGCTCCCAGGCCCCCGACGGCCGCCAGCAGCACGGACATCGGGTGCGCTTCCCGCGGGAACGAGCGGACGAGGGCGACGATCCCGTCCGGGACCTCGCTCTCCGCCCGCACCGCCTGCGTCCAGGCGTCGAGCTGCGCCGGGGTAGGAAGCTCCCCGTGGAGCAGCAGGTACGCCACCTCCAAGAAGGTCGCGCCCTCGGCCAGCTCCTCGATGGGGTAGCCACGGTACCAGAGCTTGCCGGCGTCGCCGTCGATGAAGGTGATGGCGCTCCGGCACGCGGCGGTGTTGACCAGCCCCGGGTCGTAGCTCATCAGCCCGAAATCTTTGGCGTCCGTCTTGATCTGACGTAGGTCAGTGGCACGGATGGCGCCCTCGCGGATCGGCAGCTCGTACGCTTTCCCGGTGCGTGAATCCTGCACTGCGAGGTGGCCGGTGGCGATGGCGGAAGTAGTGGTGACGTCGGGCATGCGACCTCCTCGGCGCTGCGCGTGCAGTGGGCCCCGACACGGCGACGGGTCGTGGCTTCATGCTAAGCCTGGCGCCCACGCGGGCGCAACCGTGGCCGGCCATTGCGCGGTCCCGGTGCGCCGCGGGGCCACGCTCGGCCCGCTGCTCCCTAAGGATACGGCATTCACCGTTCCAAGCCGCGTCCTGCACCGCCAACCCCGATGGGCAGGGGGCGCCCGCCTCGACTATCCTGAGAGCGATGGCCCCGCTGGCGGGGCGGAACACCCACGTGCAGAGGCAGGACCGACTCGCGTGAAGATCTACCGCGGCTACTCGGATAGCCTGCACGGCCTCGGCCCGTGTATCGTCGTCGTCCAGGATGCTACGGGCTGGTGGCCGTTGGCACGGATCAGCAATGACAGCGTGGATGGCTGGGGCTGGGGATACGGCGGGCCGGGGGCCGCGGACCTCGCCCGTTCGATCCTGGCGGACCACCTCGGGTACGCCGTTCCCCGCGCCGTATGGGCGCGGTTCGTCTGGGAGGTGGTCGGCCGCTGGGCGCAAGGGTGGCGCTGGGTGTACACCAGCGCCGACCTGGCCGCCTGGCTGGCCAGTGCCCAGCGCCGTGGCGTGATCCCCGCGCTGCCAGAGCCGGCAGGCGAGACGGGCCCGCCGCTACCGTAGGGGTTGCACCGTTACCAGAACGGCGTGTCGCGCCACATGGCACCCTCGACCCGCCAGCCGCGCGGCGCCTCGTGCAGCCGGCTCTGGAGCTCGCCGTACTCCCGCACTAGCTCGACGTCGAGTTCACCCTCGGGCAGCCGCACGCCTCGTAGGCGCAGGTGGTTGATGCCTGGCGGCAGGAACGGACGCAGCCGGATCTGGCGTCGGGGCGCGTCGACTACCAGGCCGAGCATGGTCGTGACGTACAGCAGCACGGCACCCGCGGCCCATGCCTGGGGGCTGCAGGCCACCGGGTACTCGACCACGAAGCTGAACTCGTCGCGGCCGTAACCCGCGAAGAGCTCGGGCAAGCGGTAGTTCGGGAAGTGGGCGGCGGTGGCGAGCTGTGCCTGGATGATCCGCGCGGCTTCCTCGAACAGACCGTACCGGGCTAGCCCCGCCGCGATGAGCGAGTTGTCGTGAGGCCACACCGTCCCAGTGTGGTAGCCGACGGGGTTATAGCCGCCCTCGCGGGCACCCATGGTGCGCACGCCCCAGCCGCTGAACATCTCGGGGCCGAGCAGCACCTCCGCGACCCGTGGCGCGCGCTCGGGCGGCACGATGCCGGTCCACAGTGCCTGCCCCGCGTTCGACGCCAGGCCGTCGACCGGCTGCTTGCGCCCGTCGAGGGCCAGCGCGTAGTAGCCCCGCTCGGGCAGCCAGAAGACGCGTTCGAACTGAGCCGCGAGCGCCGTGGCCGCCGCGCGCAGCTGCGCCGCCCGGGCGGCGTCACCGCGGGCCTCACACAGCTCGGCCATCGCCAGCCGGGCGGCGTAGGCATAGCCTTGCACCTCGCACAGCGCGATCGGCCCTTGGGCGACCGTGCCGTCGCGGAAGCGGATGCTGTCCCAGGAGTCCTTCCAGCCCTGGTTGATTAATCCTTCATCAGTGGAGCGGAGGTACTCTAGGAAGCCGTCGCCGTCGCGGTCGCCGTACTCATCGATCCAGGCCAGCGCGCGCTCGGCCGATGGCCAGAGTTCGTCGACCAGTGCCGCGTCGCCGGTGTGCCGATAGGTGGCGGCCAGCACGATCAAGAACAGCGGCGTGGCATCGATGGTCCCGTAATAGGGGAAGGCGGGAATGGGAGCGCGATCGCCAAGCAGCGCTTCCGGCCGGTGCTCGTGCAGGATCTTGCCTGGTTGCTCCTCGGTGCGCGGGTTCACCTGGGTCCCCTGTAGCCGGGCCAGCGCCCGCAGCACGCTAGCCGCGACGTAGGGGTAATAGGGCAGCGCCTGGTAGGCGGAGATCAAGCTGTCGCGGCCGAACAGCGCCATGAACCAGGGAATCCCGGCCGCCAGCACAGCCCCCTCGGCTTGCTGCAGGTTGCCGCTGAAGTGGAGCGACCAGAGGTCCCGCAGCGCGCGCTCGTAGGCCTCCTGCAGCACGTAGGAGTCGGTGTCCAGCCGCGGCGCCTCGCGCAGCGGCAGCGAGTCGGGCCGCTCCGTCCGGGGCGGCAAGGTCGTGCGCGGGCGCTCGCAGGTGAACTGCGCGCGCGACACCGGGCCCGCGGTCGCGCGGGGCAGCACGTCCGTGCAGAGCCGCCAGGTGCCGCGCGGCGGCAGCGTCACCACGAAGCGCACGACGTTGGGGCGGGGATACGAGGGCGGCTGCGAGAAGCGAATCTCGACACAGGGGAACTCGCGTCCATCGGACTTGCTCAGGTAGATCCCCCGCCCGTCGGGCAGCGGCCGCACCAGCGTGCCGCGGGCCGCCGCTGCCGGCTCCTGAGGTCCCATATGGCCCCGGACCTGGAAGATGTGCAGGAAGTCGGCCGCGAACGTGAACTGGAGTTGCAGCAGCACGGGCCGATCGAGATAGCTCTGCAGCTCCAGGTCCTCGTGCAAGACCCCGTCGAGCAGGCGCTGGCGCAACAGGGTGAGGCTCTCCGTTTCCAGCTCGTCGCCCACCGGATTGGAGAGCAGGTGAACCGAGTGGAAGTGCTCGAGTACCCGCGTGGCCAGCGGCCGCAGCCGGCGGCCGTTGAGTTCCAACAGATACTCCGACAGAAAACGGATATCGGAGTGATAGAACCCCTGCTCGCTACCCGGGACGATGTCCCCGATCTCGTCGGCGATCAGGAATTGGGTGTTACCGTTGATCGTAACGTGCACCGTCGCCTCTGTGGTGGTTGGCCGTCGAGCACTGCCTACGGCCCAGTGGCGGGCAAATTCCAGTCGCTCCTGTATTCAGTATGCCGAGCGGCGGCCGCGCCTGCCCACTGCGGGCACGCGCAACTGGTGCTAATGGTTGCCGCTCGCAGGGCGTCTAGCAAGCAGCGCCTGGCAGCCTCCCCATGAATGGAGGTGCTGGTATGGTGCGAACAGGTACCGTACACTGGTAGCGACGGCGGCGGGCCGTTTGGCTGCGGTGCCGTCGAGCGCCACGGCGCTGGTGGTCCTGGTGATCATCTACGCTGCCAAGCTGGCAGCGCATGACGGTTAAGTGTCGATGCTACCACGACCCCGGCGCGTGCCACTGCGCGTGACCCTGCTCGTCCTCTTGACAGGGCTGCTGTTGCTCACCGTCGGTGCTATCAGCCTCGTGGCCTTTCGCAGCACCAGCGCGTCGATCCGCGAGCTGTCCGACATGCACTTCCGCGCGGTCTCCGGCGCCGCGGCGTTGCAGCTGCGCGGGCTCGTCGAGCCCGCCGTCCTCATCTTGCGCGAGTTCGAAGCGGAGATGCGGCGGGGCCTGTTGCCGGCCGACGACCTGGATCGCCTGGGCGAGCACTTCGTCGAGCGGCTGCGCTACACGCGCGGGCTGGCGTGGGTGAGCTACAGTGACCATGCCACCGGTCGCTTCGTGGGGGCGTGGCGCGACCGCGACGGCTCGGTGGTGCTGAACCGCTCCGCGCCCGGCGTGAACAGTGGGTTGCCCCACGAAGAAGTGGTGACCCCGCTGGGACTGCGGCTCCCCCTCCACCGTCCCCTGGCCGCGGGCTACGATCCGCGCGAGCGCTCTTGGTACCGGCAGGCGATCGTCAGCCCCGATGTGGTCTGGACCGAGCCGTTCCTGTTCAACGAAGGGCGCTTGGGAATCACGGCGGCGCTCGCCTGGCGCGAGCCTGGCACCGGCGAGGT